>NZ_BAABJQ010000056.1:0-28946 GCF_039543385.1 Rugosimonospora acidiphila
GTGGGCAAGACTCCGCCGCCGGTAGGCGGCGCCGCCGCGCCGGTCGGGGGCAGGGCCGTACCGCCGATGGGCGGCCCCGGCGGGCCGGCCGGGGGCCGGGCGGCGCCGCCATCGGCGGGTGGTCGGGCCACTGCTCCGCCACCGGCGGGTGGTCGGGCTGCTCCGCCACCGGCGGGCGGCCGGGCGACTCCGCCACCCGCGGGTGGTCGCGCGACTCCACCGCCGGCCGGGGGCCGGGCCGCCGCGCCGCCGGTGGGTGGCGTGGCCGCACCTCCTCCCGGTGCGGTCGCACCGGCCGCTCGCGCCACCGCCCGCCGCCCCGGCGAGCCGCTCCGGCGCGGTACCGGTGAGCAGGTCGGGTTCCCGGGTGAGCAGGTCGGGTTCCCGGGTGAGCCGGCCGGGTACGGCTCCGGGGAGCGCCCCGCGCTGCGCCCGGGCGACGGCGGCGAGGAGCCGCCCGAGCGCGCGGGCCGGATCGTCGGCTTCGGCTCGCTACCGCGGCTGAGCCGTTCCAGGCAGATCCTGGTCCTGGCCGTGGCCGTCGTGGTGCTGCTCGGGGTGTTGCCGGTCATCCTGTTCGCCCGTGGCGCCGGCGCGGATCCGGTTGTCAAGAACCTCGACTCGCTCTCGCTGCCGGCCTGGGCGTCCGTGCAGCACGTCGACGCCTCGAGCGGCAGCCGCTGGTGCCTCAAGACCTGCCGGCTGCGGGAGCGGACCTGGCGCTCGAGCAAGTCGGCGAACGAGACCGACCCGGTCTTCGAGGCCGCGCTGAGCAAGGCCGGATGGGTACGAGAGCAGAGCTCGGGATGCCCGAAGCCCGGCACCGGCAGCTACACCTGCTGGCAGCGTGACCAGTACGCGCTGGATCTGTGGACCCGCAACGCGGCGTGCGACCTGAGTGGGGTGGCCCCCTCACCGGGAGCGCCGGTGCCCTCGCCGTCCCCGACGCTTCCGGGCGACCTGATACCGACCGCTACCGCGAGTGGGCCGCCGCCCACGTGCCCCGGAGCGCTGGTGACCGCGAAAGTGGTCAACCAGGTCGACAAGAACTGGCACGGTTAACCTCCGCCGGGCGGTCGCCGGGCACCGCGATCGGGGCGGCCGTAACGAGCACCGCCGTCACGCACGGTAGGGTCTGCCCGTTGGCGGAAGTGACCGTCGCCATCCGGTCGGGCTCGGCAGCCGGCCGCCCGAAAGAGCCGCTTACCCGGTCCGGCCAGGTGCCGGCCCGCGAGACAGAGGGGAGACAGGCGTGTCCGGTGGACAGATCGCGGCGCTGGTCGCCGCGGGTGCGTTCGCGATGCTCGTACTCGTGCTGGCGGTACCGATCCTGAAGTTGCGGCACACCGTGGACGCGGCCACCCAAGCGATCAACGACCTCACCGAGCGCACGGCGCCGCTGCTGGGCAACGTGAACACCACGGTCGAGGGGGTCAACACGGCTCTCAGCCAGGTGCAGACCTCGCTGGAAGGGGTCAATGTCCAGCTGGAGCGGCTGGATACGATCACCGGGCACGCGCAGATCGTCACCGCGAACGTGGCCAACCTGTCCACCGTGGTGGCCTCGGCCGCGTCCAGCCCCATCGTCCGGGTGGCCTCGCTGTCCTACGGGGTGCGCAAGGCGCTGGCCAACCGGCGGCGGGCGGACGAGGAGCAGCAGGTCCGCGACATGATCAAGCAGCAGCGCTCGGCCCGCAAGCGCGAGCGCAAGGCCGCCGCGAGCGGCTCCAATTAGGAGGGGTGAGCAGCGATGAGACGTCTACTGTGGCTCGGTGTCGGGCTGGCCGTCGGCGCGCTGGTCGTTCGCGCGGCGGCCAAGAAGGCCCAGGCGTTCACCCCGCAGGGCATGGCCGCCTCGGCGCGGGAAAGCGCTGGCGGTCTGGTCGATTCGGTTCGTAACTTTGTTGAGGATGTCCGCGAGGGCATGCGCGAACGTGAAGATGAGATCCACGCCGCCTTCGCCGAGGGCGAAACGTTGGATCTTGACCTGGAGGAAGGTAGCTACCGCTGATGAGGACCGCGGAGGTCAAGCGACGGTTCCTGGCGCACTTCGAGTCGAACGGACACACCGTGGTGCCCAGCGCACCGCTGCCGGCCATTGACGACCCCAACCTGCTGTTCATCAACGCCGGAATGGTGCAGTTCGTCCCTTACTTCCTCGGCCAGGTCACGCCGCCGTTCTCTCGGGCCACCAGCGTGCAGAAGTGCCTGCGCACCCCGGACATCGACGAGGTGGGCAAGACCAGCCGGCACGGCACGTTCTTCCAGATGAACGGCAACTTCTCCTTCGGTGACTATTTCAAGGAGCAGGCCATCGCGCTGGCCTGGGACCTGTCCACCAAGCCCCAGGCCGAGGGCGGCTTCGGGCTGGACGGTGACCGGCTCTGGGCCACGGTGTACCTCGACGACGACGAGGCCATCGACATCTGGCACAAGCAGATCGGCCTGCCGCTGGATCGGATCGTGCGGCGGGGAAAGACGGACAACTTCTGGTCGATGGGCATCCCCGGGCCGTGCGGCCCATGCTCCGAGCTGTACCTGGACCGTGGGCCGGAGTACGGCCGCGAGGGTGGGCCGGAGGTCGACGAGGACCGGTACATGGAGTTCTGGAACCTCGTCTTCATGCAGTTCGACCGCGGTCCGGGCACGGACAAGGAGAACTACCCGATCATCGGGGAGCTGCCCGCCAAGAGCATCGACACCGGCATGGGCCTGGAGCGCATCGCGTCGATCCTGCAGGGCGTGGACAACCTGTACGAGATCGACGAGGTGCGCCCGATCCTCGACCGGGCGGCGGAGCTGACCGGCAAGCGGTACGGCGCGAACTCCGGCCACGCGGCCAGCGAGTCCGCCCCGGACGACGTGCGGCTGCGGGTGATCGCCGACCACGTGCGCACCTCGCTGATGCTCATTGGCGACGGGGTGACCCCGAGCAACGAGGGGCGCGGGTACGTGCTGCGCCGCATCCTGCGCCGGGCGATCCGGTCGATGCGCCTGCTCGGCTGGAACGAGCCCGCGCTGCCCGAGCTGCTGCCGGTGGCCCGGGACTGCATGTCCCCGTCCTACCCGGAGGTGGCCGAGGAATACGGCCGCATCTCGCAGTACGCGTACGGCGAGGAGGAGGCGTTCCTGTCCACCCTGCGGCAGGGCACCACGATCCTCGACCTGGCCATCGACGAGACCCGGTCGGCGGGCGGGCGCACCCTGCCCGGGGACAAGGCGTTCGCGCTGCACGACACGTACGGCTTCCCGATCGACCTGACCCTGGAGATCGCGGCCGAGCAGGGCCTGGACGTCGACACCGATGGCTTCCGGCGGCTCATGGCCGAGCAGCGCACCCGGGCCAAGGCCGACGCGCAGGCCCGCAAGACCGGGCACGCCGACCTGTCCGCGTACCGGGAGGTGCTCGACGCCGGCGGGAAGGTGGACTTCACCGGGTACCACGAGGTGTCCCGGGAGACCCGGGTCCGCGCGGTGCTCTCCGGCGGCAACGGCCTGGCCGCGGCGCAGGAGGGCGAGACGGTCGAGGTGGTGCTCGACGCGACCCCGTTCTACGCCGAGGGCGGTGGCCAGCAGCCGGACTCCGGCGTGATCACGGTCGGCGGCGGCCAGCTCGAGGTGTTCGACGTCCAGTCGCCGGTACCGGGGCTGATCGTGCACCGGGGCCGGGTGGTGCGCGGCGAGATCCAGGTGGGCGAGGACGCGTTCGCCGAGATCGACGTGACCCGGCGCCGGGCGATCTCCCGGGCGCACACGGCGACCCACCTGGTGCACACGGCGATCCGTAACCTGGTCGGCCAGTCGGCGACTCAGGCCGGTTCGCTCAACGCCCCCGGGCGGCTGCGCTTCGACTTCAACACCCCCGGCGCCGTGCCGGCCTCTGTGCTCAACGACGTCGAGCAGCAGGTCAACGAGGTACTGGTCAACGACCTGGAGGTGCACGCGTTCATCACCTCGCTGGAGGAGGCGCGGGCCTCGGGCGCGATGGCCCTGTTCGGCGAGAAGTACGGCGACGAGGTCCGGGTCGTCGAGGTCGGCGACTACGCCCGGGAGCTGTGCGGCGGCACGCACGTGTCCCGCTCCGGGCAGCTGGGCCTGGTCAAGATCCTGCACGAGTCGTCCATCGGCTCCGGCGTGCGCCGGGTCGAGGCGCTGGTCGGGATCGACGCGTTCAGCTTCCTGGCCCGCGAGCACCTGCTGGTGTCGCAGCTGGCCGACGTGTTCCGGGTGCCGGTCGAGCAGGTCGGCGACCGGGTGCAGCAGGCGGTCGCTGCGCTGCGCGACGCGGAGAAGGAACTGGAGAAGCTGCGGGCTCAGCTGGTGCTGGGCAACGCGGCGGGGCTGGCGGACGCGGCGCGGGACGTGGCCGGGGTCGCCTACGTGGGGGCCGAGGCGCCGGAGGGCACCTCGGCGGGGGACGTACGCACCCTCACGCAGGAGATCCGCGGCAAGATCCCGGCGGCCCGGCCGGCGGTGGTCGCGCTGGCGGCCCGCTCTGGCGGCAAGGCGTCGCTCGTGGTGGCGGTCAACGGCGCCGCCCGCGACCGGGGCCTGTCGGCGAGCGACCTGGTCAAGGGCGCGCTGTCCGGTCGGGGCGGCGGCAACGCCGACCTCGCGCAGGGCGGCGGCGTACCGGCCGACGAGGCGCCCAGGCTGCTCTCGGCGATCGAGGCGCTGGTCGCCGGATGACCTCCGGCCCGGATCAGGACACGCGGCCTTGGCGGCGGGGTGTCCGACTCGGCGTTGATGTTGGCAAGGTCCGGGTCGGTGTGGCCCGCAGCGACCCGGACGGCATTCTGGCGAGCCCGCTCGTCACGCTGGCCCGCGACCTGACCACCGGTGACCGGCCGCCCACGGGCGGCCGGTCCACGCCGGCCGCGGCGGCGGCAACGCCTCCCGCACCGACCGCTCCGGCGCCGGCACTCTCCGCGCCTGGTTCGGCACCCTCCGTGCCGGCCGGGGTGCCCACCCTGCCCACCGACATCGCGGAACTCGCCTCGTTGGTGCGCGAGCACGAGGTGGTGGAGGTGGTGGTCGGGCTGCCGATCACCCTCGCCGGGCGGGAGGCACTGGCGGCCGCCGAGGTGCGGCGGTACGCGCAGGCGCTCGGGTGCGCGATCCAGCCCGTTCCCGTACGGTTGTCGGACGAGAGGATGACCACAGTGGTCGCCTCCCGTAGGCTGTCCGAGCGAGGCGTCCGGGGGAGGCGTCAACGAGCAGTTGTCGACCAGGTGGCCGCTGTGGAGATCCTGCAGGGCTGGCTCGACAACCAGCGGAGGCGAAGGTAATGATCGACGACCTGGACCTGGCGTTCGACGACGACTACGACCGCGGCCGGCACCGCCGTAAACGTCGCGGAGCCCGTGGTTCGGGAGGCGGCCCGCGCAAGCGTCGCCGTGGCCGCACCGTCGCCGCCCTCCTGATGACCCTGGTCCTGCTCGGCATTCTCGGCGGCGCCGGATGGTACGGCTTCGGCAAGGTGCAGGACTACTTCGCCGTCAAGGACTATTCGGGCCCGGGCACCGGTTCGGTGACGGTTCAGGTGTCGCCCGGAGACGGTGGCACCGACATCGGGAACAAGCTGGTCACCGCGGGCGTGGTGGAGAGCGCGAAGGCGTTCGTCAACGCGTTCACCGACAATCCGGACAGCCAGAACGTCGAGCCCGGCTTCTACAAGCTGCACAAGCAGATGAAGGCCTCGCTCGCGGTCAGCGCCCTGCTGGCCCGCGACGGCAACAACAAGCTGGTCAACAAGGTGTCCGAGACGGTGACCATCCCCGAGGGGCTGATCTCGTTGCAGATCTTCGACACGCTGTCCAAGGCGACCAACATCCCCGTGGCCGACTTCAAGAAGGCCGCCGCGAACCCGGAGGCGCTGGGCGTTCCGTCCACCTGGTTCACCCGGGAGGACGGCAAGCCGGTGCCCACTCCGCACTCCATCGAGGGTTTCCTCTACCCGGACACCTACGAATTCGATCCGGGCACGGACGCCACCACCATCCTCAAGACGATGGTCAACGGCTTCATCCAGGAGGCCACCAAGCTGGACTTCGTCGACACCGTCCAGCAGAAGTTCGGCATCTCGCCGTACGAGGGGCTGATCGCCGCGTCGATCGCGCAGGTCGAGGCGGTCCGGTCGCAGGACATGCCCGGCGTCGCCCGGGTGTTGTACAACCGGGCGTACAAGCCGGCGACGCAGACCCAGCAGGTGGGCCTGAGCTGCAGCTGCCTCCAGTTGGACAGCACCGTCAACTACTGGCTGCGGGTGACCGGCAAGGCGCCGCTGGAGTCCGGGGACCTCACCTACAGCCAGCTGCACGACACCAGCAACCCGTATGACACGTACGACAAGCCCGGCATGCCGCCCGGCCCGATCAGCAACCCGGGTGCCGACGCGCTGACCGGGGCGATGACCGCACCGTCGTCGAACAACTACTTCTTCCTGGCCATCGACAAGAACGGCACCACGGCCTTCGCCCCGACGTACTCGCAGTTCTGCGCCGACACCCAGAAGGCCAAGAACAACGGCGTGAACATCGGCGTCTGCACCCCCTGACGGCGGGCCGACCGAGCCCGGTGGCCCCGGCGTTGGAGGCTGCCGGGGCGGGACATGCCAGACTGGCCGGCATGGTCAATGAGGTCGGGCGGCGCGCCGCCGTGCTCGGCAAGCCGGTGGCGCACTCGCTCTCGCCGGTGCTGCACAACGCCGGGTACGCCGCGATCGGGCTGGCGGACTGGCGCTACACGGCGATCGAGTGCGCCGAGGCCGAGCTGGCCGACCTGGTGGCCGGCCTGGGCCCGTACTGGGCCGGGCTGTCGCTGACCATGCCGCTCAAGGAGGTGGCGCTGTCGGTCGCGGACCGGGTGACCCCGGTCGCCGCCGCGCTGGGCGCCGCCAACACTCTGGTACACGGGCCGGACGGCTGGCTCGCCGAGAACACCGACGCCCCCGGCATGGTCGACGCGCTGCGCTCGGCGGGGCTGACCGCGGTCGAGCGCGTAGCGGTGCTGGGCGCCGGGGGTACCGCCCGGGCGGCGCTGGCCGCCGGGGCCCAACTGGGCGCTCCCATGATCGACGTGTACGCCCGACGAGCCGAGGCAGTGGACCAGCTGCGCCCGGTCGCCGAGCGGCTGGGCGTGCTGCTGACCCACGTGGACTTCGCGCACGCCGACCGGGCCGGCTCCGCCGAATTGATCATCTCGACGGTACCGAAGGGGGTCGCCGACGCGGTACGGCCGGCCTGGCGGCCCGGTGCGGTGCTGTTCGACGCCCTGTACGACCCCTGGCCGACCCCGCTGGCCGCCGCCGCCCGGGCGGGGGGGCTGCGCATCGTGTCCGGCCTGGACCTGCTGCTCAACCAGGCGGTACACCAGTTCACCCTGTTCACCGGGCTGCCCGCCCCGGTGGCCGCGATGGATGCCGCATTGCGGGAGGCGGCCGCCCAGCGTTAGCCGGGCCCGCCCAGCGTGCCAGACTTGTGCGCGGAATCGCCGGAACGAAGGGTGGATCTGTGCTGCGCTGGTTGACCGCTGGGGAGTCCCATGGCCCGGCCCTGGTCGCTGTCCTGGAGGGGGTACCCGCCGGGATTGAGGTGACCAGTGCCGAGGTGTCCAGTGAGCTGGCCCGCCGCCGGCTCGGGTACGGCCGGGGTGCGCGGATGTCCTTCGAGCAGGACGCGGTCGAGTTCCTCGGTGGCCTGCGTCACGGGCGGACCCTCGGCTCGCCGGTGGCGATCCGGGTGGGCAACACCGAGTGGCCCAAGTGGGAGACCGTGATGGCGGCCGACCCGGTGGACCCGGAGGTCCTGGCCAGCCAGGCGCGCAACGCGCCGCTGACCCGGCCCCGGCCCGGCCACGCCGACCTGGCCGGCATGCAGAAGTACGGGCATGCCGACGCCCGGCCGATCCTGGAGCGCGCCAGCGCCCGGGAGACGGCGGCCCGGGTCGCCGTCGGCACGGTGGCCAAGGCCCTGATCGGCCAGGCGCTGGGCATCGAGATCGTGTCGCACGTCATCGAGCTGGGCAGCGTGGCGGTCAAGTCGGGCCTGGTACCCCGGCCGGAGGACGCCGCGCGCATCGACGCCGACCCGGTGCGCTGCCTGGACCCGCAGGCCAGTGCGCGGATGGTCGAGGAGATCGACGCCGCCAAGCGGGACGCGGACACCCTGGGCGGCATCGTCGAGGTGCTCGCCTACGGGGTGCCGCCGGGCCTGGGCAGCCACGTGCAGTGGGACCGCAAGCTGGACGCGCGGCTCGCCAGCGCGCTCATGTCGATCCAGGCGATCAAGGGAGTCGAGATCGGCGACGGGTTCACCCAGGCCCGGTCGCGCGGATCGCAGGCGCACGACGAGATCGCGCTGGTCGATGACGCCCCGGCCCGCCCCGGCGTCATCGCCACCGTGCGCCGGATGACCGACCGGGCCGGCGGCCTGGAGGGCGGCATCACCACCGGCGAGCCGCTGCGGGTACGGGCCGCCATGAAGCCGATCTCCTCGCTCAACCGGGCGCTGTCGACCGTGGACGTGGCCACCGGCGAGGCCACCACGGCGATCAACCAGCGTTCGGACACCGCCGCGGTACCGGCGGCGGCGGTGGTGGCCGAGGCGATGGTGGCGCTGGTGCTGGCCGAGGCGGCGACCGAGAAGTTCGGCGGCGACTCCGTCGCGGAGATGCGCCGCAACGTGGCCGGGTACCTGGACAGCCTGGTGATCCGGTGACCGGGCCGGGAGACGCCGAGCCGGGAGCCGACCGGCCGGTCGCGGTGCTGGTCGGCCCGCCGGGCGCGGGCAAGACCACGGTCGGCGAGCTGCTCGCGGAGGCGTTCGGGGTGCCGTTCCGGGACGTCGACGCCGACATCGAGGCGCTGGCCGGCAAGCCGATCCCGGAGATCTTCATCGACGACGGGGAGGATCACTTCCGCGCCCTGGAGCGGGAGTCGGTCGTCGCCGCGCTGGCCGGCTTCGGTGGGGTACTGGCGTTGGGCGGCGGCGCGATCATGGCCGAGGAGACCCGGCGGGCGCTGCGCGGGCACCGGGTGGTGTTCCTGTCGGTGGAGCTCGCCGACGCGATGCGCCGGGTCGGCATGGGCGCCGGTCGACCGCTGCTGGAGCTCAACCCCAGGGCCACCATGAAGTACCTGCTCGACCAGCGCCGCCCGCTCTACGCGGAGGTGGCCACGGTGACCGTGAAGACCGACGGCCGCACCCCCGAAGAGGTGGCGGCCGAGGTGCTGGAACAACTCAACGAGTAGCCGGGCCCCGGCGCTCGGACCGGTGCGGTGCGATGCCCGTGCCGGTGACCAGGATCAGCAGTAGTGGCAGCGACAGGTAGGCGGCGGCGGACAGCGCGCCGATGGTGAACAGGTACCCGACGCCGGAGACGACCAGCGCCGCAGCCGTGGCCCAGCCGGTGGGGGCCAACCAGCGGGGCAGCACCCGCCGGGGTCCGCTGAGCGCGGCCGCGGAAAGTGCGAGACCGGCGAGCACGAGCATCTTCACGCCGTCCAGGTGGTCGACCCAACCGGTCAGCGTGCCCGCCGTACCCGCGTCGCCCTTGGGTGCCACGGCGCCGGTCAGGTAGACCCCGAGCACGCACTGGACCAACGAGATGCCGGCCGCGGACAGGCCGGTGGCCAGCGCGGCCCGGGCCGCGCGGGGCAGGGTCCGGCGCGCGGCCCCGGCCAGGGTGAGCGCCACGATCGCCAGGAAGACGGCCGGCGCGCCCTCGGTCAGCAGGTACTGCGCGGTGGCCGCCGCCTCGTGCCCGGCCAGGCCGGCCAGCACCTGCCGGCCCGAGGACCCGACGGCGGTGGAGGCCGGCGCGACGAGCAGGCCGACCACCCAGGACACGGTGTACGCGGCGCCCGCCGCGACGGTCAGCGCACGCAGCGCGGGCCGGCTCGGAAGTGCGCTCGGGGCTTCGGTCGGGGCTTCGCTCGGCACCGCGAGGCCGGTGGGGGTCAGGGTGGTCGGCGGCTGGCCAGTCATGGTGGGGCTCCCGTCGCTTGGCGAGGACAAGTAGCTGAGAGGCTAATGCTATTAGCCTCACGCGTCAAGCAGGTATCGGCGGGCCGAGCCGGCCGCCGGTGCGCGCCGGGGCGGGGCCGCGCGGGCGATAGGCTCACCGGCGATGAACGACAGTGAGATCACCACCATCGAGGTCGGCGGCGAGCGGCCGTACCAGGTGCTCGTCGGTCACGACCTGCTCGGGGAGCTGCCGCCGCTGCTGGCGGGCGCCGCGCGGGCCGCCGTGCTGTACGCGCCGCCGCTGAAGGAGTACGCGGCCCGGGTCGCCGACGCCCTGCGCGCGGCCGGCATCGCGCCGCTGCCGATCGAGCTGCCCGACGCCGAGGCCGGCAAGACCATCGAGGTCGCCGCCCGCTGCTGGGACGCGCTCGGCCAGGCCGGATTCACCCGCACCGACGGGGTGGTCGGCGTGGGCGGCGGCGCGGTCACCGACGTGGCCGGCTTCGTGGCCGCCTGCTGGCTGCGCGGCGTACCGGTCGTCCAGCTGCCGGCCAGCCTGCTGGGCATGGTGGACGCGGCGGTGGGCGGCAAGACCGGGGTGAACACCGCGGCCGGGAAGAATCTGGTCGGTGCGTTCCACCCGCCGGCCGGGGTGCTGTGCGACCTGTCCACCCTGCGGACGCTGCCGCGGGTCGACCTGGTGGCCGGGCTGGCCGAGGTGGTCAAGTGCGGCTTCATCGCCGATCCCGCCATCCTCGACCTGGTCGAGGACGACCCCGACCGGCACCTGCGCGAGCTGGTCGAGCGGGCGGTCCGGGTGAAGGCCGACGTGGTGGGCAAGGACCTGCGCGAGTCGGGGCTGCGGGAGATCCTCAACTACGGGCACACGCTGGGCCACGCGATCGAGAAGCGGGAGCGGTACGCCTGGCGGCACGGCCACGCCATCTCGGTCGGGCTGGTCTACGCCGCCGCCCTGGCCCGGCTCGCCGGCCGGCTCGACGAGCCCACCGCCCTGCGCCACCGCACCGTGCTGGCGGGGCTGGGCCTGCCGGTCGAGTACTCGATCCGGGCCTGGCCGGAGCTGCACGCGGCGATGCGGGTGGACAAGAAGTCCCGGGGCAACCGGCTGCGCTTCGTCGTCCTGGGCGGCCTAGCCCGGCCGGAGATCCTGGACGCGCCGCCGGAGGACCTTCTGCGGGCCGCGTACGAGGAGGTGGGCATCGAATGAAGGTGTACGTGCTCAACGGGCCGAACCTGGGCCGGCTGGGGCTTCGGGAGCCCTCGGTCTACGGCTCCACCACCTACGCCGACCTGGTCGCCGACTGCGTACGCAACGGCAAGGAGCTAGGCCTGGACGTCGAGGTGCGGCAGACCGACGCCGAGCCGGAGATGCTCGCCTGGCTGTACGCCGCCGCCGACGAGCAGGCCGCCGTCGTGCTGAACCCGGGTGCCTGGTCGCACTACTCGTACGCGCTGCGCGACGCCTGCGCGATGCTGCGCGCCCCATTGATCGAGGTGCACATCTCCAACATCCACGCCCGGGAGGAGTTCCGGCACCACTCGGTGATCTCCGCGGTGGCCACCGGGGTCATCTGCGGGCTGGGCGTGGACGGCTACCGGCTGGCGCTCGCGCACCTGTCCCGCCGGTGACACCTGTCCCGCCGCTGGCCTGGGGGCGCCGCTACACTTGTGCGGTCCACAGGCGGAAATAGACAATCATGCGGTTAGGCGGGACATGGCCACCACGAACGACCTCAAGAACGGACTCGTTCTCAATCTCGACGGGGAATTGTGGTCCGTCGTGGAGTTTCAGCACGTCAAGCCCGGCAAGGGCGGCGCCTTCGTGCGGACCACGCTGAAGAACGTGCTGTCCGGGAAGGTCGTGGATCGCACCTTCAACGCCGGCACCAAGGTCGACACCGCGACCGTGGACAAGCGGAACATGCAGTACCTCTACGCCGACGGCGACGACTTCGTGTTCATGGACCTGGAGTCCTTCGACCAGCTGCCGGTGACGGGCGCCACCGTGGGCGAGGCCTCGAAGTACCTGCTGCCGGAGGCCGAGGTGACGGTCGCCACTCACGAGGGCGTGCCGCTCTACATCGAGCTGCCCACCAGCGTGGTGCTGGAGGTCACGTACACCGAGCCGGGCCTGCAGGGTGACCGCAGCACGGGCGGCAACAAGCCGGCGACCGTGGAGACCGGCGCGACCGTTCACGTTCCGCTGTTCGTTTCGACCGGTGAGAAGATCAAGGTCGACACCCGCGACGGCCGTTACCTCGGTCGCGCCTGATCCATGGCCGAGGGTCCTAAAACGCCGATGCCCGCGCGTCGTAAGGCGCGCAAGCGCGCCCTGGACGTGTTGTACGAGGCGGATCTGCGTGGCGCGCCGATCGACGAGGTACTGAAGTCGTCGGTCAGCCGCATCGAGGGTCCCCGGCCCAGCTACCTGGACTACGCGATCTCGCTGGTCGAGGGGGTCGCGGAGCACCTGAGCCGGATCGATGAGCTGGTCGCGAGCTACGCCGAAGGCTGGACACTGGAGCGGATGCCGGCGGTAGACCGCAATCTGGCCCGGGTGGCCGTCTTCGAGCTGCTCTACCGCGACGACATCGACGACGCGGTGGCCATCAGCGAGGCGGTCGAGCTGGCCCGGCAGATCTCCACCGACGACTCGCCCCGGTTCCTCAACGGCGTGCTCGGCCGCATCGCCGAGTACGCCACGCGCTGAGCCTCAACCGCTGATCCCGCGCCCCACCCGCTGACCCCGCCGGCCTCGCCGTAGCGGGGCCAGCGGGGTGTGGCAGATCACGCGAACAGTGAACGGGGGTCGGTGACCAGGACCCCGTGCTCGGTGAGCCGCTCGACCAGGCCGGACGGCGACGAGTCGTAGACAATGGCGAGCGCGCGCAGGTCGTCCGCGCGGATCGAGAGCACCCGGCCGTTGTAGTCGCCGCGCTGCTGCTGGATGGCCCGGGCGTACTTGGCGACGTAGGACAGGTCGGCGTCGGTCTGGTCGTACAGCTTCTCGAGGTCGAGAACGATCTTCCCGGCGGACTCGTGACGAACGCCACTCCCCTCGGGCAGCAGTTCGGCCACTGGTACCCGATAGAAGTCGGCCAGTTCGGCCAGCCGGGACACGGTGACGGCGCGGTCACCGCGCTCGTACGAACCGACCACGACGGCCTTCCAGCGCCCTGCTGACTTCTCCTCCACACCCTGCAGGGACAGGCCCTGCTGCTGGCGGATGGAGCGCAGGCGGGCGCCCAGGGACTTGGCGTACTCAGAGGGCATGTGGACACTCCCAGTCACTGGCTCCGGGCCTCTCCCCGGCGATCGCTACGGAGCGTGACCGTAATCGGGAAGCGACACTTGGTCAAGTGTTGTGACCTTCCCGTTTCGCGATCTGCGCTGCTGGTAGGCTCGCCGCAGTCGTTCCACGCCTGGTGATCCGGCGTGTGAGCAGTCCCGACATCCTTTAAGGCCCGTCCCGTGAGGCGGGGAAGGAGGTCCGCCTTGGCGTACCCATCCTCAATCGGCGAGACCGACACTGGCGGTACGGCCGCGACCGGCCAGGTCGCCGCCAAGATTGTCGTAAACGGTGCTGATCTGGCCCGAATCGTCGACCGGATAGCCCACCAGATCCTGGAGAAGACCGGGGGCGCCCGCGACTGCGTGCTGCTCGGCATCCCCACTCGCGGCGTACCGCTGGCCCACCGCCTGGCCGCCCGGATCGAGGCGTTCGAGGGCGTGCTGCCCCCAGCGGGTGCGGTGGACATCACGCTCTACCGCGACGACCTGCGGCTGCGCGGCACCCGCGCGGTCGGGCACACCGACCTGCCCACCGACGGCATCGACGGCAAGCAGGTGATCCTGGTCGACGACGTGCTGTTCTCCGGGCGCACCGTGGGCGCCGCCCTGGACGCGCTGAAGGACCTCGGCCGGCCCCGGCTGGTCCAACTGGCCGTGCTGGTCGACCGGGGACACCGGGAGCTGCCGATCCGGGCCGACTATGTGGGCAAGAACATCCCGACGGCGCTCACCGAGAACGTGCGGGTCCGGCTGGCCGAGACTGACGGCGGCGACGAGGTCCGGCTGGAGGCGACGGCGTGACGGAGAACCTGAGCATGGGCGGTCACCTGCTCTCCGCCGCGGACCTGGACGCGGCCACCGCCACCCGGGTGCTGGACACCGCGGCCGAGCTGGCGGCGCTGTCCGGGCGGGCGGTCAAGAAGCTGCCCACCCTGCGCGGGCGTACGGTCGTCAATCTCTTCTACGAAGACTCGACGCGGACCCGGATCTCGTTCGAGGCCGCCGCCAAGCGGCTGTCCGCCGATGTGATCAACTTCTCGGCCAAGGGGTCCAGCGTGTCCAAGGGCGAGAGCCTCAAGGACACCGCCCTGACCCTGCAGGCCATGGGCGCCGACGCCGTGGTGATCCGGCACTCCGCCTCGGGCGCGCCGCACCGGCTGGCCGCCTGGGTCGACGGGAGCGTGGTGAACGCTGGCGACGGCACCCACGAGCACCCCACTCAGGCGCTGCTGGACGCGTACACGATGCGGTCGAGGCTGGGCCGGCTGTCCGGTTTGACGGTGGCGATCGTCGGTGACGTGTTGCACAGCCGGGTGGCCCGGTCCAACGCGCTGCTGCTGCACACGCTGGGCGCGAGCGTGACGCTGGTCGGGCCGCCCACTTTGCTGCCGGTCGGCGTCGACGCCTGGCCGGTCAAGACGAGCTACGACCTGGACGCGGTGCTGCCCACCGCGGACGTGGTGATGGCGCTGCGGGTGCAGCGGGAGCGGATGGAGGATTCGTTCTTCCCCTCCGCCCGGGAGTACACCCGGCGGTACGGGCTGGACATCGCCCGGCTGCGCCGGCTGCCCGAGCACGCGATCGTGATGCACCCCGGGCCGATGAACCGGGGCATGGAGATCGCGCCCGAGGTGGCCGACTCGCCCCGCTCGACGGTCGTCGAGCAGGTCGCCAACGGGGTGTCGGTGAGGATGGCCGTGCTCTATCTGCTGCTGGGGGGACAAGCGTGACGACGTACCTGATCAAGGGCGCGTCCATCATCGGCGCCGAGCCGACCGACCTGCTGATCCGCGACGGGGTGGTGGCGGCCGTGGGCCGCGACGCCGTGGCGGCCGGCGCCGAGGTGATCGACGCGGGCGGCCTGGTCGCCCTGCCCGGCCTGGTCGACCTGCACACCCACCTGCGCGAGCCCGGCCGGGAGGACGCCGAGACGGTCGAGTCCGGCTCCCGTGCCGCGGCGCTGGGCGGGTACACGGCGGTCTGCGCGATGGCCAACACCGACCCGGTGGCGGACACCGCCGGCGTGGTGGAGCAGGTCTGGCGGCTCGGCGGGGCCGCCGGGCTGGTCCACGTGCAGCCGGTGGGCGCGGTCACCGTGGGCCTGGGTGGCCAGCGGCTGGCCGAACTGGGCGCGATGGCGACCTCGGCGGCCGCCGTACGGATGTTCTCCGACGACGGGCACTGCGTGAGCGATCCGCGGCTGATGCGCCGGGCGCTGGAGTACGTCAAGGCGTTCGACGGGGTGATCGCGCAGCACGCCGAGGAGCCCAGGCTGACCTCCGGCGCGCAGATGCACGAGGGCGAGGCGTCCGCGCGGCTGGGCCTGGCCGGCTGGCCGGCGGTCGCCGAGGAGGCGATCATCGCGCGGGACGCGCTGCTGGCCGGGCACGTGGGTGCCCGCCTGCACATCTGCCACGTGTCCACGGCGGGCAGCGTGGAGATCATCCGCAGCGCCAAGCGCGCCGGCATCCGGATCACCGCCGAGGTGACCCCGCACCACCTGCTGCTCACCGACGCGCGGGCGGAGTCCTACGACCCGGTCTTCAAGGTCAACCCGCCGCTGCGCACCGACGCCGACGTGGCCGCCCTGCGCGCGGCGCTGGCCGAGGGCGTGATCGACGCGGTGGCCACCGACCACGCGCCGCACACGATCGAGGACAAAGAGTGTGAGTGGGAATACGCGCGGCCGGGCATGCTTGGGCTCCAGACGGCGTTGTCCATCGTGATGTCGACCAAGGCGCTCAGCTGGGACGGCATCGCCGAGCGGATGTCCCGGGTGCCGGCGCGGATCGCCGGGCTGACCGAGCACGGTCGGGACCCGGCGCCGGGTGTGCCGGCGAACCTGACCCTGGTCGATCCGGCGGCCACCTGGGTGGTGGAGCCGGCCGAGTTCGCCTCGCTGTCGCGCAATACGCCGTACGCGGGGATGGAGCTGCCGGGGCGAGTAGTGGCGACACTCCTCGACGGGCGGCCGACGGTACTGGATGGGAAGGCACTGAAGTGAGGCGCGAGGCGATTCTGGTCCTCGAGGACGGGCGAACCTTCCACGGTGAGGCCTACGGCAGCGTGGGGGAGACCGTCGGCGAGGCGGTGTTCGCCACCGCGATGACCGGCTACCAGGAAACTTTGACTGATCCGTCGTACCACCGCCAGGTGGTGGTGCAGACCACACCGCACATCGGCAACACCGGGGTCAACGACGAGGACGACGAGTCCGGTCGGATCTGGGTGGCCGGCTACGTGGTGCGCGACCCGGCCCGGCTGGCGTCGAACTGGCGCCGCCGCGGCGAGCTGGAGGACCGGCTGGCCGCCGAGGGCGTCGTCGGCATCAGCGGGGTCGACACCCGGGCACTGGCCCGGCACCTGCGCGAGCGTGGCGCGATGCGGGTGGGCCTGTCGAGCGTGGACGACGACCCGAAGGCCCTGCGCGAGCGGGTGCTGGCCGCGCCGCAGATGCTCGGTGCCGACCTGTCGGCGCAGGTGAGCACGGCGTCGCCGTACGTGGTGCCGGCACAGGGCGAGCACCGGTTCACGGTGGCCGCGGTGGACTTCGGCATCAAGCGCAACGTGGCCCGCCGGCTGGCCGCCCGCGGGGTGACGACGCACGTACTGCCGTCGTCGTCCACCTTCGCGGACGTGGCCGCGGTCGGCGCCGACGCGGTGTTCTTCTCGCCGGGGCCGGGCGACCCGGCCACCGCCGACCGGGCCGTGGCGCTCGCCCGCGAGGTGCTGGCCCGGAAGGTGCCGCTGTTCGGGATCTGCTTCGGCAGCCAGATCCTGGGACGGGCGCTGGGCTTCGGCACGTACAAGCTGGGCTACGGGCACCGGGGCATCAACCAGCCGGTGATGGACCGGGCCACCGGCAAGGTCGAGGTGACCTCGCACAATCACGGGTTCGCGGTCGACGCGCCGCGCGACGGCGAGGTGCAGACCGAGTTCGGCGCGGTCGAGGTGAGCCACGTGTGCCTGAACGACAACGTGGTCGAGGGGCTGCGCTGCCGGGACGTACCCGCGTTCACGGTGCAGTACCACCCGGAGGCGGCGGCCGGTCCGCACGACGCCGACTACCTGTTCGACCGGTTCGCCGCGTTGCTGGGAGGCCCGAATGCCTAAGCGCACAGACCTGTCGCACGTCCTGGTCATCGGCTCGGGGCCGATCGTCATCGGCCAGGCGTGCGAGTTCGACTACTCGGGCACGCAGGCGTGCCGGGTGCTGCGGTCGGAGGGGCTGCGGGTCAGCCTGGTCAACTCCAACCCGGCGACCATCATGACCGACCCCGAGTTCGCCGACGCCACGTACGTGGAGCCGATCACGCCCGAGTTCGTGGAGCAGGTGATCGCCCGGGAGAAGCCGGACGCGCTGCTGGCCACGCTGGGCGGGCAGACCGCGCTGAACACGGCGGTCGCCCTGCACGAGGCCGGCGTGCTGGAGAAGTACGGGGTCGAGCTGATCGGCGCGAACATCGACGCCATCCGCCGGGGTGAGGACCGCCAGCTGTTCAAGGAGGTCGTGGCCAGGGCCGGTGAGCGCATCGGGCTGGGCAGCGAGAACCTGGTGCCGCGGTCGCGGGTGTGCCACAGCATGGACGAGGTCCGCGAGACCGTCGTCGAGCTGGGGCTGCCGGTGGTCATCCGGCCGAGCTTCACCATGGGCGGGCTGGGCTCGGGCATGGCGCACACCGAGGAGCAGCTGGACCGGCTGGCCGGCGGCGGCCTGGCCGCCTCGCCGGTGCACGAGGTGCTCATCGAGGAGAGCGTGCTCGGCTGGAAGGAGTACGAGCTGGAGCTGATGCGCGACCGCCTCGACAACGTGGTGGTCGTGTGCTCCATCGAGAACGTGGACCCGATGGGGGTGCACACCGGCGACTCGGTGACCGTGGCGCCGGCGATGACCCTCACCGACGTCGAGTACCAGCGGATGCGTGACCTGGGCATCGCGGTGCTGCGCGAGGTCGGCGTGGACACCGGCGGCTGCAACATCCAGTTCGCGGTCAACCCGGCCGACGGGCGGCTGGTGGTCATCGAGATGAACCCGCGGGTGTCCCGGTCCAGCGCGCTGGCGTCCAAGGCGACCGGGTTCCCGATCGCGAAGATCGCCGCGAAGCTGGCCATCGGGTACACGCTGGACGAGATCCCCAACGACATCACCCTGAAGACCCCGGCGGCCTTCGAGCCGGCGCTGGACTACGTGGTGGTGAAGATCCCCCGGTTCGCGTTCGAGAAGTTCCCGGGCGCCGACCCGGAGCTGACCACCACCATGAAGTCGGTCGGCGAGGCGATGGCGCTGGGCCGCAACTTCACCGAGGCGCTGGGCAAGGCCATGCGCTCGATGGACACCAATGAAGCAGGATTCTGGACTCGGGGGCGATCGACCAGCGCTGGCGCGCTGGAGCCGGACCACGAGCCGACCACGATCGAGGGCGCCCTGGCCGCGCTGCGGGTGCCCCGCGACGGCCGGCTGTACGGGGTGGAGTACGCGCTGCGGCTCGGTGCCAGCGTGACCGCGGTGTCCGAGGCGTCGGGCATCGACCCGTGGTTCGTCGACCAGATCGCCTCGCTGGTGGAGCTGCGCGCGCAGATCGACAGCGCACCGGTGGTGGACCGCGCGCTGCTGCGCCGGGCCAAGCGGGCCGGGCTGTCCGACCGGCAGATCGCGGCCATGCGCCCGGAACTGGCCGGCGAGGACGGGGTGCGGGTGCTGCGCCACCGGCTCGGCCTGCGGCCGGTGTACAAGACCGTGGACACCTGCGCCGCGGAGTTCGCCGCCCAGACGCCGTACCACTACTCGGCCTACGAGCTGTCGAGCGGGATGGATGTCGACCCGGCCGGCTTTGCCGGGGCGGAGTCCGAGGTCATGCCGTCGGACCGGCCGAAGGTGCTGATCCTGGGCTCCGGGCCCAACCGGATCGGGCAGGGCATCGAGTTCGACTACTCCTGCGTGCACGCGGTGATGTCGCTGCGCGAGGCGGGGTACGAGACCGTCATGATCAACTGCAACCCGGAGACGGTGTCGACCGACTACGACACCGCCGACCGGCTCTACTTCGAGCCGCTGACCTTCGAGGACGTGCTGGAGGTCTGGCACGCCGAGGACTCGTCCGGCAAGGCGGCCGGCGGCCAGGGTGTGGTGGGGGTGGTCGTGCAGCTGGGCGGGCAGACCCCGCTGTCGCTGGCGCAGCGGCTCAAGGACGCCGGAGTGCCCATCGTCGGCACCTCGCCGGAGTCCATCGACCTGGCCGAGCACCGGGGCGCGTTCGGCGCCCTGCTCGACGAGGCCGGGCTGCCGGCGCCCGCGTACGGCACCGCCACGTCGTTCACCGAGGCCAAGAAGATCGCCGACGCCATCGGGTACCCGGTGCTGGTGCGGCCGAGCTACGTGCTGGGCGGCCGGGGCATGGAGATCGTGTACGACGAGCCGACGCTGCGCGGTTACATCGAGCGCGCGACCGAGATCTCGCCGTCGCATCCGGTGCTGGTCGACCGGTTCCTCGACGACGCCATCGAGATCGACGTCGACGCGCTGTGCGACGCCACCGGCGAGGTCTACCTGGGCGGCGTGATGGAGCACATCGAGGAGGCCGGCATCCACTCCGGCGACTCGTCCTGCGTGCTGCCGCCGATCACCCTGGGCGCCGACCACATCGCCGAGGTGCGCCGGCACACCGAGGCGATCGCCCGGGGCATCGGGGTGCGCGGGCTGCTCAACGTCCAGTACGCGCTCAAGGACGACGTGCTGTACGTGCTGGAGGCCAACCCCCGCGCGTCGCGGACCGTACCGTTCGTGTCCAAGGCCACCGCCGTACCGTTGGCCAAGGCCGCCGCCCGGATCATGATGGGCGAGACCATCGCGTCGCTGCGCGAGCGCGGGCTGCTGGTGGGCCACGGCGACGGCGGCGCGCTGCCGGCCAGCGCGCCGATCGCGGTCAAGGAGGCGGTGCTGCCGTTCAAGCGGTTCCGCACGCCGGCCGGCGAGGGCATGGACAACCTGCTCGGCCCGGAGATGAAGTCCACCGGCGAGGTGATGGGCATCGACCGGGCCTTCGGGCACGCGTTCGCCAAGTCGCAGGCCGCCGCCTACGGCTCGCTGCCGATCGGCGGAAAGATCTTCGTGTCGGTGGCCAACCGGGACAAGCGCGGCATGATCTTCCCGGTCAAGCGGCTGGCCGACCTCGGCTTCGAGATCGTCGCCACCTCCGGCACGGGCGAGGTGCTGCGCCGGCACGGCATCGACTGTGAGATCGTGCCCCGGCGCTACGAGCAGGGAACTCGTGGGCCGGACCAGCCGGAGACGCCGGTGAGGAACGCGGTTCAGCTGATCGAGGCCGGCGAGGTGGGCCTCGTGATCAACACGCCGCAGGGGCCGGGCGCGCGCAGGGACGGGTACGAGATCCGCAGCGCGGCCGTCGCGCACGACGTCCCGTGCATCACCACGGTCCCGGGCGCGTCCGCGGCCGTGATGGGCATCGAGGCGCTGATCCGCGGCGAGATGTCGGTGCGGTCGCTGCAGGAGCTGCACGCCGCCATGCGCGAAGCGGCCGGCTGAGATGCCGGCCGCGGGCCGGACGAGTGCCGCGTACCGTCGCCTGGCCCGGCCGGTGCTGTTCCGGCTGGGCGGCGGCGACGCCGAACGGGCCCACGAGTGGACGCTGCGCCGGCTGGAGTGGGCCTCCGGGCGCCCGGCCGCGCTGGCCCTGCTGCGTGGCCTGGGCGCCCCGGCGGCACCGCGCACGGTGTTCGGGGTGCGCTTCCCGAACCCGGTAGGGGTGGCGGCCGGGGTGGACAAGGACGGCAGGGCGCTGCCCGCCTGGGCGGCGCTGGGCTTCGGGTTCGTCGAGGCGGGCACGGTCACTGGCCGGGCGCAGCCGGGTAACCCCCGGCCGCGGCTGTTCCGGCTGCCCGCGCACGAGGCGATCATCAATCGGATGGGGTTCAACAACGCCGGCGCCGCCGCGTTGGCCGCACGGCTGGCCGCCGCTGGCCCCGGCCGCGTGCCGCTGGGCATCAGCCTCGGCAAGTCGAAGGTGACCCCGCTGGACGAGGCGGTCGAGGACTACCTGACGTCGCTGCGGGCGGTTCGCCCGTACGCCGACTACCTGGCGGTCAACGTCAGCTCGCCCAACACCCCCGGGCTGCGCAGCCTGCAGGATCGCGATCAGCTCGGTGCCCTGCTCGGCGCGCTGCGGGCCGAGGCGGGAACGACGCCGCTGCTGGTCAAGATCGCGCCCGATCTCACCGACCACGCGATCGGGGAGGTGCTGGAGGTGTGCGCGGAGCACGGGGTCTCCGGCCTGATCGCGACCAACACCACGCTGTCCCGTGACGGCCTGGGTGGACCGCCCGGCGGCCAGCCGACCGGGGTGGCGGGCGAGGCCGGCGGCCTGTCCGGCCGTCCGCTGACCCGGCGGGCCCTGGATGTGGTCACCTTCGTCTGCAAGCGCACGGAGCTACCGGTGATCGGGGTAGGGGGGATCATGACGCCGGACGACGCGCTGCGGATGTTCGACGCGGGTGCCAGCCTGGTCCAGCTGTACAGCGGCCTGATCTACCACGGTCCCGGCCTGGCCAAGGCGATCGTCAGGGCCGTGCGATGAGCGAGCGCGGCGAGGTGGCGCGATGAGTGAGTTCGGTTCCGCGATGAGCCCGGATGAGCTGCTCAAGCTGGACCGGGCGCACGTCTGGCATCCGTACGGACCGATGCCCGGGGTGCGCGACAGCTACCCGGTCACCTCCGCCGAGGGGGTGCGGCTGCGGCTGGCCGACGGGCGGGAGCTGATCGACGGGATGTCGTCCTGGTGGGCGGCGATCCACGGGTACCGGCACCCGGTGCTGGACGAGGCGGTCCGCGACCAGCTCGGGCGGATGAGCCACGTGATGTTCGGTGGCCTGACCCACGAGCCCGCCGTGCGGCTGTGCGCCACGCTGGTCGAGCTGACCGGGCTGGACCACGTCTTCCTCAGCGACTCCGGCTCGGTGAGCGTCGAGGTCGCCATCAAGATGTGCCTGCAGTACTGGCGCTCGCGCGGCCGGCCGGCCAAGCGGCGGCTGCTGACCTGGCGGGGCGGGTACCACGGGGACACCTTCCACCCGATGAGCGTGTGCGACCCCGAGGGCGGGATGCACCGGCTGTGGGCCGGGGTGCTGCCCGAGCAGGTGTTCGTGCCCGAGCCGCCGGCGGGCTTCGACGCGCCGGCCGACCCCGGGTACTCCGACCTGCTGGCCGACGCCATCGCCCGGCACGCCGACGAGCTGGCGGCGGTGATCGTCGAGCCGGTGGTGCAGGGCGCCGGCGGCATGCGCTTCCACAGCCCGGCGTACCTGCGGGCGCTGCGCGAGCTGTGTGACGAGCACGACGTGCTGCTGGTGTTCGACGAGATCGCCACCGGGTTCGGCCGCAGCGGCACGATGTTCGCCATGCACCACGCGGGCGTGCGGCCCGACGTGATGTGCGTGGGCAAGGCGCTGACCGGCGGGTACCTGTCGCTGGCCGCCACGCTGTGCGACGGGCGGGTGGCTGAGGGGATCTCCGGGGGAGAGGTGCCGGTCCTGGCCCACGGCCCGACCTTCATGGGCAATCCGCTGGCCTGCGCGGTGGCCAACGCCTCGATCGGGCTGCTGCGGGCCGGCGACTGGGCCGGCGAGGTGTCCCGGATCTCGGCGGGGCTGCGCTCGGCGCTGGAGCCGGCCCGGTCGGTGCCGGGCGTGCGCGACGTGCGGGTACAGGGCGCGATAGGGGTGGTCCAGCTCGACCACGAGGTGGACCTGGCGGCGGCCACCGAGGCTGCCGTGGCGCACGGGGTGTGGCTGCGGCCGTTCCGCGACCTGATCTACGCCATGCCGCCGTACGTGACGAGAGACGCCGAGGTCGCCCAGATCGGCGCCGCCATCACCGCCGCGGCCGGGGCGGGCTGAGCCCGGCCCGGCACCGGGCCGCGTCCAGCAGACTCCCCGCCCTGGGCCCAGCCCGGCCGTGCCCAGCCGTGCCCAGCCCGGCCGTGCCCAGCCCGGCCGTGCCCAGCCCGGCCGTGCCCAGCCCGGCTCGGCTGGCCTGGCTCGGCTGGCCTGGCACGGGTTCGCACGGAAGGACCGTCGTGCACGGGTTCGGACGGCTGGCCCGCGGGCGGGCCGGGCCCGCCAGGCTGCGGCGCCGGTGCCCCGGGGCGCCACGGTGCCCCGGGGCACCGGCACAAGCTCCGCGGGCCGGCACGGGGGCTTGGGGGCCGGTACAGGGGCCTTGACCGGCCACGGCGCCGCGGGCTCCGGCAATGCCAGGAGGCATGGCTCGGCCCGCGCGGCGGGTCGAGCGGCTATATATTGCCAGTTGTCCGAGTTGAGAGGAATTACCGTGACGGAGAGTTTCGGGGCCCGGCTGGAGGCCGCCCTCGCGGCGCGCGGGCGACTGTGTGTCGGTGTCGACCCGCACGCGTCGCTTCTGTCCGCTTGGGGGCTAAGTGACGATCCTGCCGGGTTGGAGCGATTCAGCGCCATCGTGGTCGAGGCGCTGGCCGACCGGGTCGCCGTTTTCAAGCCTCAGTCGGCGTTTTATGAGCGTTTCGGCACCAGGGGCACGGCCGTCCTTGAGTCAACTATCCGACAGTTGCGATCGGCGGGTGCGCTTGTGATCTTGGACGTCAAGCGGGGCGATATCGGCTCCACGGCGGCCGCGTACGGCCAGGCGTACCTCGACCCATCGAGTCCGATGTACGCCGACGCGATCACCGTGAGCCCATTTCTCGGCTTCGGCTCGCTCCGACCAATGATCGAGATCGCTGATCAATCCGGCAGTGGCCTATTCGTCCTCGCGCTCACCTCGAATCCGGAAGGGCCCTCGATCCAGCACGCCCGAACGGCCGACGGGCGCACCGTCGGTCAGCTCATCCTCGACGAGGTTTCCCAGGTCAACGCCGGTGTGCAGCCGATGGGCAACGTCGGAGTGGTGGTCGGCGCGACGATCGGGAAAACCGATCATGACTTCAGTTCCGTCAATGGCCCGATCCTCGCGCCGGGCCTTGGCGCGCAGGGTGCCGGCGCGGCCGACTTGGAAATCGTTTTCGGGGATGCCCGGCGTTCCGTGCTGCCGTCGTACTCCCGGGAGATCCTCGGCGAGGGGCCGGACACGGCGCGGCTACGCGTCGCAACCGAACGTGCGTTGGCCGCCTGCGAGGTAGCGCTGGCAACTACCTCCTGATCACAATTTTCGTGATCTGCCGCGTCCGACGTTGCCGAAACGGTCGCTGGCCGCTAGTTTTCCCGGCGCTGGGAACCACACGCACACCACGATTCACATGCGCCGTGCAGCTAGGTACCGGCGCGAGATGGACCTGAGGAGAACTGGTGCCGCTCCCCACACTGAGCCCCGAACAGCGTGCCGCTGCGCTGGAGAAGGCTGCGGAGATTCGCAAGGCCCGTGCAGAGCTTAAGGAGCAGCTCAAGGCGGGCAAGATCACGCTGGCGGCCGTGCTGGACCGGGCTGAGAACGACGAAGTCGTTGGAAAGCTCAAGGTGTCGGCCGTGTTGCAGGCCCTGCCCGGGATCGGCAAGATCCGGGCAACTCAGATCATGGAGAAGCTGAAGATCGCTGATAGCCGCCGCCTGCGCGGCCTCGGTGACCAGCAGCGCAAGGCACTGCTTGGGGAGTTCGCCACCGGCAAGTGAGCCGGTGAGCGTGCTCAACAGGCAGTGAGCAACGACGATGCGCGTCCGGCAGCTCGACCGGCGGCCCGGTCCGGACCCTTCGGGGTACGGCCGGGGCAGGTGATCGAGCTGATCCGGGCGCGCTCGCCCATTCCCCGGGTTTTCGGGGGAGGGCGGGGAAGCCGGGTCGTGGCGCGGACGAGCGCCTCCGGCGGCGGCTCGCCCGATACCCGGGCAGCGGGCCCGCGACGTGCGGGAACCCGTGACCGAGAGCTTGGTAAGCTTGGTCGGTTGCCCATCGATACCCCCGAGCATGAGGACTGCCGTGACCGTCGCGAATCCCGAAGGCATCACCAACCCGCCGATCGACGAACTGCTCGACAAGACCGCGTCCAAGTACTCGCTGGTCATCTTCGCGGCCAAGCGTGCCCGCCAGATCAACGCCTACTACAGCCAGCTGGGCGAGGGCCTGCTGGAGTACGTCGGCCCGCTGGTGGAGACCACCCCGCAGGAGAAGCCGCTGTCCATCGCGATGCGGGAGATCAACTCCGGACTGCTGGTCGCCGAGCCCATCGAGGGCTGACCCGACCGGTGGCGGCCGCGTCCGCGAGCGACCGGCCGCGGGCGGTCGTCGCCCGTGGCCGTCATTGAGAGGTTTTTCGTGTCTGCGCAGGACGCCGTGCCCCGACAGGCTCCCCAGGTGATCCTCGGGGTGGGCGGTGGGATCGCCGCCTACAAGGCCTGCGAACTGCTCCGACTCTTCACCGAGTCGGGTTGCCAGGTACGGGTGATACCCACCGCGTCGGCGCTGCGCTTCGTCGGCGCGCCGACCTGGGAAGCGCTATCCGGCCAGCCGGTGGCCGACGATGTCTGGTCCGACGCGCGACACGTGCCGCACGTGGCGCTCGGCCGCGCCGCCGACCTCGTGGTGATCGCTCCGGCGACCGCGGACCTGCTCGCCCGCGCCGCCCACGGGATGGCCGACGACCTACTGACCAACACCCTGCTGACCGCCCGGGCCCCGGTGGTGTTCGCGCCCGCGATGCATACCGAGATGTGGGAGCACCCGGCCACCGTCGAGAACGTGGCCACCCTGCGGCGGCGCGGCGCGCTGGTCATCGAGCCGGCGACCGGCCGGCTCACCGGTGCCGACACGGGTAAGGGCCGGCTGCCCGATCCGGCGGAGATCTTCGCGCTGGCGCGGCTGGCGCTGGCCCGGGGCTCGGTGCCGCCCCAGGACCTGACCGGCCGGCACGTGGTGGTGACCGCCGGCGGGACCCGGGAGCCGCTGGACCCGGTGCGTTACCTGGGCAACCGATCCTCGGGCAAGCAGGGGTACGCGTTCGCCCGTACCGCGATGGCGCGGGGTGCCCGGGTGACCCTGGTCGCCGCCAACGTGTCCCTGCCCACCCCGCCCGGCGTCGAGGTGGTCCGAGCCGGCACCGCCGAGGAGCTGCGCAAGGCCACCGTGGAGGCCGCGGCCGACGCCGACGTGATCGTCATGGCGGCCGCCCCGGCCGACTTCCGGCCGGCGGCGTACCAGTCCGAGAAGATCAAGAAGTCCGCCGACCGGTCCGCGCCCACGATCGAGCTGGTGACCACTGTGGACATCGCGGCCGAGCTCGGCGCCGCGAAGCGCCCCGGCCAGGTGCTGGTCGCCTTCGCCGCGGAGACCCACGACGCGATCGCGCACGCCCGCGAGAAGCTGGCGCGCAAGCGCGCCGACCTGATCGTGGTCAACGAGGTCGGGCCGGGCCTGGCCTTCGGCACCGAGGACAACGCGGCCACGGTGATCGGTGCGGACGGGTCGTCGGTCGAGCTGCCGCGCCGTGCCAAGGACGAGCTGGCCGATGCGGTCTGGGACCTGATCGGGCAATCCTTATCGTCGGATTCGTCGTCATTTCCACCGTTGTAGCGGGCACGGGCCAAACGACGGCCGTCGGACTGTAGACTCCCAAAAAACCTCGTTATGGAACCATCAGGCAAGGCTGATATTCGACCCTCGAAGGGGGCAGCGTGGCACGCCGTCTTTTCACGTCCGAGTCGGTGACGGAGGGGCACCCGGACAAGATCGCTGACCAGATCAGCGACGGTGTCCTGGATGCGCTCCTGTCCTCCGACCCGCACAGCCGCGTCGCGGTGGAAACCCTCATCACGACCGGCCAGGTGCACGTGGCGGGCGAGGTGACCACCCAGGCGTACGCCGACATCCCGCACATCGTGCGCGACACGATCCTGCGCATCGGCTACGACTCGTCGAAGAAGGGCTTCGACGGCGCCTCCTGCGGGGTCAACATCGCGATCGGCTCGCAGTCCCCGGACATCGCGCAGGGCGTGGACCGGGCGCTGGAGGCGCGCACCGCCGGCGACGGCGACGAGCTTGACTCCCAGGGCGCCGGCGACCAGGGCATGATGTTCGGCTTCGCCTGCTCGGAGACGCCCGAGCTGATGCCGCTCCCGATCGCGCTGGCGCACCGGCTGTCCCGCCGGCTGTCCGCGGTCCGCAAGGACGGCACGATCCCCTACCTGCGGCCGGACGGTAAGACCCAGGTCACCGTCGAATATGAGGGGCTCAAGCCGGTCCGGCTGAACACGGTAGTCGTGTCCAGCCAGCACGCCCCGGACATCTCGCTGGACTCGCTGCTCACCCCGGACGTGCGCGAGCACGTCATCGCCCCCGAGATCGAGGGCCTGGGGCTGGACACCGAGGGCTACCGGCTGCTGGTCAACCCGACCGGCCGGTTCGAGATCGGTGGCCCGATGGGCGACGCCGGCCTGACCGGCCGCAAGATCATCGTCGACACCTACGGCGGGTACGCCCGGCACGGCGGCGGCGCCTTCTCCGGCAAGGACCCGTCCAAGGTCGACCGCTCGGCGGCGTACGCGATGCGCTGGGTCGCCAAGAACGTGGTGGCCGCCGGCCTCGCCGAGCGCTGCGAGGCGCAGGTCGCGTACGCGATCGGCAAGGCCAAGCCGGTCAGCCTGTTCGTGGAGTGCTTCGGCACCGAGACGGTGCCGGTGGCCCGGATCGAGAAGGCCATCGCCGAGGTCTTCGACCTGCGCCCGGCGGCCATCATCCGGGACCTGGACCTGCTCCGCCCGATCTACCAGCAGACCGCCGCCTACGGCCACTTCGGCCGGGAGCTGCCGGACCTGACCTGGGAGCGCACGGACCGGGTGGCCGACCTCAAGGCCGCCGCGTCCGACTGATCCGGATTCTCGCGCAACCGCGCCGCTCGCGTGTTCTCACCGCGAGTGGCGCGGTTCGCGTTGTGGCTTGCCCGTCCGGCGAGGAGGCGTCTCGCCCCCGGGTTGGCGCGCGGGCGGCCTCCGGGAGGCCGGGCGACGCCCGTGGTCTGGTAGAACTTCCGAATGCCCGCCCCTAAGAGGGCCGAGCGTGAGCCGGCCGCGCAGCTGCCGGTGGCGCGGATCAGCGTGGACGTGGGCCTGGCGCACCTGGACCGCCCGTTCGACTACCTGGTACCGGTCGGCCTGGACGCCGTCGCCCGGCCCGGGGTACGAGTCCGCGTCCGGTTCGCCGGGCAGCTCGTGGACGGGTACCTGCTGGAGCGGGTGGCGCGGTCCGAGCACGGCGGGCGGCTGTCCTACCTGGAGCGGGTCGTCTCGCCGGAGCCGGTACTCGCCCCGGAGATCGCCAGGCTGGCCCGGGCGATCGCCGACCGGTACGCGGGTAACCTGTCCGACGTGCTGCGGCTGGCCGTGCCGCCGCGCCACGCCAGGGTCGAGGCGGCCAGCCCGCCGGAGCCGGCCCCGCCGGCCGCGAACACCGACCCGGCGGCTGAGAGCAGCGCCGACCCGGCCGCAGGGGTCAGCGCCGAGCCGACCGCCGAGGCAGACCCCGGCGTGGGCGACGACGCCGACGCCGACGCCGACGCCGACGCCGACGCCGACGCCGACGCCGACGCCGACGCGGGTGCGGGCGCGGGTGATCAGGTGGGTGGCAGCGCAGGCGACGACGCCGGTGGCGAGGCAGGCGCCGGCGTAAGCGGCGGCCTTGGCGACGGGGCGGGCGGCGAC
>NZ_BAABJQ010000057.1:0-26526 GCF_039543385.1 Rugosimonospora acidiphila
CGGGTCCGGTGGGCGATGCGCTGGAAGCCAGCGTTGAACGCCTTCGCTATCACCTTCAGCGACCGATTCCCGGCCGCTGAAACCTACTAACAAGATCGCCGGAAACACCGTTGAAGAAACAGACCCCCATCCAGGTTGCTCAGCTGTAGCGGGAGCAGACGTGCTGCCGGAAGGCTTGTTTCACCAGTCGCAGGTGCCTGGAAGGCGTCACCCGATTGCAGGTGGAGGTTGATGACGTCGAAGCCGTCCTCGGTCTGGACTCCGCGGACGCCCTGGGCAATGGCCAGACACGCGGTGATCGCGCCGACGAAGGCGGCGCCGACGGCGGTTCCGGCGAGTTCGACGGAACCGCACGGGTCGCGTTGCTCCAGCTCGGCGAGGGCGGCGGTGGTGGCCCGCCGTTGCCGGGGCGCGTCGTTGT
This sequence comes from Rugosimonospora acidiphila, assembly GCF_039543385.1. Lineage (NCBI taxonomy): Bacteria > Bacillati > Actinomycetota > Actinomycetes > Micromonosporales > Micromonosporaceae > Rugosimonospora > Rugosimonospora acidiphila. The sequence continues at coordinate 422 of NZ_BAABJQ010000057.1, forward strand.
TCCAGGGGAGCAGTTGGTCGCTGGGGACCTTCGCCGGGAATCGGTAGAGGATCATGGCGTTAAAGTCGGCCGGCCCGATCCCGAGTCCGGCGTCGATGGCGAGTTTCCAGCCGACCTGGGAGATGAGCCGGCGGGGCTGAAGCGTGTCGACGCCGAGTAGGGCGACATGGTAGTCCTCGGGTTGGGCGCGGCTGGTCTCGTCGAGTCGCCGGTCGAGGATGACGACGTCGTAGCCGGCCTGCTCGAGAGCTGTCGCCGCGAGCCGAGTCTTGCGGATCGGGGCCGGGCTGGCCGGGGTGAGAAGGCCGGTACTGTGGTTGGCCTGGACCACCCGCTGGATGTCCTGCAGCACGATCTCGATCTTGGCTGGGTCGGCGTACGGAAGCCAGGAGAGCACCCAGGCGTATGCCTGGCCGAGGTGGCCGAGACCGACCAGCCACCAGGCGGCCGGAGCATGTGTTGGCGTCGGTCCGTCGATGTCGGTCCCCGGCTGCCACAGGTTCAGTGTGATGGTGCGCCAGCCGACATCGCTGCCCGGACGCTCCCGGATCGTGCCGAAGGCCTCGTGTACGCCGAGAGCCGCGGCGGCGATCGCGGCCACGACGTTGCCCTCGCGGCTGGGGCCGGTTCCGGCCTCGGCCGGAGAGACTGAAGCGTTCCAGCCGTCCCAGCTGGCCCGGATCCGCACCGCGCCGCCGGGTTCAGCGGGTGGGTCTCCGAGATGAAGGAAGGGTAATTCGGCGGGGACGACACTCGGATCGAGCTGGTCGGTGTGTTCGGCGCCTTCCCGCTCGGTCATCTCGGCGATGGTTAGCCCGCGGTACGGCCCGTAGGTTAGTTCCACAGGCCCGTCGGCGACCACGATGACCTTGCCGAACGCGCGGACCGCTGTCGCGACCGCGGTGCAGAGGGCGGCTTGTCCGCACAGGTCGAAGGGCATGCCGGTCGCGACGATGACCATCCCGGTCTTAGCTTGCGCGTCGAGCGCTGCCGTGACGGTCGCCCGGGTTCCCTCGTGGACTCCGAGCAGGGCGGTGCGGTCGAACGTGTCGGTGATGGACGAAGTCATCGTGTCTCCTGATGCCGGTGCCAGATGAGTAGCCGTGCCAGCAGCCGGCGCCACCACGCTGATCCGCCCGCACGGGTACCGACCAACACGACCTCGGCGGCTCGGTCACCGTAGAAGGACGTCCAGCCGCCGTAGGCCCTCACGTGGACACCGATCTGGCACACGTCAGTGACCTCGGCCGCGAAGCGCGGGGCGATCAGCGCGACGTGGCCGTCGCGGGCCACCATCGGGTGCTCGGCGTCGACCCGGCTCTGCTGAACGCGGTCAACTGGGTGGGTATGGATGTCGCCGGCCACCCGCAGCCCGTCGCGCCGGCAGAGATTCTGTAGCGCGGTGTAGCCGACGGCGTGGAAGTCGATCCCGCCGGTCAGGCAGAGCGGGTCGAGGTCGTCGTAGAAGGCGATTGTGGTGACCAGTTGCGGCAGCTGGTCCTCGGGGTGCGCCCGATCGGCGAGCAGGAACGCGCCGCTCTCGCGGTGCCCCTGCCCCCGCTCGGCGAGGCCCTTCACCAGCGCGGCGAACAACCTGGGCTCGATCGTCAGGCGCGCGGTCACTGGGTGCCTCCGCGCGCCGACATCCGCGCGTAGGCCAGCTCGCGATGCAGCTCGCGCAGGTAAAAGCCGATCGTCCGCGTCGGGTTCCAGCACCGCTCCGGGCGTTCGACAGCCCAGTTCGGATGGCTCGCGATCCCTGCCCGGTCGCACGCCAGGTATGGGCCGTTGTTGTTGCCCGGGGACCAGTCGTGCCGAAAGACCTCCGGGTTCTGGCCGGAGACCGGCCAGTCCGCCATGGCCAGCGGCACGTTCGCAGCCAGATTCCAGGGCTGCCCGGCCGGCGGCTGCACCGGATAGTCCTGCACCTCGAGCCGCATGCCCAACTCAGCGTCGTCGCCGACTGCGATCGCGACCAGCAGGACCGGCCAGCTCAGGTCGACGATGCGCCAGGACCCGGCGGCGGCACCGGCCTCGACGTCGGCGGCCAGCAGATGCCGGCGCAGCCGTCGCAGGTTCGGGTCGCCACCGGGCTCGGACGCCGTGCTCATCCCTGCGGCCGGACCGTGTGGACCAGATCGACCGTCGTGCCGCAGGTGCGCCTCGGGACGATCGTGGTGACCGGTGCGTTCAGGTCCAAGTCCTCGGTCCCGTCAGGGACCCGCAGGACCAGGTCGGCCGCGGCGGCCTGGCTGATCCCGAACGCCGCGATGGCCAGCTTGCGGACCTCGCGCAACCGGGTAGCCGGATGGACCTTGACCACCTTGTCGGCCCCGGCGTACCCGACCGTGACCGCGATCTGGTGACAGGTCGAGGTGGCCAGGTGACCGGGCCGCCCGGCCAGGACCGCCTCGATGGTCACTGTCACGTCGAGCTCGACCTCGTCGCCGACCACGAATACCTTCTCGTCCTTCTCGATGACGAGAAGGTCACCGAGCCGCACATCAGGCTCGACCTCGCGCGTCTGGGCAATGGCCTCGCCGGCCACGAAGTGATGGATTCTCATATCTGCTCCTCTTGTTTTGGCGGGACCGTGTCGACGGGTCCGGCGGTCTCGGAGGCAGCCGGCAGAGAGCCGGCCGTCCGCCGAAGTTCCCGTTTCACTGAGACAGATTAAACCGATGCGCGCGCCGGGCGCAACCCCCGAAGTGGCCTCGGGCCGACCGCCGTCGGTCGGGGATGTGCGGGTCCGGATCTAGCTGTCATGCTTGATGCGTGCGTATCGAGCTGGCCGGCCGGAATCCCCTCCGACAACGTCGAGAGCTGAGGGCTGACTTTCACGGCGACACGGAGAACCTGGTGCTCGACGCGCGGGGGCTCCAGTGGGTCAGCCCGCTTGAGCTCGCCGCGATCGTCACGATGGGAACCGCCGCCGCCGACGGCGGCCGTGAGGTCCGCCTTCTTGTTCCGCGGGACCCGAAGATCGCGTCCTACCTCGTGCGGATGAACGTCGTCGAGCTACTCAAGCCCTTCGCCGAGATCGAGGGGTCGATCCCGTCCCAGGTGCGCCGTGATCACTCCGACAAACTGCTGGAGGTCGCCAAGGTCACGCCCGCCAACATCGACGACATGAACGAGACGCTCGGCCGACTGGTAACGGCGCGGCTTGGACCGGAAGCGGGAAGGGCGGCCTTCCGCAGCCTTGCCGAGCTGCTGAGCAATGCCACTACACACGGCCTCAGCAAGACCGGCGCCTTCACCGCCGCCCAGCTCTACAGCGGTACCCTGAGCCGTACACCTGGATTTGAGTTCGCCGTCTGTGACTCCGGTGACGGGATCCGAAAAGTCCTCTCCAACACGACCAACCAGGATCTCGAAGGCCCCGTGGCCCTTGAGCGAGCACTTGATGGTGGCAACAGAAGCCCGGAAGGGCGAGGCCACGGATTGCCGAACCTGTGGCGGCAGGCCATACGAGGTGGAAAGGGAGGCGAACTCATGCTCCGCAGCGGAAGTGCCGTCGCCACCGCGACACTCCGCGCGGAACCCACCTCGATTTGCAGCCGTGTTGCCGAATCGGTGGACGGCACTTGGGCTTGGCTGCGCGTCCGACTTTCGTAACGGGCCGTAACGTGTTTCAATCACTCAGGTGAAACCGGATTCCGCTATGGCCTTCGCCTTCGACGTCGGACGACACCGGACGTTCCTGTCAACCAGGGAACGCGGCAGGGAAGTGCTTCACGACCTGGAAGACCGCACTCCGCCTGGCACCAGCCTCCTTGTCATCAACTTCACCAACGTCGAAGCCATGACCGTCAGCTTCACCGACGAGTTCCTCGGCAAGTACTACTCCGTCCTCGCCACCCAGGACGACGGACCGACCACCGTGCTCGTGACCGGCCTCAACGACGACACCCGTGAAACGATCGTCCTCGGCTTCGAACGCCGCGAACTTATCGCGCTAGAGCAACTCGGTGACGACTTTGCGCTACTGGCGGCGTCGGATGTTCTAAAGGACACCTTCGAACTCGCCAGGGAACTTGAGACCTTCACCGCAACGACGGTCGCTGAACGCTTGGGCATCACCGCGCCAAACGCGAACAACCGTCTCAAACGCCTCGTCGCGGCTAGAGCACTCGTCCGGCGGCGCGGAGTCGCCGAGCGCGGCGGAAAGGAATTCACCTACTCCGCACCCGAGATTTAAAGGGGCCTCTACCCGCAGGGGGTGCTCCGCTGGTGCTCGGACGTTCGAAACTACCACCGAACTACGCAGGCTCTTCCAGTACCTCGGAAGTGAGAGCCGTCGCGGGGGATGGGATGCTCAGGGCATCTGACTGCCGTGTCGGTGGCCGGTGAATACATGCGGGCGCGGCGATGATCAGAAGACGAACCGGGCGATTTTCACCGGCCGTTGCGCTGTCGTGAACAGCGGTGTGAACACGGCCTGGCCGAGCTGGTTCGCGGCCAACACGCCCATCCGCCCGTTGCGGACATAAGCCGGTGCGGTGACCATCGCGTTGAGGATGCGCTGCGCATCCAGCCGGCGGCGGGTCCGGGCCGCGGCAGCGCTCGTGTTCGCCGTGCCGGCGAGATCATGGAGATCGTGTGGCGTCAGGAACCACCAGGATCACCGATGCGGCCACACCCGCCCCAACCGGCCCACCCGCCCAGCCGTAGTCCCAAACGCCGAGGTCACAAGACCATCAGCCGACTACGCAATGGCCCTGCCTCAACCAAGGCCTCGGCGGTTTCAGCCATTACGCTTCGCCTTCGCCGGAGCTCAGCCCGAAGAACCGCTCGAAGAACACGCCAAGCTTGGTCAGCACGCGCTGCTTCTTCTCGCCGTGGCCACCGTCCGCCGCGAAGCGTGAGACCGGCGGAAGCACCTTGGTGATCGCGGTCCCCGTCGTCTTGATCTCGCCGTCACGGAACGCTGTCGCGATGAAGGCGCGAGTCTCGTCGGCCTTAAGGTTCTCGGCCTCGATGATCGCGTCGAGCTCCTCGGTGCGACGCTTGGCGACGTAGGCGGCCCACTCCTCGTCGAGGTCGCCCTTGGCCGAGATCGAGTCGACAAAGTCCTCGACCAGATCCTTCTTGTTGCGCAGGCTCGGGCTGGCGTCGACGGCGTGCGAGATGGTGGCGCGGATCTCACGGTCCTCACCGTCGCCCTTGGCCTCGCGGTACTTCTGGACCAGCATCAGGATGTAGTCGACGTTGATCTCGACTTGCTTGATCAGCTCAATCTCGAAGACGACGTCGTCGACGATCGACTCCTTCTCGGCCGTGGCGTCCTTCTTGAACTCGGCGTAGAGGTCGAGGTAGATGCTGCGGTAGTCCTGGCTCTGGCGGTCAGTCAGAATCTCGTTGCCGGCGAAGTCGTCGAAGCTGGTTAGGACGTTTTGCAGGCGCAGGATCTGACCGATCAGGGCGATGAACGCCTTCTGCGCAGCCTCGCCGATGATCGGCTGGCCGAGCGGGAACTGCTCCAGCAGCTCTTGGATCTTCTCGGCGTACTCGTCGTAGTACTCGGCGTACGGTTTGAGCAGCACGATGCCCTTGGCATCCTTGTTGCCGAACAGCGCGATGGCGTCGTTGGTCTCTTCCTCAAGATCACGGAAGCTGACGATGTTGCCGTAAGTCTTGACCGAGTTCAGGATGCGGTTGGTGCGCGAGTAGGCCTGAATCAGGCCATGGTTGACTAGGCGCTTGTCGACGAACAGGGTGTTGAGTGTCGTGGCGTCGAAGCCGGTCAGGAACATGTTGACGACGATGACCAGGTCGATCTCGCGCTGCTTGAGCCGTAGCGACAGGTCTTTGTAGTAATTCTGGAACTTGTCGCTGGAGGTGTCGAAGCTCGTGCCGAACATGGCGTTGTAGTCCTGGATCGCTGCCTCCAGGAAGTCACGCGACGACTGGTCAAGGCCACCGGTCTCGAAGCCCTCTTCGTCGAGGTAGTCGTCGGCCGCCGCTTCGTTGGCGGCGTAAGAGAAAATGAGTCCGACCTTAAGCTTGCGGTCGGGCGTCAGGTCGGCCTGCTGCTCCTTGAAGCGGGTGTAGTAGCGCTTGGCAGCCTCGATCGAGGCGGTCGCGAACAAGGCGTTGAAGCCGTGGACACGACGCTCGCCCAGCGAGTAGTGCTCCGCCCGGCGGGTCTTCTGGTCGAAGTGCTCCAGCGTGTAGTCAACGATCTTGGTCAGGCGCTCCGATGCGAGCAGTGCCTTCTCCGTATCGATGGCTGAGACCTGTTTGTCCGTCAAACCTGCGGAGATCCGAACGGTGTTGACGTAGTCGATGCGGAACGGCAGGACGTTCTTGTCGCTGATGGCGTCAACGATCGTGTAGGCGTGGATCGCCATCTGGTGGCTCTCGGGCGGGCAAGTCGCTGGGTTTCCGTGTAGAAAACAACCGAAGGCCTGAGCCGTGGTGCGCAGCTTAGGGCTGCCGCTGGTGCCTGCATTGACAGCAAAGATCGGGGTGCCCGTGAAGCCGAACAGGTTGTAGCGCTTGAACGCCTTGGTGATCGCCGTGTGCATGTCGCCGAACTGCGAGCGGTGGCACTCGTCGAAGATGATCACGACGTGCCCGTTGTAGATGTCGTGGCCCTTGTTGCCGCCGATGAACGTGCTGAGCTTCTGGATAGTCGTGATGATGATTCGCGCGCTCGGATCTTCGAGCTGACGCTTAAGCACCGCAGTCGAGGTGTTGGAGTTGGCCGCGCCCTTCTCGAAGCGGTCGTACTCGCGCATGGTCTGGTAGTCGAGATCCTTGCGGTCGACCACGAAGAGCACCTTGTCGACGCCGGGCAGGCGGCTGGCTAGTTGGGCAGCTTTGAAGCTCGTCAGGGTCTTGCCTGAGCCGGTCGTGTGCCAGACGTAGCCACCGGACTTGAGGGTGCCGAGCTGCTTGTAGTTGGTTGAGATCTCGATGCGGTTCAGGATCCGCTCGGTGGCCACGATCTGGTACGGCCGCATGACGAGCAGCAGCCGGTCGGCGGTCAGGACGCAATACTTGGTCAGGATATTGAGCAGCGTGTGCCGGGTGAAGAACGTCTTGGCGAGCCCCGTTAGGTCCTGGATCGACTTGTTGGTGGCGTCGGCCCACCACGACGTGAACTCGAAGGAGTTGCTCGTCTTGCGAGTCTTCTTGCCCCCGGCCTCGCTCATGTGCTGACGGCGCGTGGTATTGGAGTAGTACTTGGTCAGCGTGCCGTTGCTGATCACGAACAGCTGGACGTACTCGAAGAGGCCCGAGCCCGCCCAGAAGCTGTCGCGCTGGTAGCGGTCAATCTGATTGAACGCCTCGCGGATGTCGACACCGCGGCGCTTCAGTTCAATGTGGACCATGGGGAGACCGTTGACCAGCACGGTGACGTCATAGCGGTTGGCGTGCTTAGCCTGGCCCTCGCCTGCCCCGACCTCGTACTGGTTGATGGCCTGCAGGCGGTTGTTGTGGATGTTGCGCTTGTCGAGCAGCGTGATGTTCTTGGTCGTACCGTCGTCGCGCTTGAGGATCTGGACGTAATCCTCTTGGATGCGGACGGTCTTCTCCACGATGCCCTCGTTGGCACCGGCGATCTTCTCCGTGAAGAACCGGTCCCACTCTGGATCGCTGAACGTGATGCCGTTCAGCGCCTCAAGCTGGGTGCGGAGGTTAGCGATCAGGTCAGCCTCGGTGTGGATCTCGAGGTACTCGTAGGCCTGGCCCTGCAGGATCTTAATGAACTCACGCTCGAGGTCAGCCTCGGACTGGTAAGCCACGGCAGTCGTGGCGTCCGGGATGAACTCGGCGACGACCGTGCTCTCGGCGCTGACCGCGATCGGGTCGTACTGGCGTCCTGGAGCCTCATTCATACCGCTAGCTCCTCGAACATCAGCAGTCGGTCACGGTAGTAGGAGGACTGCTTGCGCCGGGCAGCCAGTTCGTCACGCAAAGCCGATTCGAGAGCGGCCAAGGTGCCGATCACTCGCAGTAGCTCTCGTTGGGCCGGAATCGAGGGAAGTTCAATTTGGAACGCCTCGAGCTGCTCCTCCTTCCAGCGGCGCCGGCTCTTGGTCGAGCCACGCTCAGTGCCAGTAACCTCCCCCTCGATGCGTTTGAGCGTGAACTCATCCTTGAAATACAACAGGAGCCATTCTGGCAGCACACGTGAGGTGTCAAGGTCATACACCGGGAACTCGTTTGAGACGACTCCGTCCGCAAGTTCTGGGGTGACAAGCGCGAACGAACCCTCGGTGACGAACATCCGATTATAGATGAACTGTTGCGGCTTGACTCGGTAGAGCGTCGTCCCCTTGATGGCACTGCCAGGCTTTGACTCTCGGGCGAAGGCACCTTCGCCGTACCACTTCACTCCGAGGTTCGTGTAGGTAGCATCTGGCAACACGCGTAGCGGCTCGACGTACTGCGTCGCCACTTCGCCAAGCCGGACGAGCTTTGTAGCATCGGACCCAAGCGCTCTGGTATATGGCGCCCCCGGCAGCGTGCGCGCGAACGCGAGCCGCTGCCGTCTGCGAGCCTCCAGCTCATTCTCGATCTCGGCCTCCAGCGCAACGAATCCATCTAGGATCCGAACTATCTCGCGCTGCACCTCTACTGGTGGTACGGGGATGGAGAACTCCATCAACACCGAACTCTGGATCGCAGCCATCGATCCGTCGGTACGACCTGCGAGGCTCAGAATTACCTCGGAGCGCGCACGGCATACGTGAGCCAGATACTCGACGAGAACACCATCGTGGGGCACGACTGCACGCATGTCTTGGTTGAGCGTTACTGCGACCGGCACTAGGGCTATCGGGAGTCGACGACGCAGAATGTTCGAACGCACGACGAATGCAACCGACCCGGCTGGGACTAGCTTGGCCGGCGACTTGTCGAGCGCCGCCTCCGTAATATGGTCCTCTGTTGTCAGTACCCGGCCAGTGTCCATATCTTTTGGCGAGAGCCAAGGCACAGTGCCGTTGTCCCAGTATTCAGGAACAGACTTCGATGGGGTACCTCCGCCATACCAAGTGCCTACTTTGCCAAGAGGAAGGACTGGAACTCCCTGCCGGCAAAGATCGGGGATACGGTCGCTTATCTGGCTCACGACGCATCCTCTAGGTCGACGACGATCTTGTCGATGGCGGCGCGAAGCTCTGCTTGCCGTGCCACTATCTCCGCGATCTCGGCGTTGAGTTCATAGATGTCGACGTCCTTGCGGGTGTCCTCTTTCTCAAGATAGGAGGAAACCGATAGGAGGTACCCACGGTCGGCGATCTCCCGAGTTGGAACAAGCTTGGCGAAGTGAGCGGCATCCTGACGGGATACGAATGCATCCAGGATCTTCTTCTGGTTTTCGGGCTGGAGCTTATTCTTGCTCCCGACGTGTTCGAATTCCGCTGACGCATCAACGAACAAGACGGAGCTATCCTTCTTCGACTTCTTAAGCACGAGGATGCAGGTGGCGATGTTCGTCCCGAAAAAAAGATCGGGTGGCAGCTGAATGACAGTGTCGACATAGTTGTTGTCGACCAGGTACTTGCGGATCTTCCGTTCGGCTCCACCACGGTAGAGCACGCCAGGGAACTCAACGATGGCCGCGGTGCCGTTGACAGCCAGCCAGCTCAGCATGTGCATCGTGAATGCTAGGTCGGCCTTGCTCTTCGGCGCGAGGATGCCAGCCGGCGCGAAGCGCGGGTCGTTGATCAACAGAGGGTTGGCGTCGCCCTCCCACTTGATCGAGTACGGCGGGTTGGAGACGATCGCTTCGAAGGGCTCGTCGTCCCAGTGCTGAGGATCGATCAGGGTGTCGCCATGCGCGAGACTGAACCCCTCGTAGTTCACGTCGTGCAAGAACATGTTAATGCGCGCCAGGTTGTAGGTGGTCAGATTGATCTCTTGGCCGAAGAAGCCTTGGCGGACATTCTCCTTGCCCAGCACCTTGGCGAACTTCAGCAGCAGCGAGCCCGAGCCACAGGCTGGGTCATAGACCTTGTTGACCGACTTCTTGCCAACCACCGTGATGCGCGCGAGGAGTTCGGAGACCTCCTGCGGCGTGTAATACTCACCGCCAGACTTGCCGGCGTTCGCGGCGTACATCTGCATCAGGTACTCGTAGGCGTCTCCGAAGGTGTCGATGGCGTGGCCGTTGAAGTCGCCCAGGTTGAGGTCACCGATGGCGGCGAGGAGCTTGACCAGCTTCTCGTTGCGCTTGGCCACGGTGTTGCCGAGCTTGGGAGAGTTCACGTCGAGGTCATCGAACAGACCCTTGAGGTCGTCCTCGGAGTCGGTGCCCTTCGCCGAGCCCTCGATGTTGCCGAAGATGCGCTCCAGCGTCTCGTTGAGGTTCTCGTCATGGGCCGCGCGCTTACGGACGCTGGCGAACAGGTCACTGGGCAGGATGTAGAAGCCCTTCTCGGCCACCGTCTCCTTGCGTCCAAACTCGGCCGCCTTATCGCTCAGCGTGGCGTAGTCGAAATGCTCATCGCCTGCCTTACGCTCGCTCTCGTTGATATAGGCCGTCAGGTTCTCAGAGATGAACCGGTAGAAGAGGATGCCCAGGACGTAGCTCTTGAAGTCCCAGCCGTCGACCGAGCCGCGAAGGTCGTTCGCGATCCGCCAAATGGTCCGGTGCAACTCAGCGCGCTGGGCTTCCTTCGTCGTCGGAGCCACTAGCGCGCCACCGTCCTCGCGCCGAGGTTGGTCATATGGCTTGTCGTCAGCTGACACATATTCGGGCGGATCTCCTTCACGCCGCAGAGGCGTGTGATCGGTTCTGCGGACCTTGGCCCCAAACTTTAGCGGTGGGCGCCGACAGGTCCTCGTGGCCACGCCGGGGCCGTCACGAGTCCGACAGGGTCGGGCGCAAGGAGATCATCCAGGGCAACGATCTGCATGCAATTGTCCGTGACGTGGCCTTTGCTCGAGATCAAAGCACGCGCCTCCCCGGAAACGCTCCAGCCCTCACCGCGGGCGTCGTGGTACGCCCGCCGGAACCCCTACCGCGGGTGAGCCTTCGCGTAGTCCCGCAGCCACCCGCGCAGGGCGGCGTCGGGGTCAGCAGGCGTCTGGCCCGCCGGCTCACGGCGCTGAGTACCACGGTTCTGCCCGGTCACCCGGCAGGCGAACCGATGACTGACCCCCAACACCCGGATGAGGTGGTCAACGGCCGCCCGCCTGCGTGCCGGGCTCAGAATTCCCCCTTGGCGATCTCCTTCAACGCGGCCTTCTCCAACTCGGCGTCGGCCAGCAGCCGCTTGAGAGTCGCGTTCTCCCGTTCCAGCTCCTTGAGCCGTTTGGCGTCGTCGGCCTTCAGCCCACCGAACTGGTTGCGCCACCGGTAGTAGGTGGGCTCAGAAACCTGCAACTCCCGGCAGACATCCGCGATGTCTTTGCCCTCGCCGAGCATCCGATCCGCCTGGGCCAACTTCCGCACCACCTGCTCAGGCGTGTGCCTCTTCCTGGTACTCATCGTGGTCAAGCCTTCCCGCCCACCACAGTGGGCCGCAAGACTCACTCGCCCCGGATCAACCAGAAGGGGTCACGTCAGGGGGATCCGCAAGGCCGGTGGCCTGATCGGTACGCGAGCCCGGCCCCGGATGCGCTGATGAAGCCGGACAGCCTCCGACCGCCCGCAGCGAAGGTCGGCAACGCAGAGGCTCTGCAGCTGCCGGCCGCGTTCTTTCTTCAGGGATGGGCCCATGTGCTGTCGGCGGCAGAGATTGTGACCTACTTGATGATCCGAGAGCTGGAGACCAGGTACCCGGACAGGTCGAAGGCCGGCGTGTACGTCAACCAGACCCGTGAAGCGTGGTACGGCCTCAGCCGCGACGTGTACGAAAGCCATCTGCAGCTCGCCGATTACGGCCTGATCGAACAAGACCCTAACCGTGACGCGGACGGGAAGATTATGCGCCAGCCTGCCGGAACCGAGTACCTGCAACCGCTGCGATTCCGCTCCCTGCCACAGGGGTGGGACCGACCGACCAGCGTTGAAGTCGGTGACCGCCGCACTCTCCAAGGCCTAACCGGAGTCGGCCGTACAGGCTCCTGCGGCTGCTTTGAGGCTGAGCGCCGACGCTGGTTACGTACGCCGCGTCAACTGCGGGCCACCGCTTGTCGCGAACTGGTCGACGATAAGGAATGCTCGACCAAGACCGTTAAGAGTAAGCTCAAGCCGCCAGTAATCGACCTCGCCGGCTCCGTTGGCATACGGACGCAGGCCCTCGGCCAGGCGACCTCGGCGCCAGTCCTCGAAGGTCGAGGTGCAGAACGTGTTCTCCTCATCGTGGATCACGCATTCGGCTTCGTATTCGTCGTACTCAGTCTCGTCGTAGGTCTCCTCGTGCACGTCGACGTCCGCCCAGGCGAACAATCGCGGTACTACCTCGCCATAACTGGCGTGGCCGAGGAAGACACCCCAACGCGCCAGCTCCTGCGGAGCGTTGCCGTCCTCGTTGTCGATGCCGAGGCTTATCGATCCTCGTCCTGACGTTTTGTTGATCCACTCCTCCATATCGATGACCAACCGTTTGCCACTCGCAAGCATCCTCATCCAGGGCTTCGCCAATTGCATCTCACGGATGCGTAGGACATACGGATCTCCTTCAGCAGCTTTCTTCAACGGGACCCGGGCACTCTCGTCAAGTACATGCGCTTCGGGAACGAGGAGCTTCCAACCAGCAGTGGAGGCTTCGACCAGTGTCTGCCGGGTCACGAGCTGCCAATGGCATCGCTTAGTCTCGGGGTGGTACAGAACTAACGCAACCGGCAAAGAGTGATTCAGCCAGTACTGCACATGTTCCTTGTCTGGCCGAAACCACCAGCCGCCTGGACCTTGCTCATCGAACCAGCTCATGCCGCCCTTGATCTGCAAGGCCAACAGACGGCCGCGCACGTCCTTGCCGTCAACAACCTCGGCGTGGGCGTCGATGCCGTAGTCCTCGGTGGGCTGATCGCGGAACAGCCACCCCAACTCGTCTTCGACGGCGAGCTTGGTGTGGGTCACCGCAGCGGTGCCGACCTTGGCTGAGGGCTTTTGTTGCATCACGGGGACATCCTCCCGCTCGGAGGAGGCGAGCGGAAGTTGCCTGCCACTCGCAGGTGTTTGCCGAACTCGTCCTGGATCTCGCCCTGGCCGTCCGGCAAGCCCCAGTAGGCATCTGCTCGCTCGACACGCATCGGCGGCGGCCCAGCGCGGCGCTGAGCCGTCGCGGATGCTTCGGCTCGTGTGCGTACCAGCTCGGACCGCACTCGCCGGAACGGACGAGCGACCTAGGCGTGTCCCAGTTCCATAGTGGACGGATTCGGCGGTCATTTTCGCAGGTAGAACGTAGCGCATTGGTTTGGGACCGCGCGCAACTGCTGTTTAAAAGTCTGCTGCTCTACCATTGAGCTAGCGGCCCGCCACGCTCAGGGTACCTGAATCCGGCTTGAGGAGATCGCCGCCCCACGCATCACGCGTTTCGTTACCGGTCGATCTCTGGCCGTCCATTCGACCAACACCCAATACACCTATCGCGGCAACCGCCCCGCTGGCGCGCGGTTGACATAGGTGCGGGCCTCGACGGCGCCCGCGATTGATCAGCGGTCAGGGGCGGACGTCCTGGGGTCGACGCAGCCGGGCGCCGGTACTTGCCTGACGGGAAAGAGCCGAGTATTTTCCTCAGAGGAAAGTAGATCTCCTCGGGTGAGGTGAAGGTTGATGACTCCCGACGACGCGCGGGCGGCGCTCGACGACATCCAGAGGCGGCACGAGCAGTCTCGCGCCGCCGAGGCGCGGCACGGCTTCTCCCCCTTCTACCTGGGCGTCTTGGCGTTGATAGTGCTCGTCTCGTACGCCTCCTACGACCTGCCCAATCCGTGGAACGGCGCGATGCTGTTCCCGGTGGTCGCGCTGGTGGCGCTGTTGGTGATCGCCTACGTGCGCCGGGCGCCGGTCCTCAGGAAGCCCGGCTCCGGCGAGTTGCTCGTGGGAGTCGCGGCCGGGATCCTCCTCGCCGCGGTGATCAAAGGCTTGGCGACGGCCATTGGGACGGCCGGAATGCCGACCCCACACCTGATCGCCGCCGCCGCCGGAGCGGTGGTGTGCCTGCTGGCGGCCCGTCCCATCTGCCGGGGCGCCGACGCGCTGGCAAGGCTGGCGGGCCGGCGGAGCTGATGGACGGCGACTTCGACGAGTTCCTGCACGTCCCCGCGCGGTTGACGATCGTCGCGCTGCTGGCACCCGCGAGCTGGACGGAGTTCGGCTTCATCCGGGACGCGATCGGTACGAGCGACTCGGCCCTGTCCAAGCAGCTGTCCGCACTCGCGGCGCAGGGCTACGTCGAGGTGCGCAAGCAGCCGGGCACGGGCGCTCGGCGCACCCTGGCACGACTCACCCCGCACGGCCGGGAGGCGTTCGGGGCCCACGCGGCGGCGTTGGAGCGGATCGCCGCCGCGGCGCGAGCGCCCCACCCGGTCGACTGATCCTGTACCCGCGCTGTGCGGTGCGGCCGGAACACCCGGCGGGGCGCGGAGCGGGCCATCCGCGACGCGACAACGCCCGCTGCGGGCCGGTCTGCCGGAACATGATTCTCGTTTACGGCTGCCGACCAAGCTAGGAAACCTTCCCGCCATTCAACGTTCATCTGCTAACGGTTGGTTGCGGGCATGCGCCTGAACCTCCCTGCCCGCAAGCGGGCAGCAACACTCATCGGCGGCACGACGGCCGCCGTCATCCTGGCCTCCGTCGGCACCGCCTGGGCCAACCCGTTCGGGTGGTGGGCCACGCAGTCCCACCCGTTCTCGGTGAACGCCGACCACGGTGAGGCCAGCCCGCGCAGCGGCGGCACCGTGACCGGCAACCTTCTGTCGAACGACTTCGGCGCGACCGCGGTGGTGCGCAACAGCGGTCTCGACAACCCCAAGGCCGGCAGCCTGACCGTGAACGCCGACGGGTCCTACAGCTTCGCCCCGGCCGTCAAGGGCAGCCACGGCACGGTGCACTTCACCTACACCGCGACGGACGCCGTCACGCTGTACAAGGACGCCGTGCCCGGCGGGAGCAAGATCCCGTCGCTCGGTGGGCTCGAGGGCCCGAACGGCACGACGGCGCTGATCTCCGGTGGCGGCTTCGGTTCGTCCTTCGTGCCGGTGCCGGGCAAGTCGGGCTGGTTCTACGGCCTCACCGACCGTGGCCCGAACGCCGACGACGACGGCCCGCTGGGCGAGAAGGTCTTCACCGACCCGACCTTCAACCCGGAGGTCGGCCTGTTCCAGCTTGTGGACGGCAAGGCCGTACTGCAGAAGAAGATCGTCCTCAAGGCGCCCGACGGCACCGCGTACAACGGCCTGCCGAACCCGGTCACCAAGAACGCCGCGAGCTCGGAGCTGACCGAGGACCTCTACGGCAACTACATCGACCCGACCAAGCCGTACACCGTGCCCGGCACCAAGCCGGCCGTGACGCTCAACCCCGACAACGGCTACGACTCGGAGGGCCTGGTCGCCCTGCCGGACGGAAGCTTCTGGATCTCCGACGAGTACGGCCCGTTCATCACGCACTTCGACAAGAACGGCAAGGAGATCGAGCGGCTCTCCCCGTGGGGTGCCGACACCGGTGCCGGCCTCGGCAAGGGCCACAACGTCGACACCAAGCACCCGCTGCCGATCGAGCTGCAGCTGCGCACCAAGAACAAGGGCATGGAGGGCCTCACCGTCACGCCCGACGGCAAGACGCTGGTCGGCATCATGCAGTCGGCGCTGACCGTGCCCGACTACGGTACGGGCGCGAACGGCAAGACCGTCAAGTCGGCCAACGTCGCCCCGGTGCGGATCGTGACCATCGACCTCAAGACGAAGGCGATGCACGAGTACCTCTACCTGCTCACCGACCCGGGCACGACGGCCAGCGCGGTCAGCGAGATCACCGCTCTGTCCGACACGAAGTTCCTCGTCGACGAGCGTGACGGCAACCAGGGCGAGCCCGGCAAGGCGGCGTTCAAGGACCTCTACGAGATCGACCTGACCGGCGCGACCGACGTCAAGGGCAACGGCAAGAACCCGCTGGGCTACACGGTGACGACCCCCTCGGGCCCGAAGTCGATCGACGCGTACGTCGGCGACGCGCCCACGGCGCAGGCCGAGCAGCTGCTGGCGCAGGCGAACATCACGCCGGTGAGCAAGACGCCGTACCTCGAGATCGGCACGGTGCTGAACCAGCTCGACCCGTCGGGCGCGTTCTTCAGCCACGACAAGATCGAGGGCGTCGCGAGCGCGGACGGCGGCCAGACGCTGTACCTCGCCAACGACAGCGACTTCGGCATGGACCACCTGCTCGGCCAGGACGAGGCGGCGTGCGAGGCGTCGGGGCTCACCGACACGACGGCGTGCTCCCCGGTGAAGTCGACGACGACCGGCAAGTACCTCGTCCACCAGAAGACGCTGGACGCCAGCGGCGTGGTGGACGACGGCGAGGTCCTCAAGGTCAACGTGTCGAAGCTCCCGGCGGTGCTCGGCACGGCGACGGTCACGATCAAGTACTGACCGATCCCGCTGGCGCAACGGCCCGCTCCCGCTTCCGGGAGCGGGCCGTTCGCTGTGCGATGGCGCTTCCCTCACCGGGCAGGTGGCCGCGACTACGGTGAAATGAGGGCCCGCCGACCGACATGTATCTGATGCCGGACCACCCGGTCAGGCATCAGGCACAGCTGGAGGGGGCCCCACTTGGCACGCGCCGCACCCCGGTCGCGCGACGGCGATCCCGCCGCCCGGTTCGAAACTCTGTACCGCCTCTGCTACGAGGATCTGCTCCGCTACGCCCTGCGTCGCACCGGTCGACCGGAGATCGCCGCCGACGTGGTGGCCGACACCTTCCTCGTCGCCTGGCGGCGCCTCGCGGACATCCCGGCCGAACAGCCCCGGGCCTGGCTGTTCGGAGTCGCCCGCAACGTGCTGGCCAACCAGTACCGGGCCGAGCGTCGCGGCGTCGATCTCGCCGCGCGCCTGCGCACCGAACTCTCCGACGCCACGGTCGTCCAGCCGGACGCTCCCGCGGAGGTCTCGGCCGCGTTCCGCACCCTTTCGGAGACCGATCAGGAACTGCTGCGCCTGGTCGCCTGGGAGGGCCTGAGCGCGGCGGAGTTGAGCCAGGCACTCGGCTGTTCAGCCAACGCCGCCCGAATCCGGCTGCACCGCGCCCGCCAACGGTTCGCCGAGGCGCTGCGCGAACTCACACCCGCGATCTGACGAGGGAACCATCATGACCGATAACGACGAACAGCAGGACCGCCTGGTTCGGCTGCTCTCACCCGAGATCCACCTGCCGCGCACCGCGTCGCAGCCGACCGGGGCGGCCGCTGAGGATCTGCGCCAGCTCATCATGGGACAGTCCGAACCGGGTGCCTGGACCGCCGAGACCCCGAAGCGCCACCGGATCTGGAGCCCCCGCCGCCGGCTCGCGTTCGCGATTCCGGGCGTGGTGGGGCTGGCCGCGCTGGCGCTGGTCGTCACCGCCGTACTGCCCAGGTCCTCCGCCCTCGGCCCGGCCCCGGCACAGGCCGACGCGCTGCGCTTCACCCAGAGCAACGGGTACCTCACCATCAGGATCGTCGACCCGGTGGCGGATCCGAAGCGGTACAAGGCGGAACTGGCCCGGCACGGCCTCGACATCGACCTCACCCTGGCACCGGCGCAGGCCGATCAGATCGGCCGCGTCGTCTTTCAGGAGCAGGACAACGGGAACGGGCCCTCCCTCAAGGAGATCGAGGCACCGGGCGAATGCTCGGCCAACGGCAACTGCTCGGTCGCCATCCAGGTGCCGCTGGACTACCAGGGGTACGCGCGGATCGTCTTCGGGCGCGCGCCAAAGCCCGGCGAGGACATCCAGGGCGACTCGCTCCTGTCGCCGGACCAGCAGAAGCAGCTGGACGCGCTGGTGGGCCAGCGGGTGTCCGACGCACGCCGGCTGCTGGCCGGGCGCGGGCAGACCGCCACCTACCGGGTGGGCTACGAGTCCACCGAGGCGTCGGCGGCCCAGGTGCCGGGGAGCTGGTACGTGTATCAGGTCGCCCCGCTGACCGGCAACCTCGTCGTGCTGTGGGCCTCGGCGGACGGGAAGCCACCCGCCCGACCCCGCGCGAGCGCCTCGGCCCAGCCGTCGACCGGTCCGTCGACTGGCCCGTCGACTGGTCCAAGCACCCGCTGATCCGGCGGATCGACGCCCCGGGTGGCGGCCACCGCCGCCGCCACCCGGGGCCGCCATTGGTAGCCGCCATTCGTGGCCGTTGCCCGGCCTACTCCGTCGGCCTACCGCCGCCGGACCTTAGTGCAGGGCAGTGGCGAGCGCGTCGGACAGCAACGGGGTCAGCAGCCGGATGTAAGTGGCCGACACGTGGCTGTCGTCGCGGTAGACCAGGGTGTTGCCGATGATCGGTGGGCAGGTCGTCGCGGTGCAGAACCACGGCAGCGGGTCGATCACGGGCATCGCCGCCGCCTGCGCGGCCGCGACGGTCGCCACTCGGCGGCTGGGGTAGACGGCCGTACTGGCCGGCAGCGCGCAGGTCTGCACCGCCTTGGTGTACTGCGCCACGCAGTCCGGCACGCTGGCGCCCCTCGGGTCCGGGGTGTCCTGCATGAGAATCACCTGGGCACCCGTCTGCTTGACCTGGGTGGCCGTGTCCATCAGCGCCGTTGTCCACAGCTGGTCGGGATCGCCCGGTACCAGCTGGTTGTCCTTGTCGACCGGCGGGCCGCCGTAGGTGCGGGTGGACATCAGCACCATGGCCGGCTTCAGCGAGGCGATGACCCGCAACGCGTCCGCACGCCAGGTCGCGCACTCGGTGAAGGCGCGCTGCGTGTTCAGCTTCGTGGTCAGGGCATTGGCCGGCGTGCAACCGCTCTTGGCCAGGACCACCAGCCGCCAGTGCCGCTGCCGCGCCACCGTGTTGAACGCGTCGAACCACTGCTCGGTGTGCGAGTCCCCGAACAGCACCAGCGTGGTGGTTGAGGTCTTGTCGCCGTAACTGTCGCAACCCGCCGCTATCGCGTCGGCCGTCGACGTGGCGTCCAGAGAGGCCAGGCAGCCCGTGTCCGTGGGCAGGTCGCCGCCGGCCGCCGTGACCGCCGGTACGAGGTTGGCGGGCATGGCGGTGTTCTGCGCGCTGGTGGCGATCAGCGCGCTCAGCCTGGCCGCGGCGTCCGCCGCGGAGCCGTCGGCCACCACGGTGGCGGTGTTGGTCGCGTGGCCCGAGCCGTTCAGGTGCATGGGCAGGAGCCCGACCAGGCCGGCCGCGCCCACGCTCACCGTGCTCAGCGACGCACCGATGATCAGGCCGCGCCGCGGCCGGCGGCGCAGCGACGCGCGGAATCGGATCGGGTTCTCGATCAGCCGCATGGACAGCCACGCCGGCAGCAACGCGCCGAACGCCAGGCCGAGGCCGAGCCACACGCTCAGCGTGTGCCCGACGATCGACTGCCCGACGATCAGCACCGGCCAGTGCCACAGGTACCAGCTGTACGACAGCCGGCCGAACATCTGAAGGGGCGCGGTGCCCAGTACGGTCGGGACGCCCCTGGCCGGTCCACAACCGCCGGCGATGACCAATGCCGCCCCGGCCACCGGCAGCACCGCCGCGTACCCGGGGAACACCGTCGCGTCGGTGTAGACGAACACCGCCACCAGCACGCCGGCGAGCCCCGCCCACATCGTCAGCTCGGCGGCGATGCGGGGCAGTCGGGCCAGCCTCGGCGCGGCGAGGGCCACCAGCGCGCCGGCGGCCAGTTCCCAGGCCCGGGCCTGGATGCCGAAGTACGCCCAGGGCTCCGACGCCTGGGTCTGCCACACGCACAGCGCCAGCGATCCGGCGGCGAGCACGGCCAGGGTGATGGCGGCGGCCCGGCGGCTCGGACGCCGGCGCAGCCACACACCGGAGGCGATGACCAGCAGCAGCGGCCAGATGAGGTAGAACTGCTCCTCGACCGCCAGCGACCAGAAGTGTTGCAACGGCGAGGGCGGGCGCGCGGCGGACAGGTAGTTGGTGCCCTGAACGGCCAGGCGCACGTTGATGCCGTAGAGGGCGGCGGCGATCCCGTCCTTCGCCACCGCCTTGGCCACCAGCGGCGACATCCACAGCCACGACGCCGCCACGGTGGCGACCACCACCAGCGCCGAGGCGGGCAGCAGGCGAATCATCCGCCGGCCGTAGAAGCTGCCGAACGAGATCCGGCCCCGGGTCTCGACTTCCCGGTAGAGGTTCGTGGTGATCAGGAAGCCCGAGATGACGAAGAATACGTCGACGCCGACGTAACCGCCGCCGACGACGAGTGCTCCGGCGTGGTAAATGACCACGGCGAGCACCGCGATGGCACGCAGTCCCTCGATGTCCGGACGGAACCCGGAGCGGCGCTGCTCGGAGCGGGAGGCCCGGCCCGCCGGTTCGGCGCCTTCGCCGGGTGGGTGCGGGTGTTGGCCACCGGGCGCGTTGGTTAAGCTTGGAGAAACAACCGATGAACCGGATCCGACGACGGTCCTGGGCGAATGCTCGCTCATCTGAGCATGTCCTAAACCGTCCCTTTCCTGCTGATCCCTGCGCCCCCGTGATCCAGTTTGCGAGCCTAGCCCGCTATTCCCGAGGCCGGCACGCCGGTACCTGTGAGGTGATCGGCGCGGTGCTTTCCGGGCCGCACCGGCCGCCGGGGCCGACCGGGTGATCAGGCGCCGGTGAGTACGCCGGACGGCCGCACCGCCGGCGAGGCACCGGCGGCCAGTGCCGGTTCGAGCCGGACGAGTAGCCCCGCGCCGATCAGCGCCGACACCGCGAGCACCAGCCAGGGCAGCCGGCCGTCGAGCGCCAGCAGCGCGGTGAACAGCGACGGCGCGAGCGTGGCCGACAGCGACCAGGAGAGCTGGTACGTCGCCAGGTAGCGCCCGCGCGCCTCGGCCGGTGCCGCCTCGATGGCCAGCGTGCTCGCCGCCGGGCTGTGCAGCAACTCACCGCCGGTGTAGAGCGCCGTGGTGGCGACCAGCGCGGCCAGCAGCACCGCGACGCCGCTCGGCCTCGCGGTTTCCAGCAGGACGAAACCCACGAACGCGAGCGCGAACACGGCGGCGCCGCTCGCGGCGACCCGGGTTCGCCGGCCGATGCGGCGGGCGAACCGGTTCATCGGCACGCCGGCGACCGCACACAGCGCGGTGTTGACCGCGAACAGCAGGCCGACGGTTGCCGCGGGCGCGTGCAGGACGGTGACGGCGTACGCCGGCAGCAGCAGCGACAGCGCCGAGTAGCCCAGGGCGATTAGGAAGTTCGCGGCGGTCAGCCCGAGGAACGGCCGGTCGGCGAGGACCGCGCGGTAGCCGACGCGGGCCTGGCGGCGGGTCTCGACGGGCTGCCGCCGGGGCACCCGGCGCACGATGAGCGCGGCGACGAGGAAGCTCACGGCGTTGAGCCAGGCCGCGACCGTGAAGCCGGTGTCGCCGGCCAGGCCGATGATCAGTGAGGCGAGCAGGCCACCGGCGCCCAGCCCGGCGTTGCGCAGGCTCCGGGCCAGGGCGTTGAGCCGGTCCCGGTCGGCACCGGTGACGAGCTCACCGATGACCGCCTGCTGGATGGCCGGGAAGGCACGGTCTCCGGTGGCGGTGAACAGCGCGACCGCCGCGAATGCCGGCAGCGTGCCGGCGAACGGGTACGCGACGAACCCGAGCCCGCGCACCGCGTACCCGAACAGCTGCATCCGCCGCGCGCCGAACCGGTCGACGGCGGCCCCCGCCAGCGGCAGCAGCGCCATTCCGGTGAGGCCGGCGACGGTGAGCACCGCGCCGATGACGGCCAGCGGCAGCCCGGTGACCCGCTGGAAGAACACCAGCGAGAACGGGACATACATCCCCGAACCCAACGCGTCGATCGTCATGCCGGTGATCAAGGCCCGTTCACCGGGACTCCGCCTGGCCATCTGCCACCTCCAGTCGATTCGTAGATAACTTAGCACTAAGCAACTTAGCGTCAAGCATCTGAGTCGACCATGGGGTGTGCCACACTTGGGGAATGCCGAGGCAGACAGCGAACCCGCGTACCGACGGGGTGGATGCGATAGTCGCGCAGTGGGCGGTCGAACGCCCCGAGCTGGAGACGCTGCCGATGGAGGTGTTCGGCCGGATCTACCGGATCGCGCGCCTGATGGGCGACCGGGTGGAGCGGGCGTACGCACCGTTCGGCATCGGGCGCGGCGAGTTCGACGTGCTGGCCACCCTGCGCCGGGCCGGCGACCCGCACACGCTGTCGCCGAGCCAGCTCTCCGCGACGCTGATGCTCACCACCGGCGGGATGACCGGGCGGCTGGACAAGCTCGAACGCGCGGGCCTGGTGCGCCGGGTTCCCGACCCGACCGACCGCCGTGCGCTGGGCGCACAGCTGACCGAACAGGGCCGCCGGGTCGTCGACGACGCGGTCACGGCCGGGCTAGCCGAGCAGCGGGCCGCGCTGGATGAGTTGCCCGCCCAGCAGCGCACCCAGCTCGCCGGCCTGCTGCGTGCGCTGCTCGCCGCCTGCTGACCCGGCCGGATCGCTGGCGGTGGGTGCCGGATCTCAGGCGCGCAGCCGCGCCGCGAGTTCGCCGATCGCCCCCATCGCGTACCGCTGCAACTGCGGGCCGAAGGTGATCCGGGTCGCGCCCAGCCACGCCAGCTCGGCCACGGACTCCCGGTCCGGCCCGGCGGCCAGGTTGATCGGGCCGTCGATGCCCTTCCGCAGCTCCGCGAGCACCTCCCGCGGCGCGGCCAGCGGGTACACGCAGTCGGCGCCGGCGGCCACGTACCGCCGGGCGCGCGCCACGGCGTCGGCCGGATCGCCCGTCCCGATCAGGAAGGTGTCGACGCGCGCGTTGATGAACAGCGCATCCCCCGCCTCCGCCCGCACCTCGGCCAGCCAGTCCGCGTGTCGCACGGGGTCCTTGAGCGTGGCGTGATTTTCGGAGTCCTCCAGATTGCAGCCGACGGCGCCGGTCTCCAGGAGCCTCCCGACCAGCTCGGCGGGGGCGAGGCCGTAACCGCCCTCGATGTCGGCGGACACCGGCACGGCGACGGCCCGGACGATCCTCGCCACCGCGGCGAACATCTCGTCGGGCGGCGTCGAACCGTCCTCGTAGCCGAGCGAGGCGGCTACCCCGGCGCTCGGAGTGGCGAGCGCGGGGAAGCCGGCGTCGGCGAAGATCCGCGCGCTGGCCGCGTCCCACGGCCCGGGCAGGACCAGCGGGTCGCCGGCGGCGCGGCCCAGGTGCAGGGCGCGAAAGGTGGAGACGCTCATCTCTGCCAGCACCTCACGGGTGCATCCGGGGCGCGTGCCACGGCAGGTTTCCGTTCGCTGTCATACGCCAACCCTAAGCGCCGGCTGGCCCCACATCGCGATCCACTTTCGTGGTGGTTTTCTGGGCCACTTCGCGCCTCACCCGGCACGGCGGGGTCCAGCGGGGCGGTCCGCGCAGGGGTGGTTGGCGAACCCGGAAAGTCGCATGCAACCACTGGCGGCGGCTGGTGCGTGATAGGTCCGTGAAGGACCGGCACGGGCCGCCGTCAACGGCGGACATGGCGTTTGTGACATTCGTGGAGTCGGCCTGGCAGCGGCACCTCCGGCTGGCGATGCTGCTGACCGGCGATCGGTGGCAGGCCGAGGAGCTGCTGCAGGACAGCCTGGTCAGGATGTACGAGCGGTGGCGGAAGCTGGACCGCCACGAGGATCTGCACGCGTACCTGCGGCGGATGCTCGTCAACGGCCGCACCTCGATGTGGCGGCGGCGACGGCGGGAGAACCTCGTCGCGGAAACACCGGAGCGTTCGGTACCCGCCGGGTTCGACTCGGACGTCGAGGTGAAGAACGCCCTGATGTCCCTGCCGCCGCGCCAGCGGGCGGTGGTGGTGCTGCGGCTGTACGAGGACCTGACCGAACGGCAGGCCGCCGCGGCGCTGGGTTGCTCGATCGGCACGGTCAAAAGTCAGTACGCTCGCGCGCTGGACAAGCTCCGGCAGCTGGTGCGCGAACCCAACTACCAGGGGGGCAGGAGAAGCCGATGAACACTCTTGAGACGCAGCTGGCGCACCGGCTGCACCATCTCGTCGATGGCGAGTTCGATTCGACGGCGCCGGCCGGGGCGGTGCTCGACCGCGGGCAGCGGGCCGGCCGCCGGCGGGCAACGGCGATGGTGGCGACCGCGTCGCTCGCGGTGGTGGCCGTGGGCGCGGTGGCAGCGGCCGGCATCACGCAGCCGTGGGCGGACAACCACCCGAGCGCGGCACCGCCGGCGCAGACACCACGGCTGTCGCTCGCGGCCGCGGTCGCGTCGAGCCAGAACACCAGCTACCAGGTGAAGGTCACCCAGAACTGGGGTCAGGGCAGCGTGGACACCACCGATGGAGCTTTCGACCCGACCACCGACACCGGATACCTGAACAAGACGTCGACGGGCGGCGGGGTCGCCTACGAAGAGCGGCTCCTCGACGGCACCCTGTTCATCGGCTCGTCGGGGTCGACGGAGTGGAAGCAGGAGCAGGGACGGCACGACCGGCTCGACTACGACCGTGACCTGAGCGGAACGCTGAGCGCCTCGGCCGACCCCGAGCAGTTGTTCGAGATGCTGCGGCAGTCGGGTGCCGTGATCAGCCAGACCCGCACCGACTCGTACCACTTCCAGGTGCGGACCAACGAGAATTCGGTGGCCAGCAGCTACTCCGGCGACGTGACGGTCGGCGCCGACAAGCGCATCGCGACGGTGACGTACCAGCTGAAGAACAGCGCCACCAAGAAGGGCCAGACCTCTACGGAGCAGTCCACGGTCACCGTGGCGCTGTCCGGCTACGGCGCCCCCGTGACGGTGGACCGCCCGACGGACGTGGTGATCGTCAAGTAGTACCGCGATCGTGGCTGCCCGTGACCGGTCCGGTCACGGGCAGTCCCGCATTGTCGGCGCCCGCATTGGTGGCGCCCGCATTGGTGGCGCCCGCATTGGTGGCGCCCGCATTGGTGGCGAATCAGGGGCGGGTCAGGGCGGTCCCCGATGCGACCAGGGCGCTCGACAGGCGATCGTGGATGGGTAAGCACGCCGCAGCGCCACGGAAAGGATCCACACCATGAACAGCGTCAACGCCAGGTTCCACGAGAACGGGCTGGTACGGCCGCGCGACGGCCGGGTACTCGGCGGCGTGTGCGCGGGACTCGCGCGCCGCTTCGGAATCCGCCCGTGGTCGGCGCGGCTGCTATTCGTGGTCGTCCTGCTCGTCTTGCCGGGCAGTCAGTTCCTGATCTACCCGGTGCTGTGGATCCTCATGCCGAGCGAGGATCGCGCGGCGGCGACCGCCACGCTCTCGTCGCACTCCGCGCCTGGGGTGCGGTAGTCGCGGCCGGGTCAGAACAGCGGGGTGAAGACGCAGACGAAGCCCGAACCGTTGCGCTTCACGTCCCAACCGCCCCGGAACCGGGCGCCCCAGAATTCGCCGGTGCGAACGATCGCGCCCGCGGACGAGTTGAGGTCGTTGAGGGTGTTGACCTCACCGACCACCTCGTCCGGCGGGTTGGTCGTCCCGACCACGAGCTGGATGACCCCGGTGCGGCCGCCCACGAAGTAGAGCGACACGTACCCCGGCGAGGTCGCCTGGTACACCTTGTTGATTTCGGCGCGAAAGCGCGCCTCGCCGACCCCGGCCTGCGCGGTCAGGCCACGCAGGCCGTCGACCGCCACAGTGGTGGCGCGGGTCAGCCGCTCGGCGCGCTCGGCCAGCTCCTCCAGCCGGCGCGCGTCGTCCAGCAGCGGTCCGGCCGCGGCGGTCCTCGCCGACAGTCGCTGTACCTCCCGCTCCAGGGCCTCGATTCGGGCCGTCATCGCCTCGATCTCATCCCGCCGGCTCACCGGGGACCTCCCTCTCGCGATCCACTCACCGTTCCGATGATCGCTGTGTCGGTCAACCGCTGGCGCTGTCTTTAGCCGGGGGTTTTGGCGGTAGAAACACTTCAGGGGCACCCCCAAAAAATTGGGGGTGCCCCTGAAGAAAGAAGTCCGGCGGCGTCCTACTCTCCCACACCCTCACAAGTGCAGTACCATCGGCGCAGGTGAGCTTAGCTACCGGGTTCGGAATGTAACCGGGCGTTTCCCCACCGCTAAAACCG
>NZ_BAABJQ010000058.1:0-24599 GCF_039543385.1 Rugosimonospora acidiphila
CCCCTGCGTCTGGCCGTTCCCGGAGACCTCGGTGCCGAAGATGCCGGACTCGGCGAAGTTCCAGCCGAAGTGCAGACCGATCGGGAGCCACAGCTTGCGCGTGGCCGCGTAGGCGGCGGCGAGCGTGCCGCCGGCCTCGATCGCGATGGCGACCGCGCCCCACACCGTGGCGTCCGGGTTGATCGAGTGCCACAGGCCGAACAGCACGGCGGTCAGCACCAGCGCGATCCACGTGTCGAGGCGTCCCTCAATGAGCCGGAACAAGACCCCGCGGAACATCAGCTCTTCTGTCACCGCGGCGGCGGCCATGAAGCCGAACAGCCCGATCGGGCCCGCCGCCGACCCGAAGCCGTGGACCCTGTAGCCGCCGAGGAAGGCGATGTTCCCGATGACCGCCGCGAACCACGCGACCCCGATCAGTACTCCCAGGCCGACGCGGGTCGTGGCACCCTTGACGGCCACCTCGACCGGCGCGCGGTGCTCGGCCCACCGCACCGCCCAGGCGTACACGAACACCGCGAGCACGGCCGTCGCGAGACCGAGGACCAGGCAGAGAAGCGCATTCCCCTGCACCGCCGCGACGACCTGGCCGCCAACGAAAGCGACCGCCACGACGGGCAGGAGCTGCTTCAACAACCGCATGCCGACTCCTTAGCGAGTATCCGCGGTCGAAACGCCGCGGCTGACTCGAAACGCTAGGGAATCGGCGATCCGGAATCGTCACCGCACAGTGGACATTCGCGGGTAGCTCGCACGGGGGACAAGCGCGGCGCTTGGCCCACTCGGCCAGCCCCTCTCATTCTCCACGCGTGATGCGAATACAAATTCCATAATATGGGTGCCGTCCTCGTCAAGAAGTGACCGTCCCAGGAAGCGCGGGACCTCCCGCACCGACCCCCACGGCTCCCACCGATCGGATCTGACATGCTCGCCGTCAACCACGTAGCGCGGGCCGGTGGGGCCGGACGGTGGTGAACCCAGGTCAGGGCTGTCGCGGTGAGCCGTTCCAGGTGTGGGTCGGCGCCGCCGCCACGTCAACCTCGGCCGCGAAGATGCGCCCGCTGTCGGGTGCCGCCCGTAGCGCCGCATCGGTCAGGCGGGCCAGGGCGGTGGTGATGAGCAGCATGCCGTCGAGTAGGCACACCGCCGTGGGGCGCGGTACGGGCAGGTCGACCCGGGCCGTCGGGCTGCCGTCCCGCGCGTACCGGCACACCCGCCAACCGTCCCGCAGCGCGACCCACAGGCAGCCCTCGGCATCGACGCACAGCCCGTCGGGCGTGGCATCGTCGAACTCGACGAGCAGTGTCGGATCGGTGGCGGCACCGGTGTCCGGGTCATACCGGTAGCGCTGCAACCGGCGCCGGCGGCTGTCCACGTGATACATGACCCTGCCGCTGGGATCGAACCCCACCCGTTCGCGCAACCGACCCGTCAACACGGTGCTCGCCGAGCCGTCGGGCTGCAGCGCGTAGAGCCCGCAGGCCCAGGGCACGGTGTCGGTCGGGTCGTCCGCGTGTACACCGGACCGATCTGCAACCGTGGCGTACGACGGTCTGGGTCGACTGCATGCACACCGACGGACCAGGGCTGGCGCTGCTGGGCGACATTGACGCAGCCGTTGAGTGCACCCGCGAGGCGTGCGCGGCCCTGCAAAGGCCCGACGGATTGTTCGACCATGGATACGATGTGGCCTCCGGCAAGAGTAACGGCGTTGCCCGGGGTCGAGGTCAGGGATGGGCACTTCTCGGTCTTGTCGGGGTGCTCCGCTACCGGCACGACGACGTTCTGGCGGACAGCCTGCACCGGCACCTCGCCGCGCTCGCTGCCTACGAGCAAGACGGCCTCTGGCACACCGTTGTAGACCGTTCGGACGCGCCGATCGAGTTCTCGATTTCGGCGTACGTCGCGCTGGCGATCAACGAGGCCGTCACGGTGGGCCTGGTGAACTCGCAGCTCCGCGAGCTCGCGGACCGCGCGATCCGGGCGGCGATCGACGCCACGAGGGACGGCGTCCTGCGCCGAGGGGATCAGCTCGTCGAGGACGGCGGGGTAGACCGCGGCGTCGTCGGTGACAACCTCGATGGGCTTGACCTTCAGCGTGGACAGCGCCCGGCGGAAGAACTTGCGCGCCGCGTCGGCGTTCCGACGGGTCGAGACGAGTACGTCGATGACCTTCCCGTACTGGTCGATGGCGCGGTACACGTACCGCCACACGCCGTTGACCTTGACGTAGGTTTCGTCGACGAACCACCGGTCGCCCGGGGAATGCCGGGAGAAGCGGGCGGCGTCGGCCAGCAGCGGCGTGAACCGCTGCACCCACCGGAACACCGTGACGTGGTCGACCTCGATACCGCGCTCGACGAGCAACTCCTCAACATCGCGATAGGACAGGTTGTAGCGCAGGTACCAGCGGACCGCGACCACGATCACCTCGGGCGGAAGCCGGAACCCGGCGAACGCTGACCTCGGCGGCATCATCGGGCGTTGGCGGGCAGCGAGCTTCATCACTCAAGCCTGCCTCGATCTTGCCAACGGTCAACGCAACAGAGCCATTCAGGCGCGCTATCGACCTCGGTGTGGTGCGCTCCTTTGTGGACCGGGCGGTGCGGACGGGTGGTTCGCTGCTGCTGTTCGGCGAGCCCGGCGTCGGCAAGACGGTGTTGGACGCGGCGGCCGCCGACCTCATCAGGCAGGCGGCCGCCCGCGGCTGACGCCGAACGCGACGAGCAACGCAGTCGCCGGTGGACCCGCCCCCGGGTCCACCGGCGCGCGGTTGCCGATGGCGTACCCGCGGCATCAACGGTGTCCGCTGATGTCCGCCCGGTACCGGGTCTGGCCGCAGAACGCACCGCCGTACCCTACGAGGTCGATCGAACCGTCGATGCCGCCGTCTGCGTCCACGGTCAGCTGCATGCTGCCGGAGACCGGAGCGTAGGGACACGCGAGCAGGCCGCTGGCCACCGTGAAGTTGTTGGCCAGGCCGGCGGCCACCCGCTCGTCGGGCTCCACCGTCACGGTGTCGCCGTCGAGTCCCACCGTTCCCATGTCGATGTCGGCTGCGCTCGCGTCCGGGTCGCACGCCGAGTTGCTGCCGAACCAGATGGCGCCGACCTCCGGCTGGGCGCCGGGGAAGCCGGACACCAGGCAGGCGTCGAGCGGGTTGACGCCGTTGGTGGTGGCGATCGTGGTGATTGTCTCGACGATCTTCAGGGTGCCGTCCCGGCTGAAGTTCGTACTGCCCGCGGTTCCCTCGATGGTGACCGAGTAGGTGCCGAACAGGGAGCTGCCAGAGTCATTGGCCCCGGAGTCGCTGTCCTCGGAGTCATCGTCCTGGTCGTCCGCTGGCTCGGCCGTGTCGGGAGCGGACGTGTCGGGCTCCTCGGTCGTCGGCTCGTCCTGCGGGGTGGGAGATTCGTCGGCCGGCTCGGTCTCGGTGTAGGTCGGGGACGGGGTGACGTCGTCCGGGCTGGGGGACGGGGTGCTCCGGACCGCGGTCGGCGCGGCGTTGGGCACCCGCGGGTTCGAGCACGAGGTCATGGTCACGGCGATCGCGACCAGCGCCGCTGTCTTGAGGGCATAGCGCGGCCAGCGTGGCGGATGGGTGCCCGTTGACGGTTGTCGCATGGCGGTACTCCTTGCTCCGGGGTATGGGGTCAGGTCGTCGCGGCGCGCAGGGCGCCGGCCGCCCGGTCCATCAGGGTCTGGGTGAGCGCGTAGTCGGGCGGGTCGGGCGCGGTGTGGCTGAGGATTATGAGCGCGTCGCCGACCAGTCCGAGCATGAGGTTCTCGGCGACGGTGAAGGCTCCGGTGTCCGCGACGACGCGCACGACGAGCCGGGTCGGGGTCGAGTCGTGGACGGCCACGGTCTCGCGGGTGACCGACCCGTCGGGGTAGCTGATCGTGATGGCGGGGCAGCCGGACAGCGTCGAGGCGGCGGAACCGAACTGGTCGGCGGCGCCGCCGGGCGAGTAGTACCGGACGACCTCCTGGATCCAGGAGGTCTGGTCGGCGGTGGCGAGGCTGGTGCGCGCCTCCAGGACGCCGGAGCCGGTGGCATGCCGCAGTTCCAGATCGTCGAGCGCGGAGCCGCAGGCGGCCGGTACCGAGGCGTGCTCGCCCTGATCGGGCAGGGTCTGCGGGGTGTACCCGGCGACCGGCACGTCCCCGGGGCGCAGCAGGGCGGCGCGGAGGTCGTCGGGGGTGACGGCACGGCCTCCGGACGCGGACGGCGGCGCGACGGGCCCCGTCGGCGGGGAACCGGGTGGCGCGACGGAACCGGGTGGCGCGACGGGGCGCGGCGGTGTGACGGGGCTGGGCGCCTCGGGTGCCGGCCGGAACCCGCCTGCCGGCGGGGACCCGGGCGAGCACGCCACCACCGACGCGGCCAGCGCGGCACCGAGCAGGAGACCTATCGCTGTACGGATCGGCGGCATCGCATCCCCGCTCTCATCGGTGGGTGGCCTGAGCGCTCGGGTACCGGCCAAAGCTGATCAGGATGTCGCAGCGGCGGAGGAGTGCCAGCTGCGCGGCGGCGGCCAGGCCGGGGTCGCCGCGCTCGGCGCTGGTGACGAGGGTCTGGCCGATCGCGCGTACCGCCGGGTCGTCCAGCGCCATCAGCCGCAGCCCGAGGGCCCGTTGGCTGTCCCCGTCCGCTGGCGGTCCGAGCACGGAGGGCCCGCCGAGCTTCAGCCAGCGACAGGTGTAGAAGCTCTGCCGGGTGGCTGGCATCGGCGGTGGCGCGGCGACTGGCGTGGCCGGGCCACGGGCGACGGCCGGGGCGGCCAGGATGACGGCGAGGCCGAGCGCCCACGCGGCGGCGGGGAGCCACCACGCGGCCGGCCGCGGCGCGCGGCCCGGGGGGTGCGGCCGGCCGGCGTGCAGCAGCGGCCCCAGCAGGGTGAACCCCCAGGCGAGCGCGGCCGCCGCGAGCAGGGCCGGTTGGCGGGGGCCGGACAGCTCGTGCGCTACCAGCCGGGAGGGCGGCTCGGCGCTCGACGCGGCCACGCGCACCGCCAGCAGCCAGGTGCCCAGCGGCACGGCCAGGCACAGGCCGCCGACCGCGAGCGCGGCGGCGCAGCCGCGCCGGGGGTGCCGGGTGCGGGCCCAGGCGCCTGCGGTCGCGGCCGACCACTGCGCCGCGAGGAGGCCGAGCAGCGCGGCACCGGCCACCAGCAGCGCCGCGCAACCGCGATCCGCCGCGGTCAGGGACAGGACGTCGGCCTGCCCGCCCGCACTGGCGAAGACGCGCCACCAGTCGGCGGCGGCGCGGGGGGCGAGCTGGGTACCCGCGACCAGCCCGAGCCCGAGCGCGAGCCCGGCGGGTACGGCGGGTGGCGACCCGCCCCGGGCCAGGCTGGCCCGCCAGGTACCCAACCCCAGCACGCCCATCAGCGGCACGCACAGCAGGGCGCCCGTGCACAGGTACGCGTACCAGGCGTCTGCGGGCAGCAGGCCGTCCAGCACGACGCCGAGTTCGGTGCCGACGAGCCCGGTCGCGACCCCGGTGACCAATAGCTCCATTGTGGACGGTCGGAGTACTCGCACCGGCGAGCGGACCACGTCGGCGCGCTCGGGCCTCGTCGGGTGAAACCGCCACAGGCTCCGCCACCGGAGGCCCCGGCCGCCTCGCGCCCCTGGAGGAGGGTCGCCTCGGCCGACTCCCGCGCCAGGCGGGGGCCCGGGCCGGGAGCCCGTCCCGACCAGCGCGTCGATGACGGCGGCCGGGTCGGTACGGGCGACCCGCAGGTCGGCCTCGTGCTCGCGGGTGCGGAAGACCGCCAGCAGTGCGAGCCAGAGCAGCACGGCGACGGCGACGAGCCGCCAGCCCAGCGCCAGCCCGAGGCCGCCGGCCCGGTAGGCGGCGGCCAGCGGCAGCGGCCCGACGACGATCAGGCTGGACGCCAGCCAGGTGGCGATCGCGAGATAGGTGCGGCGCACGTCGCGACCCTGGATGTGGGCGAGCTCGTGGCGCAGGGAGACCTCGCCGGTGGGATCCAGGCCGTGCTCCTCGACAGCATGTTTCATCAGGCCTGGCACGACGACCCGGTACGGTGGCCGCCCGTAGGTGAACGGGGTGTCGGTGTAGCTCAGGCGGGGCCGCGCTTCGATGACCGGCGGCCGATCCAGGCCGGCGGAGGAGACCAGCGCCGCGAAGGCGACGGCGAGCCGCGAGCCGGCCGGCAACGGCTCGGTCCCGCACCGCCAACGGATCAGCCGCGGGATCGCCAGGTACGCCAGGCCGGCGAGGACGGCGACGGCGGCCGGCCCGAGGAGGATCGCGAGCGCCTGCTCGGCGCGTACCCGAT
Organism: Rugosimonospora acidiphila; assembly: GCF_039543385.1. Lineage (NCBI taxonomy): Bacteria > Bacillati > Actinomycetota > Actinomycetes > Micromonosporales > Micromonosporaceae > Rugosimonospora > Rugosimonospora acidiphila. Next base: position 6,306 of record NZ_BAABJQ010000058.1, read on the forward strand.
CGGTGCAGGCGAGCAGGTTCGCCACCGACCGGACCGGGTCGGGATCGGTGACCACGCAGCCCTGGTTCGCCGCGCCCCACCAGGACGCGCCGAGCACCAGGTACCACTGTCCGGCGAAGACGGCGCCGGCCAGCGCGGCGAGCGTCAGCGCGGCGAGCCTGGACGTGGAGGGCGGCGGGAGCGGGGACGGCTCGGCCGTCGCCGCCGCGCCCACCCCGTGCGCGTCGGTCATGGCGGGGTCGGCGTTTGCCCGGTCGCGACGTCGGGGCCCGAGGCCAGCGCGCTGGCGATCGCATCGGCGAACCGACGCTGATCGGGCTCGGGATAGCCCAGCAGGCCGGCGGCCTCGAACGCCTTGAGCCGGATCAGTTGGATATCGGCATCGGTGAACGACGGCGGTTCCTGGCGGCACATCAGGGCCACCGCCCGGCGCAGCCGCCGCCGCTGACCCCGCCGCCGGTACCAGCGCTGAAGCCGGGCGCCGAATTTGCCCGTGGTCTTCTCGATAACCATGCCGGCATAGGTCTGGGCCAGGAATCCGATGACCAGTGGCGCCCAGGTGCCGAGGTGGCTGACCAGAATGTCCGAGCCGACCGGAAGATCGGTACCGCGCCGCGCGAACAGCGGCACAGGGTGCCGGGAGTACGCGGCCCACAGTTCATCGAATCGGGCGGCCTCACCCGGGCTCAACCGGGCGACGGTCTCCCGCATGACCTCGACGCGGGAGCGGTGCGGCTGATCGATCAAGACGCCACCTTCGGGGTCACGGAGCAGCGCGGCGCGATGCGTACGCGGGCGGACGGTATGGCGGATAGGTGCCCGTTGGACGATTGATTCGCTCGATCGAGGATCACCGGATCCACGTAGCCGAGGCTATCGAGGGCTGTCTCTGCGAGCCATCCTCCGATTTTGGGATGGCTCACGGAATCGCGGACGAGCCCGCGTGAACGATCGTGGTGCCGCCGGGGTCGTCCGGCGCCGCGCCGGCCTCGTGCGGGTAACACTCCTCGCCGAAATCCCCATGCGTGCGTGCGATTTTCGGTAGCTCAAGAAGCTCGATCTGGACGACCGACGGGCCGCGCATCTTCGCGTCATAGGCATATCCCTGCAACTCACAGGTAGCCCTGGGGAAGCTGGGCAGGTGCCCGTCACGGTACGCGACGGCGTCCCAGGAGTCCTTCCAGCACTGGTTCTTTAGGCCGGTCTCCTCATTGCGGCGCTGGTACGCGATGTACCCCAGGCCCATCAGGTCGGCGTACTCGTCTATCCAGGTCAGCGCTGCCCGGGCCTCGAACTCGAAGTCGCGGACCACCTGCGCGTCGCCGGTCCACCGCTCGTACTCGTCGAGTAGCACGACGAACAACGGTGTGGCGTCGGCGCTGCCGCAATACAGGGACGGTACCTTTCGCCTTCTCCAGCAGTCGGTTGTGGTTCAACCGGTTGATCTCGTCGAAGAAACTCCAGCCCGGATCTGCCATGATGACCGACCCCCGTCACCGCTTTGCCCGTCAAACCGTGGATCTGGTTCACCATCACATGCGGCAGGTCCGGCGGGCATCAGCCCCGGAGGACGAAAACCGGGACGGGTGGCGGGCGATCAGCTCGCCTCACCCTCGTCGTCCAGGCTCGGGGACGCCTCCGGCCGGCCGCCGACGCTGTGGGCATCCGGCAGAGCCGCCAAGGGGATGCGCCCCTCCGATCGGACGATCACCGGCTCCACCCGCAACTCCGCCGACCAGTCCTCCCGCGGTTCGAGGCGGACGGTGAACGTGAGCCCGTCACACTCCAACAGGGCCGGCCGGTTCGCGGACACCGTCGTCTCGGGGTGGAACCCGTTGCGCTCGTACCCGAACACGATCGCCTCGTTGTCCACGCGCCGGTACCGGGCGCCCCCGTCCGTCGAGAGTTCCCGACCGTCGGGCGAGCGGGCGAAGTCGGCGTCGGCCTGGACCTGGATACACAGCTCCAGCAGCTTCGTCCCGCGATTAGACATCATGACCATTTCCCGGAACCCGTCGGACACCTCGCGCAGACGGACCACCGACAGCTTTCCGTCTACGTCGACGGATCCGGTCGCCGGGTTGAGGAAGAACTGCGTCTCGAAGTACCGCAGATCGTCCGTGGACAGGCCTGCCGTGCGTGTACGTCGGCCCGGTCCATCTGCGGATCAGGGACGTGGCGGGGGTGATCGCCGCGCTCTGATCGTCCTGACCGTAGTTTGGCGTGAAGCGGGGCGGGTGTTGGGGTAGTCAGACCGGTGGGGGAACCCCCGGGCAGACCCCCAGGCGCCCCGAGGCGTGATCCAGTACGGCTTTCGGTACCCAACCATGCTGGGGGCAGACCTTGATCGATGATCAAGGTAAACCCCGAAATATCCCTACGGGGGATATTCCCCGACCGGGGGTAGGCGCGTAGGGCGCATCCTGCGGCTGCTCGCAGCATCCCGTACCTGAACCACGAACCCCGCCGGTGGATCAGCTGCTGGCCGTTCACAGGCGGCTGGAACCGGGTACGGCATTGCCCACCGGCCGACCACAACACGTGTCCGATCGCCCAGCAGGTCGTCCAATGCGCGGCTCCGTCCCCAGCTGCGGCAGACGCTCGAGGTGCTGTGCGAGATCGGCTTCGTCGACCGGCTCGCGCCCGCGCTGATCGACGGCTCGACCGCGCTCACGGTCGGTGGGTAGTCGGCTACGCGGCTACCTCCCAGAATCACCCCCATCTGGCACTGGGTGCGGCTGTGCGGAACAGTTCCAGCACCGACAGGCGGCGATTGCCAGCCGCGGTACATCATGGGATCGGGTATGTCTGTCCGCCGGGTTCACCGCCTCGCCTGCATACCCGTCGGCGGCGATCTCGCCTCGGCCTGAGCTCGGCGCGGCGACAGGTGGTGGTCGAGCGGCCCAATCAGGAGTGTGGTGGCGGTACCCCGGCCGGCCGGATTACCGGTTGCGGGCCCGTTGCGCGGCGTTCTCGCCGCCGGGCCCGCTGGTTGGGTGGTGCCGCTATGGTGGGAGCTTCTTCATCACTTCTTCATCACAAGAAACCCTTCGCAGCTCACCGCGCCATCTCCCGGGCGCATGCCACGGTACGGACACCGCACCTGCCCACCCGCTATCACGGCCGGTCGGCAGCGACTCTCCCATCCCGCGTACACCACGCTCAGCATCCGCCGGCCCACGTCGATCAGCTGAGGCCACACGCGCGATCGATCTTCAATCACCCGCGACCTGGAACCGTTTCATGGCGACGTCGTCCAGCGTAGAGCCCAGCCCGGGTCGATCCGGTACCTTCAGGTTGCCCTCGGCCGTCAGCTCCAGCTGCTCGACGAACATTGCGTCCTTGAGGGTGTTGTTAAGGAACACCGATGACGCCGCCGGCCTCCACCCGCTGGCCAACTGGGAGAACAGCAGTGGGTGCTGCGGACCGACAGGCGACGAGGGGCTCAACCGGGCCTGCTGCACCTGCGGCGCTCCGGTCGCGACCTTCGCGGCCGACTGCTTCGGGCCCTTCGAACTGCACCTCGATCCTGTCCGGACCTACGCGTTCTCCCAGTAGGACAGCCCCTCGTTTTTCTTCGAGCACGACACGGGCACGGAGAAGTCGTCGGTGCTGGTGGCCAAGGCGGCGGGGTATCAGAAGTTCGTGGCGCAGGGCGCTCCGCGCTGGCCGGTGTTGTTCTGGTTGCCCAGGGCCAGGCGGGAGCAGTACTTGCAGGACCTACTGCACGAGGCACGGGTTGGGATGCCGGTAGCGACCGCGGCCCGCGACCACGCCACCAGCCTGGGTGCCGGCCCCGCTGAGGCGATCTGGCTGCCCGTGAGCCACTACGGCAACCCCGCTGCGCTTGGCGCAACTGCCCAGAGCGCCGGTGCCGGGTGGTATTGGCCGGGTTGTCCAGGCTGTTGTCGCTGGCGCGGTGGGCGGCGTTCTTCGTCACGCCGGCCACGCTGCTGCGCTGGCACCGCAACCTGATCGCCCGGTGATCGACCTACCCGCGACGGCAGCCGGGCCGGCCTGCGGTCACCGCCCAGGTGCGGGAGCTGGTGCCGTGTCAACGGAGATACTCAACGCTTCTCGATCCTGATCTCGCCCCGTCAAACGGATCGGCTATGAGCCGCTGGCCTCAACTCACCCTCACAGACAGGGACCGGCTCACGCGCTGGCCTCGGATCTGCGAGGCTGGCAGAATGGACCGACAGGATGTGACCGCCTGGGTGGCCGCCTACGAGAGGGCGTGGCGGGCGGCCGGAGTTGACGCGCTGGCCGACATTTTCACGCCGGACGCGGTGTACCGGCAGGGCCCGTACGAGGCGCCGCTGACCGGGCTTTCCGCTATCGGCCGGATGTGGGAACAGGAGCGGTCCGGGCCGGACGAGGGGTTCACCATGAGCGTCGACGTGGTCGCGGTCGAAGAGGACACTGCGGTGGTACGGGTGCAGGTCCAGTACGGTGGCCCCGTGGAACAGGAGTACCGCGACCTTTGGGTCATCCGGTTCACCAGTGACCGGCGGTGTCGAGAGTTCGAAGAGTGGCCCTTCTCTCCAGATCGGCCGATCGCTACGCGATAGTTGCCTGCATGCTCGCGAGCCGGGCGGGTCTGCCGTCGCTGAGTTGATCCGAGTCGAGTGCGAGTGCCGCCTGGCCCGGTACACGGTGAGCGACGGTCAGCGTGCGGCGCGGGTGCGGAGTTGTGGTCGCGCGGTCCGTCGCGGTGTGCCCGGCGCCACCGGCGCAACGCGGCCGGCGGCCTGCTCTGAGGAACCGGCCGTGCCGTGCAGGTTGATAATGTGCTCCAGGAAACGCATCCTGGCGTGCCAGCCGGCGGTTTCGTCGAGTCGGCCTCAGGCCCCTGGGGGGCCCTGCACCACCAGGGGTTGGTCGCGGCAGTCGGATGGATGGCCACCCGGCCGCGTTGCCGCCCCGCTCCTGGTGGGCGCTCAGCGACGCGGCATTGGCGTACCCGCGAACGATGAAGAACACCGGCATGGCGACCGGGCGGCGGGTCTGGAGCAGCCACGTGATCGGGCAGCGCCTCCAGCGCGTTGGCGCAGCGGACGCATACCGCCAGGGTAGCCACAATCAGGTCCGGCCGGGTCTGGCTCGGGGTGAATTCGAGCTGCGGGTGTCAGGTCTGGTAGATGGCTGCGATCTCGCCGGCGCATGCCCGCTGAACGACGTCGCGCTTCACCTTGAGAGTCGCGGTCAGTTCCCCGCCCGCCTCGCTGAACTCGCAGGGCAGGATGCGGAACTTCTTGATCGCCTCGGGATGCGAGACCGTCATGTTGGCGTCGTCGATCGCGGTCTGGATCTCAGCGTGCAGCGTCCGATCCTCGCGCATGTCGGCAACACTCGTACCGCGCGGACAACCGTGCTCGGTCAACCACCTGGGCCAGGCGTCCCGGTCGATGGTGATCAGCGCGGCGACGAATGGCTGCCGGTCACCGACCACCACGCAGTGACTGATCAGGGAGTGGGCGCGTACCCGTTCCTCCAGCGCCGTCGGGACGACGTGCTTACCGGCGGCCGTTACAATGATCTCCTTTTTCCGCCCCGTCACGCGCAGATAACCCTCGGGGTCAAGCTCGCCGAGGTCCCCGCTGCGCAGCCAACCATCGGTGGTAAAGGCCTCGGCGGTGGCATCGGGATTGTTCCAGTAACTGGAGATCACCAGGTCGCCGCGGATCAGAATCTCGGTGTCGTCATCGATCCGGATGGCGACTCCGGGCACCGGCCGCCCGACGGTGCCGATCCGGGCCGCGCCGGGCGGGTTGACGGTCGCCGCGGCGGAGGTCTCGGTCAACCCGTACCCCTCCAGAACGATCATCCCCGCGCCGCGGAAGAAGTGACCGAGGTGGGTGTTCAGCGGTGCGCCGCCGCAGATCACGTGACGGCAGCGACCTCCGAGGGCCTCCCGCAACTTCCGGTAGACCATCCAGTCGAAGACGCGACGGCTTAACCGCAGGCCGGCCCGGGCCCCACGGCGGGTCTCCAGCGCCTCGCTGTAGGCCACTGCGGTACGTTCCGCGTGCCGGAACACCCAGCCACGTACCGGCCCCTTCGCCTCCTGCTCGGCCTTGGAGTGAATTTTTTCGAGCATCCGGGGGACGGACAGCAGGAAGGTGGGACGACGCTCGCGCAGATCGCCGGCCAGAGTCTGCATCCCGGAAGTGTGCGTCATCGTCATGTGCGCGCGCACCACGCCGATCTGGATCAGCCGGGCGAACGCGTGTGCGAGCGGCAGGAACAGCATCGTCGACGCGCCCTCGGCGAAGAGTTCCGGCAGGGCGCTGACCGCGTTGTCGGCGTTGGAGTCGAGGTTGCGGTGGCTCAGCATGCAACCCTTGGGACGTCCGGTGGTGCCGCTGGTGTAGATGATGGTGGCGAGATCCGTGGCGACCATCCGCCGGCGACGGGCGTGGACGTCCGAGACGCTCACCGCCTCGCCGCGGCTGATCAGCCCACCGACATCGCCCGCGTCGATCCGCCAGACCTCGCGCAACGTCGGCGTCCGGTCCCGGATTCCGGCCACCATCCGCGCCTGCGCGTCGCTCTCCACCACGCAAGCCACGGCCCCCGAGTCAGACAGGATCCAGGCCGCCTGGTCCGCGCTGGACGTCTCGTACATCGGCACGCTCACCGCGCCCGCCGCCCAGATCGCGTAGTCGAGCAGGGTCCATTCGTAGCGCGTTCTGCTCAGCAGCCCGACCCGCTCGCCCGGCTCGATTCCCGCAGCGACGATGCCGCGAGCGACCGCGGTGACCTCGTCGCGAAACTGCCGACAGGTGACCGGCGTCCAGCCCGCACCAGCGGCCGGACCGTCGTCGCCCGCCGCGCCCTCGTCCGTCATGCGGCGAACAAACTGAACAGCGTCGGGAAACCGCTCGGCGTTGTCCCACACCACGTCCGTGAGGTTGACATCATCGATGGTCGCCACGGCCGGCGGGACGAGCAGCTCGGACACGTCACGCTCCCTTATGCGTGCGCCAGCGGACACCGCTACCGGGCCCGACAACGGTGGTATCGGGCTGTTCACCGGCGGTACCCAGCACCCAGCCCGCTAACCGGCCTAGCGACCGGGTACGGGCTGGGGGCAGGAGACGTCCGACCATTGGGCCCCGGATCGGGGATGAGCGAGTCCAGCGGCGGAAGAAGTAACTGTGACGGATTTCGATGCCAACGCCGACTGATCCACGCCGTTGCACGCACGAGGCGCCGGCGAACGACGCGACCTTCCCCATCCCCGATCTTCGGGCCGCACCACGAGCACGTCAAGCACATCTGCAGGGCAGACGGTCGGCGATCACGTGCGTGACGAAGCGACGCTCCGATGAACACCACACTTGACAGGTCATCCCCGATAGGGAATCAAATCCCGCCGTCCGACGCAGGTCAGAAAGCTTGTCGTCTTCTAGATCAAGGAGTCGCGCGAGCGCGGCGCTGCCGCTCGCGCTCGGCGTGCTGGCGGCGCTGGGGCGCCGGCATCGGCCGGCGCGAGGGCTGCCTTGCGCATCGTGTCAGGCCGGCGTCACCGGTTCGCCAAGTCTGACCCCGTGCGGTTCCGTGAAAATTAACCCCGGGGGTTGTTTAGGCGCGGCTGGCGCGGTTCGTCAATGCGTCTGCGCCTCGGGGTTGGACAAGCGCTTGAGCATTGCGGTGTCGACCGGCGGGGTTCCGATGGGTGGCAGATACAGGGTTGAGATCCCGGCGAGGTCGGTTGGGGCGAGCCGGCCGACGGTTGTCTTGACGATGCGGGGCGGCAGGAAGTGCAGCGTCGATGCATCGTAAACGATGAGATCGTGCTCGGCCGGGTAGAACTGAAGCAGGCGCTCGATGAGGATGGGAAAGTTCCTCCGAGAGTAGCCACTGAAATTGAAGCCCCCATCGCCCACACATTCCGCCTGCCACACCAACACATGGCTATAGGTGTCGAGGATCCGCGCGTGGACAAGGAACTCGGTCGCATCGATCGTCTGCAGCCCGCAGGTCGCCGGGTCTATACCCAGGTCGGCGAAAAGGCTGTCCTGCGCCGAGATGGCCGGATGCATCTCGGCCCGGTAGCCCTCGGCTCTGGCGATCTTGACAGCCATGTGCGGCGACCACGCGAAGATGCCAGGATGCCCGTAGAACACTGCGCACACCGCCCGTCCGGCGCGCACATCAGCCAGGATCACATCGACCATCTCGTGATACGTGTCCACCCGCGGCTTGTCATTTCCATAAAGGTCGTAGAGGGAGGTCGCGTTGTTGTTGAGAGTGTGGATTTCACGCTCGGTAGCGGGGTCCGCGACGCAGTAGAAGACCGAGTCCGCGCTTTTGATCCGGTCCCGGGCATCGATCGGAAGGTCTGACAGTGGCTTGATGCCGCTGCCGACGACGTGTAGAGACCCCGCCGCGGGGAAGTCGGATTTCGCGAAGTAGCTGATGACGTCGTCGATGTTCAGGACGACCTGTTCGCGCCAGTCGCTGATCGAAGTGTGGGTGTTGTCGTTGAAGGTGGTGCTGTGGAAGTCGTTGAAGCTGTTCGTGGTGAAGTGGTCGTTGTTCATACTGACGTTCATGGTCATCGGATCGATCATGCCGATATCGGTGTCGATCTTGTCGGTGATGACGGGGGCCAGTCCGGCAGATTCGAGCTCCCGGACCGCCTCCATACGGATCCAACCGCGTTCGCCGCTGGTGACGGCCTCCGCCTGGCGGTCGGTCAGTCCGTAGTCGCGCATCGTCGCGGCCGGCTCAGACCTGAACTTGTCGAGATTTTCCGGCGATGCCATCGCCACCAGAAAATCCGTCAGCGGTGTCAAGCTGCTCATCCCAAGGCTCCTTGGCGTCATAAGGCAAGCCGCGAGGTCCGGCGTCACGGCGACTGGGTGACCATCGGTGATCTTGATGGTCGCTCTACCGCAATGAACTGACGCACCACGAGAGGCGGGCGGGCCATTGGCGCTTATCGTAGGAATCAATCGACAGCCAGTCGTCCGGACAGTCGGCGGTTAGACACTTCGGGGTCCCATATCGGTAGTTCGTCGCCGCGGCGGTCGGTCAGCAGCGCGGCGAACATCCGGGTCTCGAGCCGTGGCGGCACGGGTACGCGGCGTGGTGGTGGAGCCAGTGGGAGTCGAGGATCCGGCCGCATTCGTGGCAGCGGGTCAACCTGGCGAGCACGTACCGTTCGTCGTTACCGTCTTCCGGCGTCGGGGTGGCGCTGGCCAGTTGCACGGCGATGAAGTCTTCCTCGCTGACCAAGCCGAGCGGTCACGGATCGGGTTCCAGTCGCTGGGCCCGCGACGGTGTCGACATCGCCGCCCAGGCCGATGGGGTGACGGTGGCCTGACGCAGCGGCGCTCCGGTGTAGACGCAGTCCAGCACGGCGGACACGGTTTCGGTTTCGGCCGGGTCCATGCTGGAGCCGAACACGCATTGCCAAGATTGGCGATCGCTCACTGAACGAGTCGTCGTTGCGGCCCGTTTATAGGGGGCATGGTGATCCAACGCCGTCCAGGACATACCAGCCGTGTCTGGCCTTTGACAGACGGCCTGCGTGAGCCGGGGGTCGGCTGTGTGTACTGACCATCGTGACGGCCGCAGACAGCGCACCCCAGACTGTCCATCGCGGCCTGAGACAAACAACGAGTAGCCGCGCGGCTCTAAAGCGTCGAACTCAGGGAGCCGCACGCCTGCGCGGACTCAAGATACTGGAGCTCGAAAGTGGCTTCCGGGGGAGCTATGGGTTGGTGCCGACACGGTGCGGGCGGCAACGGGATGCCGTTCCGTTCAGACGGTCATGGTCAGCGGCGCAAACTAGCCGGGTTTCACCGAGCGGCAGTGGTTCGCGGTCTGCGTCTGGTCGAGGCGGACGCTGGACTTGCCGTCGTGTTGACGAGCGACCTCTTCACATCGGAACTTCTGCAGTCCAACAGTAGCGTCATCGTCTTGGACGCAACGTCCTGATCGGCGGGGACGGGGTACTGGAGGCATTGGTCAACTTCATCGAGCCGCTCTATCGTCTGCGAGGATTCATATGTACTTGGAGAGAGGCCGCGCCGTCGTCATCGGTGCGAGCATCGCCGGCCTGCTAGCTGCCCAAGCCCTGAGTAAGACCCACAAGGTAGTTGTCCTGGAGCGGGACGATTCGACTACACAGCTGGTACTCCGTAAAGGCGTACCTCAGCGGCGGCAGCTGCACGTATTACTCGCCCAGGGAGCGAAGGCGCTGGCTGAGCTGCTCCCCGGGTTCACGGACGACCTGGTCGCGGCTGGGGCAGTCCTGACCGATCCTCAGCTTGACCAGACTTACTACCTCGACGGTCGGGCCATCGCCCGAGCACCATCCGGGCTGACCTCGATCAACGTCAGTCGGCCACGGTTGGAGCACCTGGTGCGGCAACGCGTGGAGTCGCTGGAGCACGTGAAGATCCAGCACGCCGAGGCGTTGGGACTGATCACCGAACGCGACGGTGCGGTGGTGACCGGTGTACAGACCACCGACCCGAGGACTCCGCAGCTGGCGGCGGACCTTGTGGTGGACGCGACGGGTCGCGGGTCCCGAGCCCTCCATTGGCTGGGTGAGCTGGGCGCGTCGACGCCCGACAGCTCCCGAGTCGAGATGGACGTCATCTACGTGACGCGGCATTACCGCTGGAAGGCTCACCACCTGGACGGTCGACACGGCCTCCTCGTGGCGCCGTTCCCCGGCTTCCCGCGGGGCGGCGCCGCGGTGCATCTGGAGGAGGACCAGTGGGCAGTCGTCCTCTTCGGTTTGATGGGCAAGGACCCTTCCACCGAGGAGGCGGAGATGCTCGCATTCGCAAAGTCTCTCCCTGTGCCCGACCTCGCGAACCTGATGGAAGCGGCGGAGCCGCTGGACAAGCCCGTCAAGATGAGGTACCCCGCCAGCGTGCGGTGGCACTTCGAGAAGCTGCGCCAGCATCCCGCGGGGTTCCTGGTAATGGGAGATGCGCTGTGCAGCTTCAACCCTACCTATGGGCAGGGTATGTCCGTGGCGGCGATGGAGGCGCTGGCTCTGCGTGACCTGGTATCTGCGGGAACTGGCGGGTTGCCAGCGCGCTTCTATCGGATAGCTGCGAAGATCATCGACGCCGCCTGGGCTCTTGCGGCCGGCGGTGACCTGAGGTTCCCCGAGATCAAGGGCCGTCACACCCCCATCGATCGGGTGCTGAACGGCTATCTGGACCGGTACCGGCTGGCCGCGTGCGTGGACCCGACATTGGGGCGTACGTTCGTTCAGGTCGCTCAGATGCTGGTGCCAGCCAGTGCGATGGTCTCACCGGGACACCTGATTCGGGTGCTGCGCGGGTCGCGCCGTGCCCTGCCGCGAGACGGCATGGGGTTCCCAGTGCCTAACTCATCCGGGGCCGGTACTTCTTGACGCGGTCGCAGTTGAGGGCGCACCCCAGCACAACCACGATCCGGCGGCCGCGCGTCGCCACGACCAGGGCCGACTCGACCAGCACAGTGCCGAAAAGGCGAGGCAGGTGGGCGATGAGCACAGATTCCGGCGGCATCACGAAGTCCGACGTCACGGCGGCCTCAGGCGCCACAGTGGACTGCGGTGCTACCGCACGGGGATGCCACCTCGGAGTCCCGGGCCATGCCGAAGATCGGGGCCACAGGCTCCGAGGCCATTACGGACGACGAAGCCGCGACGGCGCGGGCCACTACGGAGGCTGGGGATGAAGGGACCGCGAGGCGCGCGCCGGCGGGTCAGGACCCGCCGACCGACGGGACGCGGCCGCCGGGGCGCAGACATCGCCGCCGCTGGAGAAAGCTGTTGGTCGCGACCGCGGTCGTGCTGCTGGTTGTCGCGGGTGGACTGGTCGGGGGCGCCTGGGCACTGGACCACCGTTATGAGGTAAAGGTGACGCACGAGGACCTGCTCGGCCCCGTTGCCGCATCGCTGCCGGTGATCGAGTCGCACTTCGCCTCGGGCCCGTTGAACCTGCTCCTCCTCGGCTCCGACTCGCGGGCCGGCGAGACCGGCAAGGGCACGGTCTCCGGCCAGCGGTCGGACACCATCATGCTGGTCCATATCTCCGCCCAGCGCGACAAGGCCACCGTCATCTCCATTCCGCGCGACAGCTACGTCCACATTCCTGCTGGTGGTAGCTGAAGGGCGGGATGAACAAGCTGAACGCCGCGTTCGCCTTCGGCGGTGACGGTGGCTCGTCGGGGGAGGTACCGATGGGGGGCCGTGGCTGGCGTCCGTGCCATGCGGCCCGGGTTTGTCTGCGGAGTTTGAAAAGCCGGCTTAGGGGGCCGCAGGTGGTCCACAGTGGGTGTACGACGTCCTCGCCGAGCAGGGTGGCGGCGGTGCCGGCGAGCCCGGCCAGGGCCGGCGCTGCGGCGATGGTGATGACCGTGGAGGCGGAGCCGGGTGGGTGGTGGCGCCAGAGGTGGTCAAGCCTGTCGATCTGCCATGAGGGGCTCAGGGCGTGCCGTTGTCCGGCGAGCACCGCCTACCCGGTGATGGCGACGTAGAGCAGGCCGGGCAGCAGGATCGCGGCCAGCCACCGTTCGGTGATCTTCTTGCCGAGGTTGGCGAGGTACCGCTATACGACGCGGGTCAAGGCTGGCAACCACTACCACGCACACCATCACTCACTGGCTGGCCTGGTCACAATGGCGCCGCCACCACCAGGCCCGAGCTCGCCTCAGCCATTACCGACGCCGATGCCATCCCGACCCGCACCTTTCGGCGCCTGGGGCTGACCGTGCTCCCTGATGTCCAGCGCCCATTGCCGCACGATCGCCTCAGCTTTGGCCCGACCAGCAACCCGAAGGCTTTGGGTACCAGGAGTCCCACCGGCAGACCTGGCGCTTTTCGAGGCCGACTGTGGTGTGGCACTTCCTGGGCGATGTGGTAGACGGTCAACGCGAACAGCGTGCCCCGGCCGACCAGTTCGGACGGCAGGGTCAGAGATCTCTTCGATGCGCTCTTCGGCGAGAATCGGGGCGCCGGCCGCGATGGCGCCCAGCAGGGGAATACGGACGCCTGACCGCGGATCCCGACCGTGAGGACCGACGGGGCCGGGCGACGGGCGGGCGTCGACGGCGCGCGGCCCGTCGGGAGCCCGGGGCAAGAGTCTCCTCCTTGGCATCGCGCGGGCTACGGCTGTCTCGAGCGCCCGTCGCCGACGCTGTCCTACGAACCAGACGTGTTCGCGGCGAAGGGGTGGGCGAATTCATCGGGGATGTCGCCCGAGTCGTCGGTGTCGGGCACGGCGGTGACCTTCCCGGGCCACCATAGCGCCCGTCCGAGGGCAGCCAATGCCGCGGGGAGCGTCACGACGCGGATGAGGGTGACATCCAGCAGGGTCGCGATCGCCAGGCCCACGCCCATCTGTTTGAGTTCGATGAACGACAGCGTGCCGAAGATCGCGAAGACCACGATCATTACGGCCGCCGCCGCCGTCACCACCCCGGCCGTTTTCGCGACGCCTTCGAAGATGGAACGCTTGTTGGTCATCCGCAGCCGGGCGTTTTCGCGGATGCGGTTGACGACGAGGACGTGGTAGTCCAGCGACAACCCGGAGAGCACGACGAACAGCAGCAGCGGAATGTATGAAACCAGGGATCCCTTCGAAGTGAACCCAAGAAGTCCTTCTGCCCATGTGTTCTGGAAGATCAACGTGACGAGGCCGAATGACGCTAACGTTGAGCAGATGTTGAGCAGGATCGTGATCAGGGCGAGACCCAGCGACCGGTAGATCGCGAACATGTAAACGAATGTCAGCGCGATCACTATGCCGATGACCCAGGGCATGCTTCGGGCAAGGGTGCTCGTTTCGTCGAGGTTGGACGCGATGTCTCCGCCAACGCCGTGGTCGGCGTCAGCGAGGGGGCCGAGCGTGTCCGGGAGGATGTTGTTCCGCAACTCGCGAACCGCGTTTTTCGCCTGCTGCGACGTCGTCTGGTAGGGCACGGCGACATCCAACACCAGAGTGCGCTTGTCGTTCGAGATCCACGGCTGACTTGCCGCGCCGAAGAGGGTCGGCTCGGCGGCCGTGCGCTTTGAGACTCTGTCCGCCAGCGCGCGCAGGGCTGCCTCATCGGGCGCGTGAGAGGTCAGCACGATCTGGGCGGAACTCGTCGTGTCGGGAAAGTTATGGCGGACTTCGTTGTAGACCTGGAGAGAGGTCAGGCTGGGTGGATAGTCGTCGATCGTCGTCGACGACAGTCTCATTCCGAGCGCCGGGGCAGCCATGGCTCCGAGCGCCACGGCAGCTACGCCGAGCGCGATCCATGGGTGGCGGATCACGAGCCTCAGCACTGCGCGCAGCGCTCTGTTCTCCTTGTTGCTGGCCAGTCGCCACACGAACGGGAGGCGAGGCTTGTCGATCCAGCGGTGAAACAGACGCATCAGGGCGGGCATCGCGGTCACCGCCGATGCCATCGCAACGAGTACGACCAGGATGGCGCCGATCGCGACACCCGAGTAGAGCGTCGAGCGCACCAGCAGGAGCCCAGCCATCGCGATGGCGACTGCCGTCCCCGAAACGATGATCGAATGCCCGGCGGTGCGGGCTACGATCTCGGTGGCCTCCACGGGGCCGCGACCTGCGTGCGCCTCCTCGCGGTATCTGCGCGAATAGAACAGCGCGTAGTCGATGCCGACGGCCAGTCCGATCAGGGTGATCACATCCGGCACGATGCCGGTGTCGGGGACCATCTGCGAGGCGACCGCCCACAGGCCCAGGGCGGACAGGACCGATGCTGCGCCGACAGCGATCGGCAGGACGGCGATCATGATGGCGCCGAATGTGATGAGGAGAATCAGCAGGGTCGTTGGGATGCTGATGGCAGTCGCGCGGTTCAGGTCCTTGCCCAGCCAGGTTTGGAAGTCGTCGATGATGGTGGTCTCGCCCGTCTCGCTGATCGTGAGCGAGCCAAACTCGCCGCTCAGCTGTTTCACCGTGGCGTTCAGCGGTGCCAGTCGATCGGAGGCGGTGTCCGGATCTCCGTTGATGGCGACGGTGTAGACCAGCGCGTCGCCGGCGCTGGATCGGGTGGGGCCGGTCACTGACTCGACGTGCTGGGTGTCGGACAGTTCCGTTAGGATCTGCTGGGCGTCCGCGGAGGTGAAGTTCCCCGTCACCAGGATAAGGTCGGTCGCGGGGTACGGGTACCCGGCTGCGGTGGCGAGTTCGGCGGTGTGCTGTGCCTCTCCGGTGATCCTCTGGTTGTCCGACGCTTCATGCGTGCCGACCAGAAAGGAGAGCGAGAGAGAGCCGCCGACGAAGGCGGCCCAGATGAGCAGTGCGATCCATGGGTGCACGGAACTCCACACGGCGATGCGCGCGACGGCTCCGCGACGAGAGGAAGGGGGAATGAGTCGCCCCTGTTTGACGGATCTCATGGTCCTATTCCACGGACTTCCGCAAGAATGATCCATGGTGCCTGCACCCCAACGCCAGATGAAGGCAGCAGCGTGAGGCGCTTGTCAGCGCCCCGTCAGTGGCTCGGAAGATGCGGTGGGGTCAGCCGCGCAGGTAAGTGAGGACGGCTCGTACCCGCCGGGAGCTGTTGGCGTTCTCACCCAGCCCGAGTTTGGCGAAGATGCTGTTGATGTGCCTGGCGACGGCCTTCTCCGTGATGAACATACGCTCGGCGATCTCCGCGTTGGAACTTCCGGTAGCCATGTGCCCCAGGGTGGCGTACTCGCGTGGGGTGAGTTCGGCGAGAGGACCGCTCGTGGGGCGATTCTCGAGCCGGGCGACGACTTCAGGATCGACGATGGTCTCACCCGACGCGACCGCACGCAGTGTCGCAACGAACCGCACGTCATCGAACACGCGGTCCTTGAGCAGGTAGCCCACGCCGCCGTCGCCGTGCGCGAGCAGCTCATCGAAGTAGAGTTGCTCGACATACTGGGACAGGACGACCACGGGGAATCCGGGGTAGCGTCGGCGCAGTTCCACACCCGCGCGGATGCCCTCGTCGGTGTGGGTGGGGGGCATGCGGATATCCAGGAGCGCGAGCTCCGCACCGGAGCCGAGGATCACGTCCTCCAGACCGGTCGCCTCTCTGGCCGTCCCGGCGATCGACACCCCGTGGGCCAGGAGTATCTGCTCGATCCCGCGGCGAACGAGCATCTGGTCCTCGGCGATGAACACTCGCATTTCGCAGATCTTATCGTCACCCCGCGTCCTGGCGATGTAGCCGATCCGATGTGGATCTCTGTACCTGGTCGACCTGAGTCGCGCGGGCAATTGCATCCGAATGCTCTCACGCCCGTTCTGTTCACCCCGGGCGCGCGGAAACGGATGCGCCTGATGATGGTGCAAGGACATACAGTGGTGCTGGCACCATCGGTACACGGCACGGAC
This sequence comes from Rugosimonospora acidiphila, assembly GCF_039543385.1. NCBI lineage: Bacteria > Bacillati > Actinomycetota > Actinomycetes > Micromonosporales > Micromonosporaceae > Rugosimonospora > Rugosimonospora acidiphila. Next base: position 22,652 of record NZ_BAABJQ010000058.1, read on the forward strand.
GCCGATACTCTGATCGCATGAGCACCCCGTCCATCGATTCACTGCCAAGTGAGAATGGCCCACGAGATGGGCTCCCAAGGGCGCCACGCGCGTGGGCAGGTGCCATCCAGTTCCTCGCCGAGGCATTCGTCGAGTGGTTCGGCTTCGTCCGGCTGCTCGTCGCGTTCGTGCTGGTATTCATCGGCGTGGGCATCTGGATGCTCCCGGGGGCGATCGACTTCGCCGGTGCGCACGCGGACCGGTCCCGTGCCCTCGCGCGGCGGCTTCCCGGCGTGACCGTCGAGGGGTACCGCCGACCGGTGACCGGGCAGCCCGGCCCCTGGCAGGTACTCCACACCTGGCAGCGACTGAAGGATCCGGTGGTTCGGCGAGACGTGCTGTGGCACATGCTGAACCCCATCGTGGGCATACCTCTCGGCATCATGTCGCTCGGACTCGTGCTGGAGGGCGCGTGGGAGCTGGTCTCGATGCCGTTCGAGGTCTTCTTCTCCTCGTTCCGGCCGGCGACGTGGTTCACGATCGCCGACGCGATGGGTATGCCGCTCGCCGCCGGCATCGGGGCGACGCTCGTCCTGATCGCCGTTCAGGTTCTCATCGGCATCGCCCTCGCCCGCCCGCTGCTGCGCGCCCAGGGTGGTTGGTCCCGGCTCGTGCTCCACGTCGAGGACGCGGGTCAGTGGCGCCGCCGCGCGGCCACCCTGGAGGCCACCCGCGCTGACGTCCTCGACCTCGAGCAGGCGGAACTGCAGCGCATCGAGCGTGACCTCCACGACGGCGCACAGATGCGCTTCGTCTCCACGGGGCTCACCATCACGGAAGCCGCCCGGCTCGTGCGCGATGACCCCGACCGGGCCATAGAGCTGCTCAGCCAGGCAAAAGGTGAGTCGGCGGCCGGGCTCGCCGAGCTGCGCCGGCTCGTGCGCGGCATCCGTCCGCCCGTACTCGCCGACCGCGGCCTCGTCGACGCGATCCGCGCGATCGCCAAGGACACCGCGATCCCCACCGTGGTGACCTCCACGCTTTCGGACCGGCTCGCCGCGCCACTCGAGTCGGCGCTCTACTTCGCGGTCGCTGAAGTGCTGACCAACGCGGTCAAGCACGCCAAGGCCACCGGCCTGCGCGTGAACCTCAGTGAGACATCCGAGACCGTCACGCTGCTCGTGACCGATGACGGCCAGGGCGGAGCCCAGACCGACCCCGACCACGGCGGCCTGGCCGGCATCCGCCGGCGACTGAGCACCTTCGACGGCAGCCTGAGCGTGCTCAGTCCCGAGGGTGGTCCCACCGTGGTCACGATCGCAGCGCCGAACATCAAGGCGGCCTCGGTGTGACACTCTGGCCGCTCGCCAGCATCAGGGCAGGGAAAGACGTGGGCTCGAGTCGCTGGGGGGCGCTGTTGCATTATCGGATCGGACCACAAGGTTGTGCCGGCGGTGAGGTCCGAGGTCAGATCATCAGGGTGAGTTCGGTGAACGCCGCGGCGACCCGCGAGCTGGGCGGGACGCCCATTCCCAGTTCGTAGTGCCCGCGGCGGAGGTTCTGGATGAAGGCATGTCCGGCGATGATCGCCTGGGCCGTACGGTCGGTGCGCAGTCCACGCATCGGTCGCAGCCGGTGTTTGAGGTGGCCGTGATCGGTCTCGATCGGATTGTCGGCGTAACGCTCGATGTAATGCGACGCCGAGGGAACGAGATCATCGAGTACGGCGGGGTAGACCGGAGCGGCGTCGGTCACCACCTCGGTAGGCGTGACCTTCAGCGTCCGCAGCGCCTGGCGGAAGAACCGGCGGGCCGATTCGGCGTCCCGTCGGGCCGAGGCGAGCCCCGGCAACGGGCCAGGTGCTGCTCACCGAGGTGACCGTGGCCCAGGACCAGGGGCAGATCATCAACCCACGCGCGATCGAGCACCAGATCTCCAGCTGCATCATCCAGACCGCGAGCCGGGTCCT
>NZ_BAABJQ010000059.1:0-21443 GCF_039543385.1 Rugosimonospora acidiphila
TCAGCTCGTCCAGGTGAAGGTGCACCTGCCGGAAATGCCGTCCCACCACGTTCCAGTGCGCCTGCTTGGCCCGCAGGTGCAGGTCCGTCAGCTCGACCAGGGTGTCCTGCAGGTCGTTGCCGACCGCGGAGACGTCGATGTCCTTCAGTCCGTTGGCCCGGGTCGGCTTGATGACGTTTCCCTTGGCCGACGACCGTGAGCTCCTCGTTGCCATGGCTGGCCCCCCTTCCAGTTCCCTGCTGAGATAGCCGGTCCGCGAGGTAAGTAAACGTCGGGCTCCGCATGTACACATTGTGCAGTTAGTGGGGGGTATGGCTCGACAGATTGCGCAGACTGACCACCGGATCTCCGGACAGTTGCCCAGGTCGATCGGAGCGGCGATTCTGCGGGCACGCGATCGGCGCACGGACCGAGGCGCGGGACCACGCAGCGAAGGGATCCGGCGATGACGCAGGCCGACATCGACGTTGACGAACTCATCGGCGCCATCGAGCACGACGTGACGGCGGACCCGTTCCCCGTCAAGGGGCTCGACCACCTCTACTTCATGGTGGGCAACGCCAGGCAGGCTGCCCACTACTACTCCACCGCCTTCGGGATGACCTGCGTGGCGGTGCGCGGGCCGGAGCAGGCCGACCGGGCGACCCAGGACGCGGCGGCGTACCAGCACTGTCGTGACTATGTCGAGTACGTGCTCACCAGCGGCTCCGCCCGGTTCGTGATCGCCGGTTCGGTGCGCGCCGGCACCTTCGGCGCCGAGCACCACGCCCGGCACGGCGACGGGATCCTGGACATCGCGCTGGAGGTACCCGACGTCGATGCCGCGTACCGGTACGCGACCGAGCACGGCGCCCGGGGCGTCGAGGAGCCGCACGATCTCTCCGACGGGTACGGGACCGTCCGGCTGGCGGCCATCGCGGCGTACGGCGAGACCCGGCACTCGCTGGTCGACAGGTCCCGGTACGACGGCCCCTTCCTGCCCGGGTTCGTCGCCCGGCCACCGATCGTGGACCGCGGCGCGGCGATCGCGGCCGGCGCGCCCAAGCGGTTCTTCCAGGCGGTCGACCACGTGGTCGGCAACGTGGAGCTGGGCCGGATGGACGAGTGGGTGGAGTTCTACCGGCGTGTGATGGGTTTCACCAATATGGCGGAGTTCGTCGGCGACGACATCGCGACCGAGTACTCGGCGCTGATGAGCAAGGTCGTCGCCAACGGCACCCGGCGGGTGAAGTTCCCGCTCAACGAGCCGGCGATGTCCCGGCGCAAGTCACAGATCGACGAGTACCTGGAGTTCTACGGGGGCCCGGGCGCCCAGCATGTGGCGATCGCCACCAACGACATCCTGGCCAGCGTGGACGCCATGCGGGCGGCCGGGGTCGAGTTCCTGGACACCCCGGACTCCTACTACGAGGACCCGGGGCTGCGCGCCCGGATCGGCACGGTACGGGTGCCGATCGAGCAATTGCAGGCCCGGAAGATCCTGGTGGACCGGGACGAGGACGGGTACCTGCTGCAGATCTTTACGAAACCTCTACAGGATCGACCGACGGTGTTCTTTGAGCTGATCGAGCGGCACGGTTCGCTCGGTTTCGGCAAGGGGAACTTCAAGGCGTTGTTCGAGGCGATCGAGCGGGAACAGGACCGTCGAGGGAACCTGTAACACTTACCGGGTGAACGACATCGCACCGGGCTGGTACAAGGACCCGGCCGAGCCGACCACCCAGCGGTACTGGGACGGCGAGGGCTGGATCGGTGACCCACTGCCGATCGACGCCACTCCCCCCAGCACGCCGCCGGAGGTGGCCTCGCCGGGCACGGTCACCCTGCCGCCGGGGCCGGAGCCGGCCCCGGTCGGGGCACCGGCAGGAGCCGGGACGCCGCCGGAGGCCGGGGCACCGCCCTCGGCCGGCCAGCCGGCGCCGGACGCCGGCACGGCGGCACCCGGCCGGCCGCAGGGCCCTCCCGGTTGGGGGCCTCCGGGCTGGCAGGCGCCCGGTGGCTGGCCGCCCGCCGCCCCGGCACCCGGCCAGCCGGTGCCCCCCGGCTCGTCCGTACCCCCCGGTGCCTTTCCGCCCGGAGCGCCCATTCCGCCCGGTGCGCCGGTCGCCGGCTGGCCGCCCGGAACGCCGGCACCGCCGCCCGGTGCCTGGGGACCCGGCGCCCCGCCGCCGAACGTCCCGCCCGGCATGCCGCCCGGCACCATCCCCTGGCCGCCCGGTGTCCCGCTGCCGCCCGGCTACCGCGTCGCCCTCGGGTACGCGCGGCCCCAGCCGCACGGGCTGCCGGTCGCGGGGCTCGGGCTGCGCTTCCTCGCCCGGCTGATCGACTTCGGCATCGTGCTCGGGCTCAACGTGCTCGCCACCGGCTGGCTGGTCTACCTGTTCATCTCCGACTACGCCCCGCTGGTCAGCGCGCTGGCGCACCAGACCAACTACGACAACCTGCCGGCGGTGCCCGGCCGGGCCAGCGTCCTGGCCTACGTGATCCCGCTGGTCGCGATGGCGGTCTGGCTGGCATACGAGGTGCCGTCCGTCGCGCACAGCGGGCAGACCTTCGGCAAGCGGGTGGTCGGCATCAAGGTCATGCCGCTGGAGAGCGAGGATCCGCTGGGCTTCCGGCGGGCGCTGCGCCGCTGGAGCCCGCTCGGCGTCCCCATGCTGCTGTGGAGCTGCGGGCTCGGCTTCATCCTGCAACTGGTGGACTCGATCTCGCCGGCCATGGGCGGCCCCCTGCAGTTGGCGCTGCACGACCGCTCCGCCGCCACGGTGGTGGTCCGCGTCGGGCGCCGAGGGCACGAACTCACCCCCGTCAAGGCTTCGAAGAAGACCGGAGAACAGTCATGACTCTCGTCCGTGACGACCTTGCCGCGCTGCCCAGCTACGTGCCGGGCCGGTCCCTGCCCGGGACCATCAAGCTCGCCAGCAACGAGGTGCCGTACGGGCCGCTGCCCGGGGTCGTCGAGGCGATCACGGCGGCGGCCAGTAACAGTCACCGGTACCCGGACCTGGGCACCGTCGCGCTGCGCGACGCGCTGGCGGCCCGGTACGGCGTAGACCCGGGGCGCATCGTCACCGGCTGCGGCTCGGTGGCCCTCGCCGAGCACCTGGCCAAGGCGACCTGCGTCGAACGGGGCGACGAGATCATGTACTCCTGGCGCTCGTTCGAGGCGTACCCGATCATCGTGGCGGTCGCCGGGGCCACCGCGCTGCGGGTACCCAACCTGGCCGATCACGGGCACGACCTGCCGGCCATGGCGGCGGCGGTGACCCCGCGCACCCGGATGGTCCTGATCTGCAACCCGAACAACCCGACCGGCACCTCCTTGCGCCGCGCCGAGCTGGACGCGTTCGTCGACGCGGTACCCGAGACAACGCTGGTGGTGATCGACGAGGCGTACCGGGAGTTCGTCACCGACCCCGAGGTGCCGGACGCGCTCGAGCGGTACGCCGACCGGCCCAACGTGGTGGTGCTGCGCACCCTGTCCAAGGCCTGGGGCCTGGCCGGCGCCCGGGTCGGCTTCCTGGTGGCGCAGCCGGGCGTGGCCGACGCGGTGCGCAAGGTGCTCACGCCGTTCTCGACCTCGACCCTGGCCCAGGCCGCGGCGCTCGCGGCGCTGGCCGCGGCCGATGAGGTGGACCGGCGCGTGGCGCTGGTGGTCGCCGAGCGCGACCGGCTCCTGCCGGCGCTCCGCAAGCTGGTGCCGGACGTGCCGGACAGCCAGTCCAACTTCTTCTGGCTGCCGCTGGGCGACCGGTCGGTGGCCTTCGGCGCGGCCTGCGAGGAGCGCGGCGTGGTGGTGCGGTCGTTCCCGGGCGATGGGGTACGGGTGACCGTCGGTACCCCCGCGGAGAACGACGCGTTCCTGCGCGCGGCCGAGACGGCGCTCCCCCCGGCCTGAGGGTGGGCCCGGGTTCGCCCGGGCCCGCTCAGCTTCCGGCGACGATGACGTTCGGGGTCGGGAAGTAGTACGCGCTGTCGGGCTGGTCCGGGGTGGCGCCGGGGTTGACCCGCTCGATGAACAGGAACCGGTCCACCGCGTACACCTGCCCCAGGTCGAACGGCTGGCTCGCCTGCGGCTTCAACAGGTAGCCGGACAGGCTCTCGCCACTCGTCGCGTCCAGCGTCGTGACCTCCAGGAACCGGAAGCCCGGCACCGGGACGGCGAGGTGCACCACGCCCGGCTCCACCGCGATCACCCGGCCCTCCGCGGTCCAGAGCTGCCGGTTGTCGGTCAGCCCGACGCCGGCCACCTGGCCGTCGCCGTGCGGCACGACCGCGACGTCGCCGGTGACCCAGACACCCGGCCGGGCCAGCACCGGCGCGGGGGTCAGCGCGCCGCCCGTGCCGATCGCCCAGGCGCCCTGCGAGTCGCGTACGCCTTGGCAGCCCGAGTGGCCCAGCGCGCAACCGACCGGCGTGAGGGCCGCCTGCGGCCAGCTCAGTGGGGCGCCCGTGGCCGCGGCGTAGGCGTGCACGGCCGGCTGGCCGCAGGTCGTGACGGACACGAACACGTCGGGGCCGGTGAAGTCGTTCGAGCAGGCGCTCGCCGGCCGCTGCCAGAGCTGCCGGCCGGTCCCCGCGTCGTACCCGCGCACCTGCGTGGCGCCGGCGGCCACCACCGTGCGGCCCGCACTGTAGAGCCGGGAGGGGTCGTAGACGGTCGAGGCCCCGGTGCGCCGGCCGGTGTACACCAGGCCCCCAGGCAGCGTCAGCTTCGCCTGCCACGCCACGGCGCCAGTGGTCGCGTTCAGCGCCACCAGTTCGCCGTCGGACCACTGGGTGACCACGGTGGTGCCGACGGCCACCACCCCGAGCACCTGGGCCGGCCAGCGCCGGTACGACCAGAACGGCGACATGGTCGACTTGATGTTCACCGGATCGTCGGCATAGACCTGCTGCTTGCTGGCGTACACCCGCAGCCGGCCGTCGACCACTATCGGCGCTGCCAGCAGCGTGCCGTAGACCCCCGGCTGCGCCGACGGGGCACTGCGCGGGTAGGCGGTCTCCGCCCGGTCGGCGATGGCGCCCGGCGCCAGGGCCCGGTACCCGGCCACCCCGCCGAGTACCACCAGGACGGCCGCCACCAGGCCGATCATCCGGTAACTGACCCCCGGTTGGCGGCCTGAGTCCATGTGTCTACACCTCCGCCGCAGCAGGCTACCCGACGCTCCTCAGTGTCCGATTCGTGCCGCCGGCCCGCGGCCGACCGGCCATAGGAGGACGCGCCGGGCCCGGCGGCCCGGTTGACAGGGCGCCGAACCGCGCGGAATCTACGAGTAGCGGACAATTTTGTCCGATTATCGGACCCAACGATCATCGGACGACGGGTTTCGGACGGCAGGAGGCTGCTGAACATGCCCTACTACCGGCGAGTCGGCGAGATCCCACCCAAGCGGCACACCCAGTTCCGGCAGCCCGACGGCGGGCTGTACGCGGAGGAGCTGATGGGCCAGGAGGGCTTCTCCTCCGACTCCTCGCTGCTGTACCACCGGCACCTGCCGACGGCCATCGTGGCGGCCGACCCGTTCGACCCCCCGGCCTGGCCGTCGGCCGGCAACCGCCCGCTCAAGCCGCGGCACCTGCGCACCCACAAGCTCGACGCCGGCGGCGGCGACCCGGTCCTGGGCCGGGCGCACCTGCTGACCAACGAGGACGTGCGGCTGTCCTACGTGGTCGCCGACCGGCCGTCCCCGCTGTACCGGGACGCCATCGGCGACCAGTGCCTGTACGTCGAGGCGGGCCGGGCGCGCGTCGAGTCCGTGATGGGCACGCTGGAGGTCGGCGAGGGCGACTACGTGATCATCCCTACCTCGGTCACCCACCGGATCGTGCCGGACGGGCGGGTGCGGATGCTGGTCATCGAGGCGACCGGTCACATCGGGCCACCCCGGCGGTATTTGTCGACCCGCGGCCAGTTTCTGGAGGCGTCGCCGTACTGCGAGCGGGACCTGCGCGGCCCGGACGAGCCCCTGTACGACGACGCCACCGACGTCGAGGTGTACGTGCGGCACCGGCGCGGCTGGACCCGGTACGTCTACGCCAACCACCCGTTCGACGTGGTGGGCTGGGACGGCTGCCTGTACCCGTGGGCGCTGTCCATCCACGACTTCGAACCGATCACCGGCCGCGTGCACCAGCCGCCGCCGGTGCACCAGACCTTCGAGGGGCCGGGCTTCGTGATCTGTTCGTTCGTGCCCCGCAAGGTGGACTACCACCCGCTGGCGATCCCGGTCCCGTACAACCACCACAACGTGGACTCCGACGAGGTGCTGTTCTACACCGGCGGCAACTACGAGGCCCGGCGGGGATCCGGTATCGAGCAGGGCTCGATCTCGCTGCATCCCGGCGGGTTCACCCACGGCCCGCAGCCGGGCGCCGCCGAGCGGGCGATCGGGGTGGAGTACTTCGACGAACTGGCCGTGATGGTGGACACCTTCCGGCCGCTGGACCTGTGCGAGCCGGCGCTGGCCTGCGAGGACACCGGGTACGCCTGGACCTGGGCGGGCCGGAACCGCTGAGCCGCCCAGCCGGGCGTGGCGTCACCCAGGCAGAACGAGCGCCACCGCGACGGCGGCCAGCCCCTCGCCCCGCCCGGTCATGCCCAGCCCGTCGGTGGTCGTGCCGGACACCGCGACCGGGGCGCCGATCGCCTCGCCCAGCGCGGACTGCGCCTCGGCGCGCCGGGGGCCGATCTTGGGTGCCACCCCGATCACCTGGATTGACACGTTGCCGATGGCGAAGCCCGCTTCGCGGACCAGGCGGGCGGTCTCGGTGAGCAGTGCCACGCCCGAGGCCCCGGCCCACTCCGGGCGATCGACGCCGAAGTTGGCACCCAGGTCCCCGAGCCCGGCCGCGGACAGCAGCGCGTCGCAGGCCGCGTGCGCGGCCACGTCGCCGTCCGAGTGCCCGGCCAGCCCGTCGACGCCGGGCCACAGCAGCCCCGCCACCCAGCACGGCCGGTCGGCGGAGAAGGCGTGCACGTCGGTGCCGACACCGACCCGGGGAACGATCACGAGGCGAGGGTACGCGCGAGCAGCGCTTCGGCGATCACAAGGTCTACGGGCCGGGTGATCTTCATGGCCGCCTCGTCGCCGGGTACGCAGTGCACGGTGATCCCCAGCTTCTCCACCATGCCGGCGTCGTCGGTGTGCTCGTCCACCGCCGCCGCGTGCGCCGCCGCCAGCACCCGGCGGCGGAAACCCTGCGGCGTCTGGACGGCCCGCAGCACGGACCGGTCGACCGTGCCGACCACGGCCCCGGAGGCGGACACCTCTTTGATCGTGTCGACCACCGGCAGCACCGGGATCACCGCGTCATGGCCGCCCCGGACGGCCTCGGCCACCTCGACGATCAGGCTCGGCGGCGTGAGCGCGCGGGCCGCGTCGTGCACAAGGATGATCTCGAAATTCGCGGGTACCGCGGCCAGCGCGGCCGACACGGAGTGCTGGCGGGTCGCGCCGCCGGCCACCACGGTGGCCGTGGCCACCCCGGAGAGCAGTTCGCGGACCGCCTCGACCTCGCTGGGCGGCGCCGCGACCACGACGCAACCGACCCCGGCCGCGGCCACCCGCCGCACCGCGTGAACCAGGAGGGGCTCGCCCGACAGCAGTCGTAGCGCCTTGGGCCCGCCGGGGCCCAGCCGCACGCCAAGACCCGCCGCAGGCACAAGGACCGCGACGTCACCGCGCAGATCTGGGCGCGCGGTCACGTCGCGGTCCTTCGCAGCTGAATTCGATCTCGGGCCGGTCAGGCCTCGGTGAGAACCTTGTCGAGGAGCATCTCGGCCTCGTCCTTGGTGCTCTTCTCGGCAAGTGCCACCTCGCCGACCAGAATGTCACGGGCCTTGGCGAGCATTCGCTTCTCGCCCGCGGAGAGCCCACGCTCCCGTTCCCGCCGCCAGAGATCACGCACGACCTCGGCCACCTTCAGCGGGTTACCGGACGCCAGTTTCTCCAAGTTTGCCTTGTAACGCCGAGACCAGTTGGTCGGTTCCTCGGTGTGCGGGGCCCGGAGGACGTCGAAGACCTTGGTGAGGCCCTCCTCGCCCACGACCTCACGAACACCCACGATCTCGGCATTCTCGGCTGGGACACGCACCGTCAGGTCACCCTGTGCAACCCTCAGGACGAGGTACTGCTTTTCCTCGCCCCTGATGACCCGAGTCTCGATTGCCTCGATGAGTGCGGCCCCGTGGTGGGGGTAAACAACGGTCTCGCCGACACTGAAAACCATAGGTTCGAAACCCCTTTCGCTGTGTCCAGGGTAACACGGCATCGCCCGCCCGGCCCAGTCCGGGGGTGAGCATTAGCGCTGGTCAGGGTGGTTGTGAGACCGGTTTCTCCAGCTTGACACGGCCAGTCATCCATGCATCATCACGCAACGTAATCATGCTGTGACCAGCACGAACACTGATCCACCACATGTCCGGACATAGGAGAGAGTAAGTGCGGCGGTCCGCGGGTAGGAAAGTATGGCCCGCACTCTGGCGCGTCGCCGGTCGGATACGGGAAAGTTAACAGTAGGGCCGAGGAGACTAGCCATGGGCACCCTGCGCGGGGACAACGGCGGCGAACGACCGCACGATGGCAGCGGCGTGCCAGGTCTCCCCCCAGAATGGGGCGCTATCGTCATTCCGGACGATGCCGCCGAACTCGATCACGAGGCAGCCGCGCTGCGGCGCGAATGGCGCCGCACCGCCCGGCGCAGCCGGTGGCGCAAGCGTCTCCGACTGCCCCCCAAGCCCAAGAAGCTGAGTGGGGACACCTCACCCACGCTGGGCATTCCGTTGCTGATCATGACGGTCGCCATCATCGCGACGCTGACCAGCCTGTTCGCGCTCGCCTGGCCGAGCCGGTCGACCCACAACGGCACCGCCGGCGCGGCGCCCGCCTCAGGCAGCTCCGCCCTTCCCGACGTGACCCTGCTCGACGGGTCCAACAAGGCGGTCCAGCTGCGGGAAAACCTACCGGCGGTCATCCTGCTGGTCGACGGCTGCGACTGCGGCCGCCTGATCTCCGCGGCCTCCACCGCGGCTCCGGCCTCGGTGACGGTGCTGGCCGTCGGGCGCACCGCGCCGCCGCTGCCAAGCCCGCTGCTCGGCCACCGGATTCGAGCCGTCGCCGACCCGAACAGCGTGCTGCGGTCGAGATACGCGAGCTCCACGACGGTGGACGGCGTGGTTGCCGTACTGGTGGGTAGCACCGGCAAGATCGATCGCACCATCCAGCCGGTCAGGACGGTCGCCGACTTCCGGACCTACCTGACCCACCTCGGCTGAACCGTCCGTACCAGAACTCGGCCCGGCGTTCGGACCGTTCCGGCCCCCAGGGCTCGCCTGGGGGCCTGTCGGGGCGTGGCGCCGGTCAGGGGACGGCGCGCAGCAGGGTGGCGTAGAGCGTGAGGCCCGGCCCGAAGGCCATGGCCAGCACGTTTCGCGGCGCCGCCGCGCGCAGCGAGTCCACGATCATCAGCACCGTCGGGGACGAGCAGTTGCCGTGCTCAGCCAGTACCCGCCGGGACGGCGCCATCGCCTCCTCGCCCAGCCCCAGCCGCTTGCCGACCACGTCCAGGATGCGGGGTCCGCCCGGGTGCACCGCCCAGCCGTCCACGTCGTCCCGGTGCAGCCCCTGCCGGGCCAGCAGCCCGTCCACGAGCGGCTCGACGTGCAGATCCAGCACATCCGGCACCCGGGGGGACAGCCCCATGCGGAAGCCCAGATCGGTGACGTCCCAGGTCATGTGGTCGGCCGTGGCCGCGTCCGTCAGCGAGTCGACGGCCATCACCTCGTACCCGGGGCCGTCCGGCAGCACCACCACGGCGGCCGCCGCGTCGGAGAACAGCGAGTGCGCCACGATCTGATCCGCGTCCGCGCTGGGTGGCTGGGCGTGCAGGCTGGTCAACTCCAGGCACAGCAGCACCGCCGGCCGGCCCCGGGAGCGCACGAAGTCGGTCACCACGCCCAGGCCGGGCAGCGCCGCGTAACAGCCCATGTGCCCGATGAACAGCCGCTGCGTGTCCGGTGACATGCCGAGGTCCCGGGCGAGCAGGATGTCCAGCCCGGGGGTCACGTATCCGGTACACGAGCAGACCGCGAACAGCCCGATCTCGGAGGCCGCGAGGCCGGCGCCGTCCAGCGCGTCGGCCACCGCCGACTTACCCAGCGGTAGCGCCTCGGTCAGGTACCGCTGCATCCGCTTGGCCGTCGACCAGCCGGTCACGTCCTCGATCGCCGGGTTGATCACGCCGTGCCGGCGCTCGACGCCCGAGTTGCGGAACAGCCGGGCCGCCAGCGCCCGCTGGACGCCCGAGTAATGGTGCGAGAAGAAGCCCGACCACAGCTCGTCCTGGGTCTGCACGGTCGGGTGCGCGATGCCCGCGCCGGCGATGACTACCATCTCGGCGCCGATCCGTCCGAGTCCGGGTCGCCGCCCAGCGCCGCGATGCCCAGCCAGTCGGCGCACACGTCCGACGTGGCCGGCTGCAGCGAGCCGCAGCGGGCGTCCCGGTACAGCCGCTCCAGCGGGTTGCCGCGCCGGGTCGCGGAGGTACCCGCCGCTTCCAGCATGGACGCGGCGACCTCGGCGGCGGTCGTACCGGCCAGCAGCTTGGCGCGCCACACCCAGCGGTTGGTGTCCTGGCCACCCGGGTCGCTGTCGACCATTCGGGCGGCCTGCTCGACGGCCAGCCTGGCCGCGGCCACGGCGGCGTCGGCGCGACCGAGCCGGGACCGTACCCACGGCAGCTCGGCCACCCCCCGGCCGCTCACATGCGCCACGCAGGCCTCGATAGCGGACTGGGCTACGCCGACGTACACGGCGGCGTAGCTGGCCACCAGCCAGTGCGGCATGAGCTGGGCGAACCACAGCGCCAGCCCCTCCACCCCGCCGAGCAGGCTGGTCCGCGGGATCCGGACGTCCAGGTGCAGGTCGTGCGAGCAGGTCGCGCGCATGCCGAGCGAGTCCCAGGTCTCCTCGATCCGGATGCCGGGGCTGGTGGCCGGCACCAGGAACTGGGACACCGTCTGCGGGTCGTCGGAGCTGCGGGCGGCGACCAGATACGCGTCCGCCTGCCCGGACCCGGAGACGAAGGACTTCGTCCCCTTGATCAGGTAGTCGTCGCCGTCCCGGACGTACTCCGTCGACAGCTTGGACAGCCGCGAACCGGCGCCGCGCTCACTCATCGCCACCGCGTAGAAGGCGCCCCGCGCCGCGGCCTTCAAGATCTCGTCCCGGGCCGCGAAGAACTCGTCCGGTACGCCCAGCGAGCGGGCCATCTCCTCGGGAATGCCGGCCAGCGCACCGGTGACGGAGGCGTGCATGTTGAACACCAGCGCGGTCGCGCCGTTGCCCCTGGCCAGCTCGAACGCGACGGACGCGTAGTCGGTGAAACCGGCGCCGAACCCACCGAGGTGCGCCGGAACCATGAGGCCGAAGAGTCCCTCGGCGCGCAGGTCGGCGAAGTCGTCGACCGGGAACGCACCGTCCCGGTCGTATCCCGCGGCCCGGCCGGCGAAGCGCGGCGCCAACCGCCGCGCCGCCGCCAACGGGTCACCCATTCTTGACCCCCCGCCCCTGGTAGAGCACTGCCTTCGACCAGGTCGGCACCATGGTCACCTCTCCTCTACGGGTGGCCAGCCGGCGAACCAGCCCGCTCACGGATGGCCGGATGCCCCTGACCCCAAGCACTACCCCGTGCCGGGCGCACTCACTCCTCAGCACGCGCACGGCGACGAAGAGGTTCGGATCATGGATGCCGCGCGGGGCCGCGCCCGGGATGCGCTCCGCGATGGTGACCGCGATCAGCCGGGCCGCCAGGGTCGCGTTGAGGGTGTCCAGTACCAGCAGGCCGCCCGGCCGCAGCAGGCGGCACGCCTCGGCCACCGCGCCGCGCAGGTCGACCACATGTTCGAGCAGCTCACCGGCGCTGACCACGTCCGCACAGCCGTCCCCCAGGGGCACCGCGGTGGCATCGCCTCGCACCGGCCGCACGCCGTGCTCGCGGGCCTGCTCCAGGGCCGAGGTGACGAGATCCACTCCGATGTGCCGGTAACCCTTCCCGGCCACGTGCGGCGCCAGCAGCCCGGCACCGCAGCCGAGATCCACCAGAATCGCGTCCGGCCTGGTGGCCGGTGGGATCAGCCGGGCCCGGGCGGCAGCGAGCCAGTGCAACATCGCGAAGGCGCCGTCGGGGCGCCACCACTCGCCCGCCAGGGCGTCGTACTGCGCCACGTCATTCCGCCGCACCCTGGTTAGCCTGACATGAAACGGCGAGATCCGACAGTGTTCACGCCGTGGGCGGCCTCACCCGGGTACGACACCGAACGCGTCGGGTGCCCGCCCGCGCCACCATCGGGCTCGGCCGCGCCCCGGTTGGCGAGGCGTCGGCCTGCGGCGGATCGGAAAGGGGGCGAGTGTGCGAGGCCTTGTGCGTGCCTGCCATCCGGAGCCCACCGCCGCCGTGACGATCGTCGCCGCGCTGCTGGCGATCGTGGTAGGGCGCTCGGCGGGCGCGGTGGCCGCGATCACCGTCGCGGTGCTGGCCAGCCAGCTCGCCGTCGGCTGGACCAACGACTGGCTGGACGCCGGGCGCGACGCCGAGACCGGGCGCCAGGACAAGCCGATCCCCCGGGGCGAGGTCTCCCGCCGTACCGTGGGCGTCGGCGCCGTGATCGCCGCCGTGGCGACGGTGCCGCTGGCCCTGCTCTCCGGCCCGGTACCGGGCGTGTACCTGATCGTGGGCATGATCTGCGGCCTGCTGTACGACTGGCCGCTGAAGTTCACCCCGGCCTCACCGGCGCCGTACGTGGTCGCCTTCGGCGCGCTGGCCGCGTTCGTCGCGGGTACCCGGTTCTGGTGGCTGATCGTGGCCGCCGCGCTGCTCGGCGGCGGGGCGCACTTCGTCAACGTCCTGCCGGATCTGGAGGACGACCTCCGCTCCGGGGTACGCGGGCTGCCGCATCGCATCGGGCCCACCGCCTCGTGGGCGGCCGGCGGAACGCTGCTGGTGGCGGCCACCGCCGCGCTGGTCTTCGGGCCGGCCGGGGCGCCGTCCTGGCCGGGCCTGGCGGTGCTGGCCGCGGCCGTGGTGGTGCTGCCCACCGGCTGGTACCTGTCCCGCCGTCCCGGCTCCCGGGCGGCCTTCCGATCGGTTCTCGTGGTGGCGCTCGCGGACGTCATCCTGCTGCTCGTGTCAGGCACGACCGGCTGAAGAGGCCGGGTGCCCGCCAGAGCCGGAATCATGGCCACTACGCTGTACCGCGTTGCACTTTTCCGCGTTGCCGTCTGCAGGAGGAGCGTCGTGACCCGCTCGCATCGCCGGCGCCTGGTCGTACCGGCCGTCGCGGCAGCACTGGCGCTGCCGACCGGGCTGCTCGCCGCGTGCAGCAGCGGCCAGCTGGCCGAGACCTCGTTGATCGCGCCCGCCGTTCCCGGCGCGCAGGCCAGCGTCACGACCGGTACGCCCGACGAAACCATCCAGATCTCGAACGCGACCGTCGACTTCAACGGCCCGCAGGGGTACCAGTCCGGCGACAACGCGCCACTGTCGGTGTGGATCTTCAACAACACGCCGCAGGACATCACGCTCACCGGCGTGCAGAGCGCGTCCGGCCAGGTGCTGATCTCGGACGGTGCCGCCCCCGGCATCCCCAGCGTCTGCCAGAACTCGCCCCAGCCGATCCAGCCGAACCCGTCGACCGGCGCCCCGACCGTGGGCGTGGCCCCGTCGGTGGGCGCCTCGGGCGGGATCAGCCCGGCGGGGCCGACCGGCACTCCGTCGAACAACAGCGTGGTGCAGCCCACCAGCTCCGCGCAGGAGTCCGCCTCCGCCAACCCGACGGACTCCTCCTCCGCGCTCCCGTCGACGAGCGCGTCCGCCGCGGCCGCGGTGACCGGCTCGGCGCAGATCAACGTCACGATCAAGTCGGACGGCTGCGTGGCGCTGACCAAGAGCAGCAGCCAGTTCCTGCAGGTCGCCAACCTGTCCGGACCGGTGCGGGCGGGGATGACGATCCAGACCATCTTCATCTTCCAACAGGGCGGCCGGCAGTTCACCATCGGTAGCGCGAACAACCCGCTCCAGCTCCCGGTGAACACCCCGAGCAGCCCGGACCAGCGCGCCCCCGCCGCCGCACCGGCCGCCACCGAGTAGGCGCCAACCGCGACATCCACGGCCCCGGCCGGGCACGATTTCCGTCGTGCCGGTCGGGGTTTGTCGTACCCGTCGGTTAGCGTGCGGCGGTGAACGAAAGATCGGCGAAGCCCCGGACCCCACGGGCCGCCCCCCGCGCGGCGCGGGCGGCCTACGAGTGCGACGCGTGCGGCCACCGGCCGCCCAAGTGGGTCGGCCGGTGCCCGGAGTGCGGCGAGTGGGGTTCGATCATCGACTCCACCGGCGGCGCGGGCCTGCCGGCCAGCCTGCGCGCGGTCAGCGCGCGGGCACCGCTGCAGCCGGCCCGGCCGATCGCCGAGATCAGCGCGGAACCCGCCCGATTCCGGCCGACCGGCGTTCCCGAGCTGGACCGGGTGCTCGGTGGCGGTCTGGTGCCCGGCGCCGTGGTGCTGCTGGCCGGCGAGCCGGGGGTGGGCAAGTCCACACTGCTGCTCGACGTCGCACAGCAGTGGGCCGCCGGCTCCGGCCTCCCGCCGGGATCGGCCGCCTCGACCTGCCTGGTGATCTCGGGTGAGGAGTCGACCAGCCAGGTGCGGCTGCGCGCCGAGCGGCTCGGCGCCCTGCACGAGCGGCTCTATCTGGCCGCCGAGACCGACCTGGAGGCGATCCTCGGCCACCTGGACGCGGTCAAGCCCGGGCTGCTGATCATCGACTCGGTGCAGACCATCTCCGCGCCCGGCACGGACGGGGTGCCCGGCGGGGTGACCCAGGTCCGGGCGGTCACCGCGGCGCTGGTCTCCATCGCCAAGGACCGTGGCATCGCCACCGTGCTGGTAGGCCACGTCACCAAGGACGGGCAGGTGGCCGGCCCACGCGTGCTGGAGCACCTGGTCGACGTGGTGCTCCAGTTCGAGGGGGACAAGCACTCCTCGCTGCGGATGGTGCGCGGCCTGAAGAACCGGTTCGGGGCGGCCGACGAGGTGGGCTGCTTCGAGATGCACGAGGGCGGGATCAGCAGCCTGCCCGACCCGAGCGGGCTGTTCCTCACCCGGTACGCGGAGCCGACCCCGGGCGCCTGCGTGACCGTCGCGATGGAGGGCCGACGCGCCCTGGTGACCGAGGTGCAGGCGCTGATCGGCGCGCAGGTGGCCGGCTCGCCGAGGCGCACGGTGTCCGGGCTCGACTCGGCCCGGCTGGCCATGGTGCTGGCGGTGCTCCAGCGGCGCACGGAGACCAGGCTGCACGACCGGGAGGTGTTCGCCGCGACCGTGGGCGGTATCCGGGTGCTCGAGCCGGCGGTGGACCTGGCGATGGCGCTGGCCGTGGCGTCCGCCACGCACGACCTGCCGCTGGCCGCCGATCTGGTGGCGATCGGCGAGGTGGGGCTCACCGGCGAGGTGCGCCGGGTGGGCGCCGTACCGCGCCGGCTCGCCGAGGCCGCCCGGCTGGGCTTCCGGCGGGCCATCGTCCCGGCCGGATGTGGGCCCGCCGCAACCGGTTCGACCCCCGAGGGCATGAAGGTCCGCGAGGTCGGCGACGTGCGCGCGGCCGTGCAACTGGCGGCACGGGCCTCGGCGGAAGCCGCATCCGGTGAGCAATGACGCACACCACAACGTCACGGGGTGGATAGTCATCCGTAGAATGTGCGGGTGCCGATCGACCGTGACGCCACCCGGATCAACAGCGCCGGGCCCAACCGGGCCAGCGCTGGTCTGACGCTGCGGCCCGGCGGTGGTGGGGTGACCCCGTGGGCGGGCGGCGCCAACACCGATCCGCTGCGGGCCAATTTGGCGCTGATGGCGCCCGGTACCGCCCTGCGCGACGGGCTCGAACGCATCCTGCGTGGCCGGACCGGCGCGCTCATCGTGCTCGGCTACGACCGGACCGTGGACTCGATCTGCACCGGTGGTTTCGTCCTGGACGTCGAGTTCTCCTCCACCCGGCTGCGCGAGCTGTGCAAGATGGACGGTGCCGTGGTGCTGTCCAGCGACGGCACCCGGATCGTCCGGGCCGGCGTGCACCTGATGCCCGACTCGTCGATCCCGTCCGAGGAGACCGGCACCCGGCACCGCACCGCCGAGCGGGTCGCCAAGCAGACCGGGTACCCGGTCATCTCGGTGAGCCAGTCGATGCACATCATCGGCCTGTACGTGAACGGTCAGCGGCACGTGCTGGACGACTCGGGTGCCATCCTGTCCCGGGCCAATCAGGCGCTGGCCACGCTGGAGCGGTACAAGCTGCGGCTCGACGAGGTCTCCGGGGCGCTGTCGGCGCTGGAGATCGAGGACCTGGTCACGGTGCGGGACGCGGTGGCCGTGGTGCAGCGGCTCGAGATGGTCCGGCGGATCGCCGACGAGATCGCCGGCTACGTGGTTGAGCTGGGTACCGATGGCCGGCTGCTGGCCCTCCAGCTCGAGGAGCTGATGGCCGGCGTGGACGCCGACCGCACCCTGGTGATCCGCGACTATCTGCCGCAGGGGCGGCGGGGCCGCCTGATCGACGAGGCGCTGGAGGAGCTCGACGCGCTGTCCGCGACGGACCTGATCGATCTGGTACTGGTCGGCCGGGCGCTGGGCTACCCGGCGGCCTCCGACGCGCTGGACGCGGCCGTGTCACCGCGCGGGTTCCGGCTGCTGGCGAAGGTGCCGCGGCTGCCCGGCCCGATCGTCGACCGGCTGGTCGACCACTTCGGCTCGCTTCAGCGGCTGCTCGGCGCGACGGTGGAGGACCTGCAGGCGGTGGACGGCGTCGGTGACGCCCGCGCCCGCGGGGTGCGGGAGGGGCTGTCCCGGCTGGCCGAGGCGTCGATCCTGGAACGGTACGTCTAACCCCGACCGCGGGCGCACCCGCGGCTCGCCTCGCGCCGGGCTACGGGGCTCTCAGCTGCCCCACCGCGGCGCTCAGCTGCCCACCGGGGCTTCAGCTGCCCACCGGGGCGTCGGGCTTCACGGTGAAGCCGACCGGGCTGCTCGTCTTGCTGCCGAGCTTCGCCACCACCTGGTACCCGCCCGGTGCGAGCTTGGCGCCTTTGCCGCAGCCCGGCCGGTCGCCGTACCCGTCCCAGGGCAGCCAGAACGAGTCCTCGATGTTGGCGCCGAAGCTCCGCACGTCGGTGGCCGCGCCGCCGTTCGGGCAGTAGTCCGAGGACCACAGCACGTGCCCGGCGGTATCGGTGATGTGCAGCTCCTGCGGGCCGGACCCGACGTCACGCTTGCAGGTGCGGGTGGAGACGTTCTTGATCTTCAGGGTCAGCTGGTACGGGTAGTTGCCGCCCCGGATCGCCTGGATGACCGGGGTGAGTTGGATCTCGGCGTCGGTACACAGCGACGGGTCGGTACCCGCGCCGGCCGTGGCCTGGCCGGAACCCGCCCCGGAGCCGGTAGTTGTCGCGGCCCCCGTCGCGGTGGGATTCGCCGTGGGGTTCGCCGCGCCGCCCGAACCGGCGCCCGCCGAGCCGTCGCCGCCCGAGCCGTCACCGCCCGAACCGCTCCCGCCCGAACCGTTCCCACCCAGGATCGGGGGCTCGACGCTGCTGCTGGGCGACGGCGACGACGTCGCCGACGAACTGGCCAGTCCCTGACGGGACTTGCTCGCGCCGCTCGAGCCTCCGCACATGGAGACCAGGAGGATGACAAGCAGCAACACCACGCCCAACACGAGGGCACGGCGCCGCCAATAGACGGCCGGGGGCAGCGGGCCAACCGTCAGGTTCATGATTCGCTTACGCTATCGGTAGAGCGGAAGGGGTTCACGGCGACGCGCCGCCGCGCAGTCAGAGATACACCTTGCGCGCGAAGATCGCGTTCGGGCCCGGTACCCGGTCGAGGAAGAGTAGCCCCGCGCAGTGGTCGATCTCGTGCTGGAAGGCCCGAGCCTCGAACGCGTCGGTGGTCAGCGTCAGCTCCTCGCCCGAGCCCGGTAGGGTGCCGCGGACCACCAGGTGCCCGGCGCGCTTGACGTCACCGGTCAGGTCCGGGACCGACATGCAGCCCTCCCGGCCCTTCTGCCACCGGGTGGCCTCGACGATCTCGGCGTTGCACAGCACCACCGTGCCGTGGCAGGTCTTGGCGCGCGGGTGGCCGGTCACGTCCACCACGAACACGTGGGCCCCGACCCCGATCTGCGGCGCGGCGAGGCCCACGCAGCCGGGCGACACCCGCATGGTGGCGATCAGGTCGGCGGCCAGCGCGACGGTCTCCGGGTCGGCCGGATCGACGCGGTCACCGGGGCGGGACAGCACCGGGTCGGGCGCTGCGACCACGGGCCTTACCTTGCCCGCGTCGGGCACCGGTTCGAGCGGTGCGGTCACAGGACGTCCGCGTCACCCGAACGCAGGCTGACCTCGACGCCGAGCCGGTCCGCGACCTCGTCCAGTTTGGACAGCACGTCGTCGAAGTCCACGCCGGAGGGCACGTCGATCTCGGCGGAGAGCAGGTACAGCGTGCCGGACAGCCGGGTGGTCAGATCCGTCACGTTTCCACCGACCTCGGCCAGCACACCGGTCACGGCGGCCACGATACCCAGCCGATCGGCGCCATGAACGAGCAGCGTGTAGGGCGCGCCGCCACTGCCGGCGGGCGGACCGGGCGGCACCACGTTGACCGTGGCCAGCAGGCCGCCGTCGACAGTCAGCGGCGACAGCGCGGACAGCACGTCCGACTCCTCGACCGCCCCGACGCAGATCAGCGTCATGGCGAAGTGGCCCCGCAGGAGCGTCATGGTCGAATCGGTCAGGTTGAGTCCGAGCTGGGACAGCGCCGTGGACACGTCGGCGATGATGCCGGGCCTGTCCCGACCGACGACCGTGATCGCGAGTTCGTTCACCCGGGTAGTCTGACAAACCCAACGCCGCCGGGGATACCCACAACCGGACCGTGTTGGCTCGGGATGGCAGGCTGTCTCTCCGTGGATCCGGCGACTAGCGAGCTGGCGGGCACCGAGCCGACCGGCACCGACCTGGGCAGCACCGACCTGGCGAGCACCGACCTGGGCAGCACCGACCTGGCGAGTACCGCGACGGCCTGGTTCGACGAGAACGCGCGGGACCTGCCGTGGCGGCACCCCTCGGCCGGCGCCTGGGGAGTGCTGGTCAGCGAGATCATGTTGCAGCAGACACCGGTCGCCCGGGTCGAGCCGGCGTGGCGGTCCTGGATGGCCCGCTGGCCCGACCCCGCCTCGCTGGCCGCCGACACGGCCGCCGAGGCGATCCGGGCCTGGGGCCGGCTCGGGTACCCACGCCGGGCGCTGCGGCTGCACGCGTGCGCACAGGCCATCGTCGAGCAGCACGGTGGCGTGGTGCCCGCCCGGCTGGAGGAGCTGCTCGCCCTGCCCGGCATCGGCACGTACACGGCCCGGGCGGTGGCCGCGTTCGCGTACGGGCAGCGCCAGCCGGTGGTGGACACGAACGTACGGCGGCTGATCGCCCGTGCGGTGGCGGGGCGCGCGGATGCCGGGCCGGCCACCACCGTCGCCGACCTCGACGCCGTCGAGGCCCTCCTGCCGGCGTCCGACCGGCTCGCCGCCCGGGCGAGTGCCGCGTTCATGGAGCTCGGCGCCCTGATCTGCACCGCCCGGAGCCCACGGTGCCACGAGTGTCCATTCTGGAGCGTGTGCGCCTGGCGGCTGACCGGGAGCCCGGCCCCCACCGGGCCGACCCGCCGGCCCCAGCGGTACGCGGGCACCGACCGCCAGGTACGCGGCCTGCTGCTGGCCGTGCTCCGGGAGGAGTCCGGGCCGGTACCGGCGGCCCGGCTGGACCTCGTCTGGCCGGAGCAGGCCCAGCGGGCCCGTGCCCTGGCCGGGCTGGTCGAGGACGGCCTGGTGGTGCCGGTCTCCGGTCATCGGTTCGCGCTGGCCGGCGAGGAGGCCGGACAGCACCCGTGACCGGCCGATGGCCCGAGCGGGCACTCGCATGAAAAGCCACTAATTCGACTAGTCGGTCATGATTGGTCCAAATCAGTCAATACAATGCCGCAATGCGACTGACCCGGACGATCGTGATACTCGCCGTCTTTACCCTGTTGCTACTCGTGGGGTGCGCCACCCCGCGAGCCGTACGCCTGGCGAGTCACGGCGCGAGTCCCGGGGCGTCGAGCCCGGCCGCCGTCCCATCCGGATCCGCCGTCCCCACATCGCCCAGCGCCGCATCGGCCAGCGCCGCATCGCCCGACTACGCACCGCCCGAACCGGCCTCGCTCGAACCGGCCTCGCCCGGGCCGAGCGCCTCCGGTGCCGGCACGTCCGGCGTCGGCCTTGCCGAAGTCGGCCCGTTCGGCGCGGCCCCGACCGACCCGGCCCCTACCGACCCGGCGCTGGCCGATCCGGCGCTGGCCTCGTTCCTGGCTCAGCTGCCGCGGTTTGCACCGCCCCCGCCACCCCGGCCGGTGGCGGTGCCGGTCGGGCCCGCGGTGCCGATCTACACCCGGCTCCCCGTCGACCAGCCGGTGGCGTTCCTGACCATGGACGACGGCTGGACGCAGCTGCCCGAGGCCATCCCGCTGATGCGGGCGGCGCACATCCCGTTCACCATGTTCCTGATAGCGCCGGTCGCGGCGGGCAGCCCGGCCTTCTTCGATCAACTGAGGTCTGCGGGCGGAGTGGTCGAGGACCACACGATCAACCACCCGGAGCTGCGCGGCAGGGCTTATGCGTCCCAGCGAGACGAGATCTGCGGCGCCAGGGATTCGCTGGTACGGACCTTCGGCACGGGGCCGAGCCTGTTCCGGCCCCCGTACGGCGACTACGACAGCACCACGCTGCGGGTGGCGCATGACTGCGGACTCAGGGTCGCGGTCGACTGGTCCGAGACGGTGGACTCCGGGACGATCCGCTACCAGACGAACGATCACCGGATCCGGCCCGGCGACATCATTCTGATGCATTTCCGGCCGGCCTTCGTCCGTGACGTGATCGCCGCCCTCACCGCGATCCACGACGCCGGGCTGACCCCGGCGCTGCTGGAGAGCTATCTGTCCTGAGCCGCCGGGCCCCCGGCGGCGAGCCGCTCGATCCGGGATACGCGACCGGCCCCGGACCGTGAGGTCCGGGGCCGGTCGTTGCTAGCTTTGGATGGTTATCCGTTGACGGTCACTCGTCCGAGCCGGCGGCCGCGGCGGTGCCGAGGTCGGCGGGAACGGTCTCGGGGACCTCGGCGGGCCGGTCCGCGCCGCGGAAGACCAGCTTCGAGGTCTCCACGTTCTCCGGATCGCCCTCGCAGTCCACGACCACGATCTGACCCGCCTTCAACTCGTTGAACAGGATCCGCTCCGACAACGAGTCCTCGATCTCACGCTGAATCGTGCGGCGCAACGGACGGGCACCCATCACCGGGTCCC
>NZ_BAABJQ010000060.1:0-14999 GCF_039543385.1 Rugosimonospora acidiphila
GGGACCCGGTGATGGGTGCCCGTCCGTTGCGCCGCACGATTCAGCGTGAGATCGAGGACTCGTTGTCGGAGCGGATCCTGTTCAACGAGTTGAAGGCGGGTCAGATCGTGGTCGTGGACTGCGAGGGTGATCCGGAGAACGTGGAGACCTCGAAGCTGGTCTTCCGTGCCGCGGACCGGCCGTCCCCCGAGGTACCGGAGGCGGTCGCCGCGGTCGACTGATCGCGCGAGCCGTGAAACGCGACGCGAAACGGGTGCCCGGGGTGCGATGCGCCCCGGGCACCTCGCGGATTCACCCCGAGGGCGGAGCTAATTCCGCAGCAGATCGCGCACGTGCCCCAGGACCGAGAACCACATCGATTCGGGGCGCTCCATGGCGATCGGGTCCGCCTGGCGCATCCGGCGCAGCAGCCTGCGCTCGGCGCCGTCGGGGTCGACGCCCTCGTCGGTGCTGGCCTCGGCGTCGTACCAAGGCCGCTGCTCTTCCAGTGCGTGAAGGAAATACGCCAGCGCGTCGATGCTTGAATTCAGCAGGTGAACGGGGCCGTCCTCCGGAATGCAATACACCGCCCCGGTGATCGTGTCCACGATGACGTCGTCCAGGGCGATCCCGCCGAGAGTGAGCCAGGCCGACATGTCCAGCGGGCAGTCCGGGTACCTTTCCGCGACGGCCTGCCAGGCTGTGCCGCCGATTCGCAGGTCGCCATCGAGAAGGCGCTGGTCCGCTTCGAACCAGCCGACCTGGTCCGGCAGGCCGACCTCCCGCAGGAAGTCGCGGGTCGGCTCGTGAGCGATCGCGGCGAGTGCGGGATCCTTCACGGTGACCAGTTCATCGGCGTGGAATGCGGATTCCATCCCGATCCGGTCGATCAATGGGCTCATAGGTCCGCCAGCTCCGCTCCGGGCGCCACGCCCATTAGAGGTCGTCCCGTTCGAGCCGTAGCCGCAGCAGGTCGCGCAGGCTTATCCGCTCGCCGTCCCGGGCACCCTCGCCGATCACCAGCCGGGGCGATGCCGGGCGGACCGTGGCGCCGGTGAGCCTGGCCCGCATTGAGCCGGGGACGGTCAGGATGTAGAACTCGCCGTCCTCGCCGATCGCGAGGGTGTGGTCGGCGCCCAGGTACCAGCCGCGCAGGCCGGTCCGGTACCGGGTGCGTCCGTCGTACCCCTGGGCCGACAGCGACCGGGTCGGCAGGCCCCGCTCCCGCGCGTCCCGGACGAAGCCGGCGATCAGCTCCCGGGCCTGTCCGGCCTCGGCAGCCTCCCGCCGGTCCCGCTCGGCCGCGTGCGCGGCGATCGCCCGGCTCCGCTGGCGAGCCCAGTCCTGATCGGTGCCCTCGCTCATCCGACCAGGGTAGGCCGCCGCTCCCCGCAGATCATCGTGCCGTGATCACCGCCCTGGTGGCCGGCTATCGTGTCGGCCGACGGCTGGGGCGAGAGGGGCGGCGGATGGACCTGCGAGGGTGGCTGGAACAGGCGGTCGACTGGCACGAGCGGTGGGCCGGCGGCTTCGGCGAGTACCAGCCGCACCCCGCGCTCGACGTCGGGCAGGAGCGCTTCGCCGAGGCGTTCGGCGAGCTCACCGAGCGGTTGGGCGGCGACAACTACCCGTTCTTCCATCCCCGGTACGCGGGCCAGATGCTCAAGCCGCCGCACCCCGCCGCGATCGCCGGCTACGTGGCGGCGATGCAGATCAACCCCAACAACCACGCCCTGGACGGCGGCCCGGCAACCGCCGAGCTGGAGAAGGAGGTCGTCGCCCAGCTGGCCGCCATGTTCGGCCTCGGCACGCACCTGGGTCACCTGACCACCAGCGGCACCATCGCCAACCTCGAGGCGCTGTTCGTGGCCCGGGAGACCCACCCGGGGCTGGGCGTGGCGTACAGCGCGGACAGCCACTACACCCACGAGCGCATGTGCCACCTGCTGGGCGTGGAGGGGCACCCGGTGCCGGTGGACGCGGCCGGGCGGATGGATCTGACGGCGCTGGAGCAGCTGCTGGCCACCGGCCGGATCGGTACGGTCGTGTTGACCGCGGGGACCACCGGGCTGGGCGCGGTCGACCCGATCCACGAGGCGCTGCCGCTGCGCGAGCGGTACGGGGTGCGGCTGCACGTGGACGCCGCGTACGGCGGCTTCTTCGCCCTGATCGCCGACGACTCCCCGGACGGGGTGGCGTCCGCGCCCTGGCGGGCGATAGCCGGCTGCGATTCGGTGGTGGTCGACCCGCACAAGCACGGGCTGCAGCCCTACGGGTGCGGTGCGGTGCTGTTCGCCGACCCGGCGGTCGGCCGCTTCTACCGGCACGACTCGCCGTACACCTACTTCACTTCCGACCAGTTGCACCTGGGCGAGATCTCGCTGGAGTGCAGCCGGTCCGGGGCGTCGGCCGCCGCGCTGTGGCTGACGCTGCGCCTCCTGCCGCTGACGGACAAGGGGTTGGGTGGCGTGCTGCGCCCGGGCCGCCGGGCGGCGCTGCGCTGGGCCGAGTTGCTGGCCGGCTCGGCTCACCTGGCCCCGTACCAGCGGCCGGAGCTGGACATCGTGGCGTACCTGCCCCGCCGCGCCACGCTCTCGCAGGTCGACGAGGCGTCGGAGTGGCTGATGCGGCGCGGCATGACGGACTCGGCCGACCCGGTGTACCTGGCGACGTACGCGGTGACCGGCCAGTCCCTGCGCGAGCGCGGCCACCGGGTCACCGCCGACGTGCCACGCGGCCGGATCCTGCGCAGCGTGCTGATGAAGCCGGAGGCCGAGGAGTACCTGGACCGGCTGCACGGGCGGGTCGAGGAGCTGGCGGCGATGTGCCACGTTTCGTGACGGTCGGTGCGTCGCGGGCCGGATCCGGTCACAAGCCCCACAATGTGCTATCAGGGGGATGATCGCCTAGGGGGGTGTCATGGAAATCGGTGGTGTGGAGACCGTGGCGGAGTTCGTGCGGCGCACCGAGGGCCCGGCCGTGCCCTTTGTGCCGGAGTGGTACCCGTGGGTCTACGCCCACCACTACCTGCGGCTGGAGGCCGGCAGCCTGCCGGAGCGGTTCCGCCGGGGCGGTGAACCGATCTCGTTGGCCGAGGCCGAGGACCTGGTCTACCTGTGGTGCGGGCTGTCCGGGGAGGGCATACAGCGGGCCGCCCGGGCGTTGGCCGACGCGTACCTGCGCCGGTGGGGGATGGTCCGGAGCGGGGCGGACGACGAGCGGGTCGGCCCGGCCGCCAGGTCCGGAGGGCGCGTGACGCGCCGGCAGTCGCAGACCGGCCGGGTGCCGGGCGGTTCCCGCCGTACCCGCCGGGCGCCGGCTGCCATCGCGCCCGATACCCGCTCCGCCTGACGAACTCCGCTCGTCAAGGGGCCGAAGATTCGCCCGGCGGGCGGAAATTCGCCCGATGGGCCGGGAAGTTCGCCTGAGTCCGGGCCCGAAGCGGGGTGCTCGGTGAGGCTCTGCGGTGACGGCGGTCACATCCGGGCCCCGGGAAGGAACAGAACCTCGTCGCGAAAACTTGAGTGGGTCAGGCTCATGATTACGCGATTACAGAGGTGCGCATGTCTACTCTTCCGGTTCTCCCGCTGACCGACGAGGTACTGCTGCCCGGCATGGTCATTCCGGTGACCCTGGACTCGAGCACCCAGGCCGCGATCGACGCCGCCCGGACCACCGGCGACAAGACGCTGCTCGCGGTGCCCAGGCTGGACGGCGAGTACGGACCGGTCGGCACCATAGCGACAATTGACAAGATCGGCCGGCTGCCCAGTGGTGAACCCGCCGCGGTGATCCGGGGGCTGTCCCGCGCCCGGATCGGCTCCGGGGTACCCGGGCCGGGTGCCGCGCTGTGGGTCGAGGCGACCCCGCTGGAGGTTCCGGCGCCCACCGGCAAGACCCGGGAACTGGCCCGCGACTACAAGGCGCTGGTCACCTCGGTGCTGCAACGGCGGGGGGCGTGGCAGGTCATCGACGCGGTCGAGCGGATGACCGACCTCGGCGAGTTGGCGGACTCCGCCGGGTACTCGCCGTGGATCAGCCTGTCCCAGAAGGTCGAGCTGCTCGCCGCGACCGATCTGACCACCCGGTTCGAGCTGCTGGTCGGCTGGCTGCGCGACCACGTGGCCGAGCAGGAGGTCACGGAGAAGATCAGCGAGGACGTCCGCGAGGGCATGGAGAAGAGCCAGCGGGAGTTCCTGCTCCGCCAGCAGCTGGCCGCGATCCGCAAGGAACTGGGCGAGGACGAGCCGGACGGTGCCGGCGACTACCGGACCCGGGTGGAGAGCGCCGACCTGCCGGACAAGGTCCGCGAGGCGGCCCTGCGTGAGGTGGGCCGGCTGGAGCGGGCCAGCGACCAGTCCCCGGAGTCGGGCTGGATCCGCACCTGGCT
The DNA here is from genome assembly GCF_039543385.1 of Rugosimonospora acidiphila. Classification (NCBI taxonomy): domain Bacteria; kingdom Bacillati; phylum Actinomycetota; class Actinomycetes; order Micromonosporales; family Micromonosporaceae; genus Rugosimonospora; species Rugosimonospora acidiphila. The sequence goes on from NZ_BAABJQ010000060.1 coordinate 4,370, forward strand.
GGACACGGTGCTGGAGCTGCCGTGGAACGCCCGTACCGAGGACAACACCGACCTGGCCGCGGCGCGCGAGGTGCTCGACGCCGACCACGCCGGCCTCGACGACGTGAAGGACCGCATCCTGGAGTACCTGGCGGTGCGCAACCGCCGGGCGGCGCGCGGTCTGCACGTGGTGGGCGGGCGCGGCTCCGGCGCGGTACTGGCGCTGGCCGGGCCTCCCGGTGTCGGCAAGACCAGCCTCGGCGAGTCCGTGGCGCGGGCGCTCGGCCGCAAGTTCGTCCGGGTGTCGCTCGGCGGCGTACGGGACGAGGCCGAGGTTCGCGGTCACCGGCGTACGTACGTCGGCGCGATGCCGGGCCGGATCGTGCGGGCCATCCGCGAGGCGGGTTCGATGAACCCGGTGGTGCTGCTGGACGAGGTGGACAAGCTGTCCGCGGGCGGCTTCTCCGGCGACCCGGCCGCGGCCCTGCTGGAGGTGCTGGACCCGGCGCAGAACCACACGTTCCGCGACCACTACCTGGAGATCGACCTCGACCTCTCGGACGTGCTGTTCCTGGCCACCGCCAACGTGGTGGACACCATCCCCGGCCCGCTGTTGGACCGGATGGAGCTGGTGACCCTGGACGGTTACACCGAGGCGGAGAAGGTCGCCATCGCCCGGGATCACCTGTGGCCGCGGCAGCTGGAGCGGGCCGGCCTGACCGCCGACGAGGTGACCATCGACGACGAGGCGCTGGGGCGCATCGCCGGCGAGTACACCCGGGAGGCGGGCGTCCGTCAGCTCGAGCGTGGGCTCGCGAAGGTGCTTCGTAAGGTCGCTGTCGAATTGGCGGCGAAGGCCGGGTCGGTGCACGTCGGTGGGGACAACCTCGCGACGTACCTGGGCCGTCCCCGGTTCGTGTTCGAGTCGGCCGAGCGCACGGCGGTGCCTGGCGTGGCCACCGGACTCGCGGTGACCGGTGCCGGCGGGGACGTGCTGTTCATCGAGGCCACCGCCATGGACGGTGAGTCGGGGCTGACCCTGACCGGCCAGCTCGGTGACGTCATGAAGGAGTCGGCGCAGATCGCCTGGTCGTACCTGCGCTCGCACGGCCGGCAGTTGGGCATCGACCCGAGCGGGTTGGTGGGCAAGCGGATCCACCTGCACGTGCCGGCCGGCGCGGTGCCCAAGGACGGTCCGAGCGCCGGCATCACGATGGTGACCGCGCTGGCCTCGCTGGCCTCCGGCCGGCCGGTGCGCCCGGAGTTCGGGATGACCGGTGAGGTCACCCTGGCCGGCCGGGTGCTGCCGATCGGTGGCGTGAAGCAGAAGCTGCTCGCCGCCCACCGGGCCGGGCTGACCGAGGTCATCATTCCGGCACGCAACGAGCCGGACCTGGATGACCTGCCGGACGAGGTGCGCAAGGCGCTGACCATCCACGTGACCGGCGAAGTGTCGGAGGTGCTGCGGCTGGCGCTGCGGCCCGCCGAGTCCGAGACGGGTGCGCAGCCGTTGGTCGGGGCGGCCGCCTGAGGTCGGTGAGAAACGCAGTGGGGGCACCGGGGAAACCCGGTGCCCCCACTGCGTTTCCGGCTCACTCCGGCTCGGGCTCGACCTCGACCTCGCTGGGCAGTCGACGGTTCGCGGGTGCCTTCGGTCCGTACGGGGAGGTCTGCGCCTCGGGTACCGGCTGGCCCCGCCTGCGCTGGCTCTCCTGGCCCGCCCCCGGCGCCCGGTTCTCCGCGCTGTCCTGCACCAAGGGGTCCCGTCCGCTGCGGCGCATCTCTGGTTGCTGCACATTCGGCATGGTTCGGGCCTACCCGCAGTCTTGGTTAACAAACGGGTTAGTCGGCGGCCTCAGGGGTAGATGATCGTTATATTGTCGTTGCCCCCGTGCCCCGCCGCATGACACCGGAGCCCTCATGACCGCAGTGATACCCGCCCTCACCATGCCGTCGAGCCAGCAGCTGCCGGTGCTGGGCCACGGCACGTGGTATCTGGGCGAGCGATCGAACACCCGGTCGGAGGAGATCGCGGCGCTGCGCCTGGGTCTCGACCTGGGCATGACGATGATCGATACCGCCGAAATGTACGGCGACGGTGCCGCCGAGGAACTCGTCGGGGAGGCCATCGCGGGCCGCCGCGATCGGGTCTTCCTGGTCGACAAGGTGCTGCCCGACAACGCCAGCGCGCGGGGCACCATCCAGGCGTGCCAGCGCAGCCTGCGCCGGCTGCGTACCGACCACATCGACCTGTACCTGCTGCACTGGCGTGGCGGGTACCCGCTGGCGGAGACCATCGAGGGCTTCTCCCGGCTGATCGACTCCGGCGAGATCGGCCAGTGGGGCGTGAGTAACTTCGACGCCGACGACCTGGACGAGCTGCTGCGCACCGACGGAGGCAAGTCCTGCGCGGCCAACCAGATCCTCTACAACCTCACCCGTCGCGGGCCCGAGTTCGATCTGCTGCCGGCGTGCCGGCTGGCCAACATCCCGGTGATCGCGTACTCGCCCATCGAGCAGGGGCGGCTGCTCGACAACCCGGAGATCACCGCCGTGGCCTCCCGGCACGACGTGACGCCCGCCCAGGTGGCGCTGGCCTGGGTGCTGCGCCGGGAGGGCGTGGCCGCCATTCCCCGCTCCGGCAACCCGGGGCACGTGGCGGAGAACGCGGCCTGCCTCGACGTGCACCTCGACGACGAGGACCTCGCCCGGTTGGACGCGGCGTACCCGCCGCCGACCGCCGCGAGACCGCTCGAGATGCTCTGACCGCCCGGCGACCCGCCGGTTGACGATTCCTGCCCACAGAGGTCGATGGCGCATGCCCGCGGATGGTCCGCCGGAACCGTGTATGACGACGCCCGGGCGGATACCGCGACTGAAAACCCTATCGACCCTGCAAGGACCGGAGGGCACAATCGCTCCTGACTTGGACGACTGAGGGGGAGGCTGCGGTGTCGCGGCGTGGGTGGCTGCTGTTCATGGCGATGGGTCTGATCTGGGGCGTGCCGTACCTGTTGATCAAGGTTTCGGTCGGCGTCCTGTCGCCGGTGTCGCTGGTGTTCCTGCGCACCGGCCTGGGCGCGCTGCTGCTGCTGCCGCTGGCCGGCGCCCGGGGCCAGCTCCGCCCGCTGCTGCGGCACTGGCCGGCCGTGCTGGTCTTCACGGCGGCCGAGGTGGCGGTGCCGTGGCTGCTGCTGGCCAGCGCCGAGCAGCGGCTGGACAGCTCGCTGTCCGGCCTGCTGATCGCCGCCGTACCGCTGTTCGGGGCGTTGCTGGCCTGGGCCAGCGGCACCGAGCGTCCGGGCGGGATGCGGCTGACCGGGCTGCTGGTCGGGCTGGTCGGGGTGGCCGCGCTGGTCGGGCTGGACGTGCACGGCGGCGACCTGAGGGCGCTGGTCGAGATGGCCGGCGTGGTGATCGGGTACGCGGTCGGGCCGTACGTGCTCGCCCGGTACCTGTCCGACGTGCCGGGTGCCGTTGTGACCGCGGTGTCGCTGGGGCTGACCGCCCTGGTGTACCTGCCGGTGGCCGTGTTTCAGCTGCCCCGGCACTGGCCGTCCGCCCGGGTCACCGGCGCGGTGGTGGTGCTGGCGGTGCTGTGTACCGCCGCGGCGTTCCTGCTGTTCGTCGCGCTCATCGCGGAGGTCGGTCCGGTACGCGCGACGGTCGTCACCTACGTGAACCCGGCGGTCGCGGTGGCGCTGGGCGTGCTGCTGCTGGATGAGCCGTTCACGCTCGGCATCGGGCTCGGCTTCGCCCTGGTGCTCGCCGGTTCCGTGCTGGCCACCCGCCGGGCGCCGCGACCGGACCCGGTACCCGAGCCCGAGCCGGTGTCCGCCGGCTGAGGCGCCCCGGCTCAGTAGTTCAGGCCGTGGCCGTACCGGAACAGCGGCTCGGCCGCGTCGAACGGGACGTCGGGCCGGCCCGACTCGACGTCCGCTGCCGACGCCGGCAGGTCGAACGGGAGCCGCCCGCGCGGCGCGGCTCGCCCGCACAGCACGTCCGCCAGCGCGTCGTCGCTCACGCCGAACGTGACCAGCAGGGCGGCGGCCCTGTCGGCCAGCGGGGTGAGGATGGCCGGCCGGTCGAGGTATACGTCCACAATGGTCGGTACCGCGTCGGCGATGGCCAGTATCCGGTCGCGCCGCTCGGGCGGGAACTCCAGCGAACCGGCGTGGAAGAAGGCATCGATCGGGCCGGGCCGGGTCTCGTACGGCGCCTGCACGCGCAGGATCGCGACGTCGGCGCGCGCCGGGTCGTCCACCGGCATCGCGTGCCCGCGCAGGGCGTCGGGCGCCAGGTCCCCGCAGTAGATCCGCAGCCCCGGCCGCAGCGGCAGGTGCGCCGGACTGTGCCCGGCGGCGTTGGACAGCAGCGTGACACAGGCGCGCTGGGCCGCCGCGCCGGCGGCCTGGAAGTCGGCCCGCCCGACCGTCTCCTCGGCCCGCTCCTCGTCGACGTATGGATCGTCGAACAGGCCGAGGGTGAACTTCTCGCGCAGCAGCCGGCGCGCGGAGGCGTCCAGCCGCTGCTCGCTCACCTGCCCGTCGCGCACCAGCTCGATGATCAGATCGGGCCGCGCCTCGCCGCCGAACTGGTCCACCCCGGCCTCGATGGCCTTCCGGGCGCGCGCCGCGGGGTCGAGGTGCTCGACCCCCCAGGCCCGGGCCGGCCGCTCCTGGCCCAGATACCTGTCGTCGGTGAGCACGCCCCAGTCCGTGCAGACGATGCCGTCGAAGCCCAGCCGCTCGCGCAGCAGGCCGGTCACCACGTCCCGGTTGAAGGCGAACCCGACCTCCTCGTACGGCGTGCCCACTGGCATCCCGTAGTACGGCATCACCTGCGACGCGCCCGCGGCGAGGGCCGCCGCGAACGGCCGCAGGTGCTCCTCGAACCGGCCGCCCGGGTAGACCTGCTCCCGGCCGTAGGCGAAGTGCGGGTCCTCGCCGTCGCGCTGGGGTCCGCCGCCGGGGAAATGTTTGACCATCGCCGCCACGCTGCCCGGGCCCAGCTCGCCCGCGCACAGGCCGCGCAGGTAGGCGCGGACCAGCTCGCAGACCAGGTCGGGGTCGGCGCCGAAGGTGCCGACGACGCGTGGCCAGCGCGGTTCGGAGGCCAGGTCGGCCTGCGGGTGCAGGGCCAGCCGCAGCCCGACGGCGCAGTACTCCTGCCGCACGACGTCCGCGAACCGTTCGACCAGCCCGGCGTCGCGGGTCGCGGCCAGGCCGAGCGGCTCGGGCCACCGGGAGAACGGGCCGGCCAGCACCGACGTGTTCGGGTTGTCCGAGGACGCGTGCCGGGGGTCGGTCGATACCGTGACGGGGATGCCGAGCCGGGTATCGGCGGCGAGGTCCTGCAGCCGGTTGTGCCAGCGCGCCAGTTGCCGGGGCGTCCCGGAGCCGACCAGGTTGAGGTGGCTCAGGTTCCGGTTCACGACCAGTTCCTGGGCGTCGATCAGCCCGGCCTGGAGGTCGGCCGGCGCCAGGCTGCCGCCGGGTCCTATGTCGATCATGGTGTGGAACAGCAGGCCGGCCTTTTCCGCCAGGGTCATCCGCCCCAGCAGATCCTCCACCCGGCGCGCGGTGCGCTGCGTCGGGTCGCGGTACGGCGCCGTGTTTGGGCTGCTCACCAGCCTCACCGTAACGGTTGCGGCGGCCGGCCGGAGCCGGTGGCGAATCGCCACGCGGGGGTCGTCCACGGCCGATAATGGAGGCGGTGATCCTTCTTGACCCGCCTGGGCCGGCAGGCTCCCGGCGGGAACGGGCCCATCGGAGGTCGGGAGCACGATGCCCGGGAACAAGGTAATGATCTTTACCATCCCGAACGACGGCCATCTCAACATTCTCAAGAGGCTGATCCGGGAGTACCGGGATTCGCACACCTTCAACCTGGTTCTGGTCGATCGGCACGCCGGCGAGCCGGACCTCGCCGATCTCGGCGTTCCGGCCTTCCTGCTCGAACGGTCGGCATCGTTCATGAACACCCCCGCCTCGCAGGTCTTCACCCGGGTGCGCGAATTGCTCGACGAGTGCCTGCGGATCGCGCGCGGGTTCGACCCGGACCTGGTGCTGTACGACTTCTGCGCGCTGGAGGGCGCCTTTGTCGCACAGGTGCTGGGCCGTCCCCGGTGGTGCTCCGTGCCCGGCCTGATCGGGCCGATGACCAACCTCGACTACCTCGACCAGAGCGTCTCCTCACCCGCCAACCAGGCCGCCCTCGCCTCGATCGAGCGGGACTTCGAGGTGGCGGTGGGACAGGCGAGTATCGAGCTCATCTCCAACAGCCTGTTCATCCCGGGCGACCTGAACCTGCTCTGGTCGTACCCGTCGTTGACACCGCCCGACTTCCGGCACAACCGGGGGCCGGCGCGGTACCGGTTCGCCGGGTACCTGTCCGACGGCCACCCGCGGCGGCGCGCGAACTCCGGCACGCCGGTGGTGTACCTGTCCTTCGGCACGGAGGTGATGGTGAACATGTGGTCCGCGCAGGAGGAGACCCGGGAGGGCGTGCGCCGGTGCGTGGCCGGGCTGGCGCGGCTGTGGCGGGGCCGCGACCTCGAGGTCGTGTTCGCCACCCAGGGCAACCCGGTGCTGTCCGAGTACCCGCCCAACTGGTCGGTGCACGCCAAGGTGGACCAGCAGGAGGTGCTCAGCCGGGCCGACGTGTTCGTGACGCACGGCGGGAGCAACAGCTTCCACGAGTCCGTGCTGGCCCGGGTGCCGATGGTGGTCGCGCCGTTCTTCGGCGACCAGATGCTCGTCGGTTCGCGGGTCGAACGGCTGGGCATCGGCATCCACCTGTCCGCCGACAACGGCATCGACACCGGGAAGTCCAAGGACTTCCTGAATGACGGCCTCACCGCGCGGATCGACGAGGCGGTGCTCCGGATCCTCGGCCACGACGGGTACCGCAAGAGCTTCGAGGACATCCCGCTGGACTGCACGCCGGCACTGGCCGAACTCGATTAGTTCCCGGCGAGGGTGGCGCCTCCGTCCACGGTGAGCACGGTTCCGGTGACGAAGGGGTTCTCCATCAGGTACAGGTGCGCCGCGGCGATCTGGTCCGCTTCCCCGATCGACTTGGTGAGCGTCTGACTGGCGAGGGCCGCGAACAGCGCGGCACGCTGCGGCTCCGGAACCGGGTCCCACAGCGGCGTCCGAATTGCTCCCGGCCGCACCGCGTTGACGCGGATCGGGGCGAGCTCGGCAGCCAGCCCTCGTGTCAGGCCCTCCATCGCGGCGGCGCCGCCGGCCGCGAGCGCTGTACCGGGTGCGGGGCGAACAGCGACCGTCCCGGATGTCAGCACGATCGAGCCTCCAGGCCGGACGCGAGGCGCCGCGTGCTTGACCGCGGCGACTGCTCCCCAGAAGCGGACCTCGAACAGTTCCCGGGCAGCGTCGAGCGGCAGGTCCGCCAGCGGCTGCGGACGCACCGTGTCGCCGGCTGTGTAGACCACGTGGTCGAGCTCGCCGACGCGGGCGAACAGGGCAGCGACGTCAGCCTCGTCGCGGGTGTTGACGACGGCCCCGTCACAGGTGGCCGGCAACTCCGCGAGCGCGGCCTTCAGGCGCCCCTGGTCGCTCGACGCGATCGTGACCGCCGCCCCGGCCGTCGCAGCGGCGCGGGCCGTGGCCAGCCCCATCCCTGAACTGCCGCCGATGATGACGATGCGCTGGTCTGAGAGAGCCATGTGTCCACTCCTATGCCTCGAACGCTGATGACTCAGTGGGTCATCAGCATAGCAGTGACGATAGCTCAGTGAGTCATCAGGGGTATGATGGTGACCATGCCGCGATGGGACCCATGCGCCGAAGACCGGCTCCGCGAGGCAGCGCTGGAGCTGTTCCTCGAGCATGGGTACGAGAACGTCACCGTCACGCAGATCACCGAGCGGGCCGGGTTGACCCGGCGCTCGTTCTCCCGTTACTTCACCGACAAGCGGGACGTGCTGTTTGCCGGATCAGAACAACTTCCGGCCGTCCTCGCCCGCTCCGTCCGGCAGGCTGACAGCACCCTCTCGCCCTTCGATGCGCTCCTGACCGCTCTCATCGGCGTCGCCAGCCTGCTGGCCGACCAGGCCCCGCTCGCCGCGCAACGGCGCGCGGTCGTCCGGGCCAGCCCGGAGCTTCAGGAACGGGGGCGGACCAAGTTCGCCGCCGTAACCGACGCGGTGGTGGACGCGTTACGGGACCGAGGCACCGCCGAATCGGAGGCGACGCTGCTCGCGCAGGTCGGTGTCGCCATCTTCCGCACCGCGTTCGAGCGCTGGACCGACCAACCGGACGACATCGGCCTGCCGAGCCGCATCCGAGAGGCGGCCGTCGAGCTCGCCGCCAGCCTGGGCAAGGTGGACTTCGCCGCGCTGCCCGGCACGTGACGCGATGACCGCGCCCGGATGAGCGCCGCTTACGGACCGGCCGAAAGGTCGGACGGCGTGTCCTCTCCGGTGCCCGGCCGGCGGTCGTCCCGCAGCCGTCGCGGGTATGCGCGTCGGCACGGTTTTCCGGCCGGCGGCGCGGGTATGCGCGTCGGGTGAACCGGCGAAGGCGGTGAGACACGGGTGCCCAACGACCTGATCGTCCTGGATGGCAGCAGCTTCTTCGTCTCCAACGAGGCCGGTGACGTGGAGCCGGACGACCCGGCGGCGCCGAGCGTGACCGGCCTGTTCCACTCCGACGTGCGGCACCTGGCCGCCTGGTCGCTGCGGCTCAACGGTCAGCCCACGCGGGTGCTCACCAGCCGGCCCGCCGACTACTACTCGGCGCGGATCTTCGGCGCGCTCAGCGGCACCAAGGACCCGTCGATCTCGGTACGCCGCGAACGCATCGTCGCCGACGGCGTGCACGAGGACATCTGCGTGGACAACAACAACAGCGGCGAGACCGTGACGGTGGTGGTGGAACTGCGCTTCGGCGCCGACTTCTCCGATCTGCTCGCGGTCAAGGCCGGCAAACGCATGCGCGGCCGTACCCGGGTGGAGGTGAATGGCAACGAGGTGTGCCTGGTGTACGAGAACCGCGGGTACCAGCGCGCCACCCGGATCGTGTTCGAGGAATCGGGCCGGCTGACCGAGCAGTCGATGTGCTGGGAGTTGACGCTCGCCCCCCGGCAGAAGTGGCACACGTGCATCGACATAGGGGTGGTCATCGACGGGCACGAGGTCGGCATGCGGGCCGGCCACGGCGGGATGGGCACCGTCCAACCGAACATGGGCATGAGCCTCGAGGACTGGATGGGCAACGCGCCGAGGCTTTCCGCCGAGTCGGAGACGCTGCGCCGCGCGTACCAGCAGAGCCTGCTCAACCTCGCCGCGCTGCGATTCCGGCCGGAGCACGAGGGGCACAGCCTGCCGGCCGCCGGGCTGCCCTGGTTCATGGCGCTGTTCGGCCGGGACAGCCTGATCACCGCCTACCAGGCGCTGCCCTTCCACCCGTCGCTCGCGCGGACCACCCTGCGCGCGCTGGCCGACCTGCAGGCCGACGAGTACGACGACTTCCGCGACGCGGAGCCCGGAAAGATCCCGCACGAGCTGCGCAGGGGCGAATCGAGCCAGCTGGGCGACGCGCCCTACACGCCGTACTACGGTAGCCACGACTCCACGCCGCTGTTCCTGATCCTGCTCGACGAGTACGAGCGGTGGAGCGCGGACGCCGAACTGGTGCGGGAGCTGGAGCCCAACGCGCGCCGGGCACTGGCCTGGATCGAGGGGCCCGGGGATCGGGACGGCGACGGGTACCTCGAATATCAGACCCGATCCAAGCAGGGCCTGCGCAGCCAGTGCTGGAAGGACTCGTGGAACTCGGTGCTGTTCGCCGACGGGCGGCTGGCCGACCCGCCCATCGCCACCTGCGAGATCCAGGGGTACGCGTACGACGCCCGGCTGCGTACCGCCCGGCTGGCCCGCGAAATCTGGGGCGACGCGGCGCTGGCCGACCGGCTTGAGCGCGACGCGGCGGCGCTGCGCGAGCGCTTCAACCGCGACTTCTGGATCGAGTCGCGGGGTCACTACGCGCTGGCCCTGGACGGCTCGAAGAATCAGGTGGACGCGCTCACCTCGAACACGGGTCACCTGCTGTGGAGCGGCATCCTCGACCGCGACCGGGCCGGCCTCGTGGTGGACCGGCTGATGGCCGAGGACATGTGGAGCGGCTGGGGCGTGCGCACGATGTCCACACAGGACGCCGGGTACAACCCGATCGAGTACCACAACGGCACGGTCTGGCCGCACGACAACGCGCTGATCGCCGAGGGGATGCGCCGGTACGGTTTCCACGACGAGGCCGCCACGCTGGTCCGTGCCCAGTTGGACGCGGCCGAGTACTTCGAGTACCTGCTGCCGGAGGTGTTCGCCGGCCACCCACGGTCGGACACCATGACCCCGGTTGAGTATCCGACCGCGTGCCGCCCGCAGGCGTGGGCGGCCGGCGCGCCGCTGCTGGGGCTGCGCACCCTGCTGGGCATCGACGTCGAGGACGGTGGGCTGACCGTCCGGCCGCACGTACCGCCGGAGCTGGGCCGGCTCGGGCTCACCGAGGTACCGGTGCGCGGGCAGTCGCGCCAGGCAACCTGACCCGCCGATCGGGGGCCCGGCGCCCCGCGCCCCGCGCCCGGCGCCCCGCGCCCCGCGCCCGGCGCCCCGCGCCCCGCGCCC
>NZ_BAABJQ010000061.1:0-14186 GCF_039543385.1 Rugosimonospora acidiphila
GCGCGCCTCGCGGCGCCCCACCGCCTGGCCTCGGGCGACCGCCCGGTCGCGGCCCGCGGAGGCGTCGCGGTGAGCGGGGTCGCGGGGGGCGGCGGCCAGGCCTGGCGCACGCCGAGCGAGGCGAGCACCATGCCCACGGCCACGATGGCCAGCCACAGCACGCCCAGCGCGGCGCCCGGGCCGCTGGTCGTGCCGCCGGAGGTCTCCCACACCTGCACCGCGAAGACCGACGAGGCATCCCGTACCGAGCCGGGCACCATAATCAGGATCAGGTCGAAGGTGCGCGAGGTGGCCAGCGCGACCAGGGCGAAGACCACCGCGACGGTACGGCGTACCAGCGGCTGCCAGCGGGCGTCCCGGAAGACGTCGAGCCGGGTACCGCCGTAGGCGCGCACGGTGTCGGCCAGGCTGGCCGGGATCGCGTCCAGGGCAGCCCGGAACACCACCACGGCCAGCCCGACCCAGGCCCACACGAAGGCCGACATCAGCGACACCGTGATCAGGGTGGGCCCGAGGAAGCTGGGCGCCCGGCCGAGCACCCAGCCCGCCAGCGCGGTGGCCGTGCCCCGGCCCGGGTCGGGGTCGTACATCAGCCGGAACACCACCCCGGCGACCACCAGCGGTACCGCGATCGGGGGCAGCAGGATCAGCCGCACGAGCCGGCCCTCGTACGTGCGCCGGGAGGCGCTGGCCAGCAGGTACCCGAGGACGGTCACCACCGCCGGAACCACCAGGGCCCACAGCACGGTGCGTCCGATCACCGGCCAGGGCAGCGCGAAGTTGGCCAGCCCGACGAACGCGCCGTTGTCCGCATCGATCACGCTGGCCTGCAGGGTGCGCGCCACCGGCCACAGCACCAGCCCGCACAGCAGCAGCGCGGCCGGCAGCAGCAGGACCGAGGCCGGCCCGGCGGCCGGGTACGCGCGGCCCCGCCGGGCCGGCCCGACGTCGTCGAGCAGCACCAACTCGCCGAGCAGCGGCTCGCCCGGCGCCGGCGCGGCCCCGGGCGGCGCACCGGTGGTCGACGGTCTTCCGGTCACGGCAGACCGCCCGCCTGCCGGGCCGCCTGGTTCAGCGCCCTGGTCGTCGCGTCGATCACGCCGGCACGGTCCGCGTTCCGGGCGGTCACCGCACGGAAGAAGTCCTGCAGGATGCGCCAGATCCCCACCCCGTCCGCGCCGGTGAACGAGCCGACCAGCCGGTCGGACAGGTCGAAGCGCAGCACTTTCGCGTCGCGCATCTCCTGGGCCAGGCGCCGCCGCAGCGTGTCCGGATACCGGTCGGGGCTGACCCCGAGGTTCGGCGACAGGTACCCGCCAGCCTTGATCCACGGCTCGAACGACTGCGCGTCGACCAGGTACTGGACCAGATCCTGCCCACGCGGCGAACCGTGCAGCACCACCGCCGCGTCCCCGCCCACCACCAGCGGTTGAACCCCGTTCACGCTCGGGAACCGGAAGGTCTGTGGCTCCGGTGTCCCGGGCTCGCGGAAGGGCGCCGCGTACGCCTGCACGAAGTCCGCCTCGAACACCATGCCGGCCCGCCGGCTGGTCACCTCGATCACTGACTCGTCGAACTGCGTCAACAGGGCCCGGCCCGGACCGCCGATGAAGGCGCCGGGCAGGCTCCACAGCTCGGCGAGCAGGTTCAGGCTGTCCCTGACCGGAGGCTCGCCCCAGCGCGGCCGGCCCGAAGACAGGGCATCGTAGAAGTTGGGCGGCGCGAGGCAGGCCAGCACGTTCTCCAGCCAGTCGGTGAGCACCCAGCCGTCCGCCGCGCCGACGGCCAGCGGCGCCGGGGTGGAGCCGCCGGCCCGACCCATCCGACCGACCAGGTCCTTCAGCTCGTCCCAGGTGGACGGCGGAGCGTCCACGACGGTGGGTAGGTACCAGAACAGCGACTTGAACGCCGCCTTCACCCAGGCGCCGTAGAGCACGCCCTTGTGCCGCAGCAGGTCGCTCCAGCCCTCGGCGTAGTGGCCGGCCAGTTTCTCCGGCAGTGGGGTCAGCCAGTCGCGCTGGGCGTAGTCGGTGACCAGCCCCGGCCGGGACAGGATGGCGACGTCCGGGCTGGTGCCGGCGCGGTGCCGGGCACGCAGGAAGGCGTCGATGTCGTCGCCCGCGCTGACCACCTCGACCGGGTGCGGATACCCGCGCAGCACCGCGCGGAACTCGTCCAGTTCGACGCTGCTCCACACCACCGCGACCTGGGTCGCCTGGCCCGACGAGGCGCAGGCCGCGCCGGCCAGCATGGACAGCCCGCCGATCCCGGCGGCGCGCAGCACGCCGCGCCGGCTCACCGTGGCGCCCCCGCCGGGCGGCCGCGCCATCACGCCACCGCCTCGACCCGTACCTGCGCCGGGATCTCGGCCAGCACCGCCGGGTGCGCGGAGCAGACCAGCACCGACACCCCGGGCGCGCCCGGCGGCGAGACCAGCGGCACCAGGTCGTCGAGCCGCTCCGCGCCGGTGGCGTCGGGCAGGTCCAACACCATCACCTCGGGCAGGCAGGCCGCCGCCCGGGCCAGCGCCACGCGCACCCGCTGCGCCTGTGACACCTGGTGCGGCCGCAGGTCCAGGGTGCCGCGCAGCTCCAGCCGCTCGATCACGGTCTCCACCCAGTCGCGCGAGACGTCGTGCACCAGTTCCCGGCGGCGCAGCCCGTACTCGATGTTGCGCAGCACGGTCAGGTGCGGCAGCAGGGCCGCGCCGGCCGGCACGTAGCCGATCTGCCGGCGCGGCGGCGGAAGGTCGGTGACGTCCCGCTCGCCGACCCAGATCCGCCCGGACCTGGGCGCGGCCAGCCCGGCCACCACCCGGGCCACCGCCCGGCTGGTTCCGGCGGGGGCCACGATCGCGCCGAGTTGGGCGGGCGCCACCTGCGTGGACACCTCGACCAGACCCCGGGGCGCGGCAACTGTCAACTGATGGAGTCGTAGCGCTTCGATCACCTCCGGTAGCGCTGAACGTTAACCATCGGTACATGCCTCTGCAACCCCAGCCTGGACGACGTGTCAAGCGGCGGTGTCAGCGCGCCGGGGCGAGGCCGGGCTCACGGTCCGTGGTCGCGGCCGATCCGGTGCGCGGGGACCCGGTCGGTGAGCCACACGCCGTTGGCTGCGAGGTAGAAGGCGTGGCCGTCGCGGTGCGCGCCGGCGGCGTCCACCCGCAGCACGACCGGGTCGCCGCGGCGGGCGCCGACGGCGGCGGCGGTGCGCGCGTCCCCGGACAGGTGGACGTGGGTACGACGGCCGGGGCGCAGTCCCTCGGCGAAGATGCCCGGCAGGACGCGCGCCACCGTGCCGTGGAACAGCACGGGCGGCGGCGCCTGCGCGGCCAGCCCCAGCTCGACCGGGATGGAGTGCCCCTGGGCCGCCCGGATCCGGCCACCGCGCAGCTCGAAGCGCCGCTTGTCGCTGCCGGCGACCAGCATGTCGAGCCCGGCGCGGGTCAGCGGCCGACCGCGACGCGCCAGCGCGGCGAGCAGGACGTCCACGTCGATCCACCCGGCCCCGTCGAGGGTCACGCCGATGGCGCCCGGATCGTGGCGCAGCACGTAGGCCAGGAAGCGGCTGTCGGCGACCGACGGCGGGGTCACCCGCGCACCAGGTACTCGACGAGGTCCGGCCGCTCGGCGTGGCGCGCGGCGCGCCACGCCGCCCAGTAGCGGACCGCCGGAAGGTCGACCACCGGCACGGCGACCAGCCCGTCGGGCGGCGGCACGCAGCCGTTGACGATGGTGGCCCCGACACCCAGGGCGGCGAGCTGGACCAGCAGGTCCCAGCCGTCCGCCTCGGCCACCGGGCTCCAGGACACCCCGGCGTCGAGCAGGGCGCGCTCCAGCGCCCTGCGGTGCGGCCGGTCGGGCGGCGGCACCACCAGGCCCAGGCCGCCGAGGTCGGCCAGGCGCAGCCGGTCACGCCGGGCCAGCGGATGGGCCGAGTCGACCATGAGCACCTGGGGGTACTCGGCGATCTGGACGGACTCGAGCTGTCGCGGCGGCGGATCGTAGCCGACGACGGCGACGTCGGCCCGGCCGGCGGACAGGGCCGCCACCGCCGCGTCCCGGTCGGCGACCAGCACCGCGACCCGGCGGCCCGGCGCGCTGACCCGGCGCACGGCGTCGGGGATGACCCAGCGCAGCGCGCCCCGACCGGCCGCCACGGTCAGGGTCGACGGGGCCTCACGCAGGTCGCGCAGGAACTCGTCCAGCCGCCGGGCGTTGTCGGCCGCGAGTGCGGCGAGCCGCTGGCCGGTCGCGGTCAGCACCAGTCGACGCCCGTCCCGCTCGTACAGCGGCACCCCGAGCCCGGCCGCGAGCTTGCGAATCTTGACGTGCAGCGAGGGTTGGCTGATGCGCAGCGCCGCGGCGGCGGTGGTGAAGTTGCGGTGTTCGGCGAAGGCCGCGAACGCGCGCAGCGCGTCGGACTCCAGCAGCTCACGTCCTGCCATAGGCTCAGACTATAGAAGGCTCGGCGAATAATAGTTCCGGCTGAGGATCGGCCCGGCCACGCTGGGGTCATGAACGCGAACACCTCGCCACGCGAACCCCGGCTCGGCGTCGACATCGGCCGGGTCATCATCGCCGGCCCGGCCCATTCCACGGGTGCGGATACCGCCTTCTTCCACGGCGACGAGGCCACCATGCTGGCCACCCCCGAGGTACCCGACGCGGTGGCGGCCCTCGCCCGCCTCACGGAGCGCTTCGACGGGCGGGTCTGGCTGGTCTCCAAGTGCGGTCCGAGGATCCAGGCACGGACGCTGCGGTGGCTGGACGCGCACGACTTCTACCGCCGCACCGGGGTGTCCCCCGACCGGGTGTGCTTCTGCCGGGAACGGGCCGAGAAGCGGCCGTACTGCGAGCGGTTCGGGCTGACCCACTTCGTCGACGACCGGCCCGAGGTACACGCCGCGATCCGGGGCGCCGTGGAGCACCAGTACTTCTTCGGTCCGCAGCACCTGCCGGTGCCCGGCTACGGGCAGCACGCACCGACCTGGGCCGACGCCGAACGGCTGATCGGCTACTCGATCGCGGGCTCGGCGCTCGCCGGCTGAGCGCTCGCCGTGGCCGTCGGTCGCGCCGCCGCCCACGCGCCGACGCCCAGCATCCCGGTGTTGCCGAGGTCGATGCCATCGTGCGGCGCCACGGTCTGCGCGGGCTCGCCGGGGGCCGGAACGATCTCCAGGTACGTGCCCCGCGTGGCGACGACCGTGGCGTCGGTGACCAGGTTGCGCCAGACCAGTGTCGCGGTCGCCCGCTGGCCCGGCGCCAGCGTCACCGGGGCCGGGCTGGCGGTGATGCCGTTGTCGGTGGTGATGGCCGAGGCCCCGTGGCTGGTCCGGACGTCGAGCGGCTTGCGACCGTCGTCCAGGACCCGGACGGTGGGGTAGCCATTCACCGTGTACGGCCGCGAGCCGCAGTTGGTCAGGTCGATGGCCAGCGCCCGCAGCCCCATCGCGGCGTCGGGCACGCCCGCCGTCACGGCGAGGCCCGAGCCCGGGCAGTCCGTGGCGGTGGCCGTCGGCCCGACCGCACCGGCGGCGGCACCGGACGATGTCGGGCCGGGCCGGGTCGGATCGGGCCCCACCTGCCCGGCACACGAGGCGGTCGCGGCGGCGGCCAGCGCGAGCAGCGCGATGCCGGTCGTCCTCCGGTACACGGTCATGCCACATGGCACCATGCCCGCTCCGGCGCGAGCCCGGCGGCCCGCCCCGCCGCGAGATGACTCACACTTGCTGTAGACAAGTGTTTCGCCCACGCGTGGGCCACCATCGTGCCGCTGCTGATCACCGCCACGGCGGCGTACGCGCTGTCCACGCTGCTGCTCAGGCGTTCGATCCTGACCGAGAAGATAGCCCGGCGAGGGCTGCACCTGACCCGGTTCGAGAGCGCCGCTCTCGCCCAAGACGGGTGCTCCCCGCCCGGCGTACCGGACAGGGAGCACCGGCGGTGCGGTTGGGGGTGACTACGACCAGCCCTGCAGGCCCGCGCCGTACGGGTAGAGCGGATCGCCGTACGTGGTGGGCACTGGCTGCCCGGCGTTGATGTGCGCCCGGATGTCAGCACGCTGGGCGTCGGTGGCGCCCAGGTCGTAGGGCAGGTCCCAGTTCTCCACCACGTCGGCGAGGTTGTCTCCCCCACCGGGCTTGAGGATCTGGTCCATGCTGCGCGGCAGCTGCCAAGGCAGCTTGCCGCGCGGCGTGTAGTCGCCGAACAGCAGGCTGGCCGCGGCCGGCCCCATCTCCTCGCCGCCGCGGTAGGTGACCACTATCGCGTCGGCCAGGTTGTTCCAGTCGGAGATCACGTACGGGCGCGGCATGATCAGCAGCACCACCACCGGAATCCCCTGGTTCTTGAAGTTCTGGATGATGGACAGTTGGTCGGGTGGCAGGTACGGCTGGGTGTCCGGCCACTGGGTCGCGTGGGTGTACGAGCCCTCGCCGACGGCCACCACCGCCAGCTTGGGCGCCGGCCCGGTGTCCTGGTACACGTTGACGCCGGCCGTGGCCGCCCGGGCCTTGATCGCGTCGAGGATGTCCAACGAGCCGTACTCCGAGTGGAAGTAGCTGGTCCAGATGCAGCAGGCGTTGCCGTCGGTGGCGCGCGGGCCGGCCACCACGATGTTGTCGCCCGACTTGAGCTTCAGCGGCAGCACGCCGTCGTTCTTCAGCAGCGTGATGGACTCCCGCTCGGCCTGGTTGGCCAGCGCCGCGTAGGCCGGCTGGTGCTCCCGGAACGGCCCGTTGGCCGGGTCGCCGTACGGGTTCTCGAACAGGCCCAGCTCGAACTTCAGGGTGAGGATGCGCCGCACCGCGTCGTCGATCCGGCTGGCCGGCACGCTGCCGGTGAAGGTGGCCAGGGAGAAGCCGGTCGCGCCCGGGTCGGCCCCGCCCATCACGTCCGAACCGGCGTTGGCCGCGTCGATCCACGGCTGGCCCGACGGCAGCCAGTCGGTCGTGATGAGCCCGGTGTAGCCGAGGTTCTGGCGCAGGTACGCCAGGATCGGCGCGCTGTCGCCGGCGCCCGGGCCGCCCGGATCCAGGTACGAGCTGCCGGCGTAGCCGGGCATGATGTTCACGGCCCCGGCGTCGATGGCGGCCCTGAACGGGATCATGTGGTACTTGATGGTGACCGCGTCGTAGGTGATCCCGGCCTCGCCGCCGGCCCCCTCCCCCGGCCAGTGCTTGACGGTCGCCAGCACCGAGTGCGGGTTGAGCTCCGGCCCGCCCTGCAGCCCGGCCACCAGCGCCCGGACCTGTGCGGCGGCCACGTCGGCGTTCTCGCCGTTGCCCTCCTGGATGCGCGGGTAGAGCACCTTGGTGCCCACCTCCGCCAGCGGGCCGAGCACGCCGCGCGCGCCGACCTCGGTCTCCTCGCGCCGCTGCGTGTCGGCCAGCTGGTAGTCCAGCGCGTAGTCCTTGCCGGCGGCCAGCGCGCTCTGCGTCGGGTACGTGGTCTGGTAGCCGTGGATCGTGTCGCCCGACGCGACGAACGGGATGCCCAGCCGGCTTCCGGAGGCGGCGAGCATGAAGGTGTTGAGGTCCTGCGGCTGCGCCGGCCCGAACAGCCACCCGGACTGCGGGTAGACCTGCGCATTGTAGAACATCTGGTACGCCTTCTCCTGCGTCGTCATCCGGCCCAGCAAGTCGTTGACCCGGGTGGCGATCGGCTGGTGCCAGTCCTCGTAGGGCTCGATGGTGCCGTCCTTGTTGGCGTCGCGCATCCCGCCCGAGACCGGCACCCCGTCGGCGACCGTGCTGACCGCCGGCAGGTACACGCTGAAGGTGCGGATGTTCGAGGTGGTGGTCGCGCCGGACCCGGTCACCGCCACGATGAACCATTTGTAGGTCCAACGGTCGGACAGATCCCAGGTCGGCGTGTAGCTGGTGCCGGTCGGCTCGGCCACCTTGGTGTACAGGTCCAGTAGGCTGCCGGACTGGGTGAAGTCGTAGTCCGTGCGGCTGATGTTGATCCAGACCTGGTAGCGGGCGGCACCCGCGACGGCCGCCCAGGACAGGGTGGGCCGCCGGGTGTTCGTGACCATGGCGTGGTCGGCCGGGGCGGAGACGGCGAACTGCCCGGTGACCGCCGGTGCCCGGGTCGGGCCGGAGAGCATGGGGGCGGTGGCGGTCGAGGTGTCCACGGTGCCGTGTACCTCGAACTCCCACAGCGAGTACCCGTAGCCGGTGGCCCGCGCGGTGCCGTACAGCCGCAGGTACCGGCCGGCGCCTGTGACGCCGAGGTTCTCCACGCCGCCCTTGCCGGTGGTGGTGGAGTAGATGGTGGTCCAGGTGACCGCGTCGCTGGACACGTCGAGGTGGTAACCGGTGGCGTACGCGGCCTCCCAGTTGAGCACCACGCCGGTGATGGCGGCCGGGCCGCCCAGGTCGACGTAGATCCATTGTGGATCGCTGGCGGCGCTCTCCCACCGGGTGGTGGTCCGGCCATCCAGCGCGGCCGCGGGCGCGTTGCCGCCCACGTACGAGGACGCCTTCACCGGCTGGAACCGTGAGACGACCGGCCCGGTGACCGGGCCGGTGCCACCGCCGCCGGTCGGCGGGGCGCTGGTGGGCGGGGCACCGGTGCCCCCGCCGGTGGTGAACACCGCCAGCTCCCACAGCGAGTACCCGTACCCGGTGGCCCGTGCGGTGGCGTACAACCGCACGTACCGGCCGGTGCCCGTGACGTTCAGGGTCTGCGTGCCACCCGTACCGGTGGTGGTGCTGTACACCGTCGTCCAGTTCGCCCCGTCGGCCGAGGTCTGCAACTGGAACGCGGTCGCGTAGGCCGATTCCCACTGCAGGGTCACCGAGCACACGGTCACCGAGGAGCCGAGGTCGACCTGCAGCCATTGCGGGTCGCTGAACGCCGACGACCACCGGGTGCCGGCGTTGCCGTCGACCGCCGCAGACGCCGGGGTGCCGGCGCCCTCGCTCGACGACGCGGTGGCCGGCCGGCCCTGTGCCGCGTTGGTGGTGCCGCAGCCCGCCGTGGCGCCGATCGAGCCGTACACCTGGAACTCCCACAACGAGTACCCGTACCCGGTGGCCCGCGCGGTGCCGTACAACCGCACGTACCGGCCGGTGCCCGTGACGTTCAGGGTCTGCGTGCCACCCGTACCGGTGGTGGTGCTGTACACCGTCGTCCAGTTCGCCCCGTCGGCCGAGGTCTGCAACTGGAACGCGGTCGCGTAGGCGGTCTCCCACTGCAGGGTGACCTGGGTGATGGTGGCGGTGGCGCCCAGGTCGACCCGCAGCCACTGCGGATCGCCGGACGCCGACGACCACCGGGTGCCGGCGTTGCCGTCCACCGCCGCCGAGGCCGGGGTGCCGGCGTTCTCGGTGGACGAGGCGGTGGCCGCCTTGCCCTGGGACAGCAGGGTGGTGGCCGCGTTGGCGCGCGGAATGGCCGTGGCGACCACGGTGCCCAGGACGAGGGCCGCGGCCGCCACGATGGCCAGCGCTGGTCTGAGTCGCCGCGGTGTGCGGCGGGGACGGAAGCTCATGCTCATGCGCGTCTCCGACGGTGGGGTGCCCGAGCCGCGCGTCACCCACGCGGGGCGCGCCGATGACGCGCCCGCCAGGGCCGCGCCGGCCGTGGGCAGCGACAGATGTCGAGGTGAAGCGGTTCTTTCCAGAGAGACTGATTGATTAATCGACATGTGTCAAGGCGTAAAAAAACCGTCCCGCGGCGGAGTCCGGCCGTGGTCCGGTTATGGCAGACCGGTGACGCCGCGCGGTTATAGCATGACCTCGTGAAGAGGCCGTTCGCTCTGGTCGTCGCCTATCTCGCCGGTGCCCTGTGGGTCATCGACCTCACCATGGTGCAACCGTTGACCGAGCCCGCGAAACCCTGGCACCACCTGACCGTCGGCAACAACGCGTACTGGGCCCGGGACCTGCGCTGGTTGGCGATCTTCGCGGCGATCGCCGCGCTGCTCCCGGTGTCCCGCTGGGCCTGGACCCTGGCGCCGTTCTGGATCGCCGCCGACGTGATCCTGGACCGTTTCGACGTACGGGCGACCGGGCCGGTGATGGTCGCGACCGCGGTCGCCGTCACGGCCTTCGCGGTCACCGCCCGCACCGGTCGCGGCGCGGCCCGACCGGGGGCGGTGATCGCCGCCGCCCTGGTTCCGCTGGCGGCCGAGATCCAATCGCCCACCGACTCCGAGGCGGCGCTGGACCCCATGGCCGCGGCGGTGGCCGCCGTGCTGCTCCTCGCGGCGATCGTGGGCGTCGTCGCGGTGCGCACCGCCTCGCCCCGTACCGTGCTGATCGTCGCGGGACTCACCGCCGGGTGCGGTGCGTTGATCGCCTGGTCGCGGGTTGAGCCTCCCGGGGCCCGACCGATCCCGATCCTCCTCGGCGTGCTGCTCACGGCCGCGGTGGTGGCCCTGACCGCGACGCGGCGCCACACCGTGCAAACGGTCATGTCGGCGCTGGCCTATCCGGCATCGGCGATCATCGCGGTGCTGCTGTGCGTGCTGCTGTCCGTCGGCGGGATCTTCACGGCGCTCGCCGGCAACCCCCCGGTCCACGGCGGGGACGAGGACGCGATCGTGACGCTCGGCGGCCTCGCCGCCGGCCTGCTGGTGACCTGGACCGCGTGGGTGTGCGAACGCCCGGCCGGCGCGGTGCGAGCCTCGTTCGAGACGTTTGAGCGATCGATGGATCGCCGGTTCAGGGCGTGACGCCCGGGCAGGTGAGCGAAGAACTGCCGACCGGCGGCATCGAACTGTCACCCGCCGAGCTCGATGCCCTCCCCGCCCGGTGGTCCTCCTGCTGGACCCCGATGGAGGTCGCACAGCGCCTGGCCGGGGTCGCCGCGCCCTGGTGCGTGGCCGCGGGCTGGGCGCTGGACCTGTTCCGGGGCGGGCAGACGCGCGAGCACGGGGACATCGAGATCGCGATCCCCGCCGCGCGCTTCCCCGAGGTCCGCGACCGATTCCCCGGCTACGTCTTCGACGCGGTGGGCAGCGGCCAGATCTGGGAGAACGCCACCCCGGAGGTGCTGGCCGCCACGCACCAGACCTGGCTACGCGATCCGGCCACCGGCGACTACCTGCTCGATGTGTTCCGCGAACCCCACGACGGCGAGACCTGGATCTGCCGGCACGACCCGACGATCCGGCTTCCCTATCGCGAGATCATTCATCACACCGCCGACGGGATCCCGTACCTGGCGCCCGAACTGGTCCTGCTGTTCAAGGCCCGGCACGCCCGCCCCAAGGATCAGGCGGACTTCGACGCGGTCGTCCCGCACCTGACCCTGGCGGGGCGCACGACGCTGGCCGAACTCCTCGCCCGCGCGCACCCGGGGCATCGCTGGCTCGCGAACCTGTAACCCGCCACACCCGGGTGGCGGTGCGCCTCGGCTCACCGCCGGCGCACCGCCACCCGGCCGCTCACCTGGCGGCCAGGGCGGCGTCCCGGTCGGTGGCGGCCGGATCCGGTACGCGCACCGCCCGCAGGGCGCGGGACCAGGCAGAGACCTCCCCCAGCAGCCTCGCCAGCAACTGCCCCTGACGCTCCCCGGGCGCACAGGCGTCCGGCTGGGCCTCCTGGGCGACGAAGTCGTTGGACAGCGACAGCTCGACCTGCGTACGCACGCCGGCCACCTTCACCTCGGCTAGCGCCAGGCGCAGGCTCTCCACGGCCCGGGCGCCGCCACCCACGCCGTAGCTGACGAACCCGGCCGCCTTGTCGTTCCACTCCGCGAACAGGTAGTCGATCGCGTTCTTCAGGGCCGCCGGGGCCGAGTGGTTGTACTCCGGGGTGACGAAGACGAACCCGTCGTAGCGGCCGATCTCTCCCGACCACTTCTTCGTGTGCGGGTTGCGGTATTGGCCGAACATCGCGGGCACCGGCTCGTCGAGCAGCGGCAGGTCGAACTCGGCGATGTCGACCACGGTGAACGCCGCGTCCAGACCGGCGGCGTGCTCGGCGGCGACCCGCTGGACCCACCGGGCGACGGCCTCACCCCGCCGCCCCGGCCGCGTGCTTCCCACCACGATGGCTATCCGAATCATCGGGAACTCCCTGCGTGCTGAGTGACGATGCGCCCGCGCTCGCCCCTCGACGGGCCTCGAGAGGCGAGCACGCGGCTAAGCTACAACGGTCGGTGTAGAAAGTGCAACGAGCGTTGTAGTTGGTGATGATCATGGAAGAGCCAGTAGGGCGGGCGGACCGGCCGGGCGAGGGCGGCCGGCCCGACAAGCGCCGGGCGATCCTGGACGGCGCCCTGGCCGTCTTCGCCCGGGACGGGTACACGCGGGCCAGCGTCGACGCCATCGCTCGGGAGGCGGCGGTGTCCACGCGCACCATCTACAACCAGTTCCACGACAAGGCCACGCTGTTCGGAGAGGTCATCCAGGACAGCGCGCGGCGCGTGGCACAGGCCCAGATCACGCTGCTGCAGCGGTACCTGACCAAGGTCGTCGACGTCGAGGCCGACCTCATCGAGTTCGGGCGGGTGTGGGCCACGCCGATGCCCGAGTTCCGGGCGCACTTCGCGCTCGTCCGCCAGATCAACGCGGAGGCCGGACACGTTCCCCAGGCCGCGCTGGACGCCTGGCAGGAGAGCGGCCCGCGACGCGTGCGCGCCGAACTCGCGCGGCTACTGGGCCGCCTCGGCGAGCGGGGGCTGCTGCGTCTCGACGACCCCGAGCGCGCCGCCGTCCACTTCGCCGTCCTGACGGCCGCCGAGGTGACCGCCCGGACCTACCATGGCGCCCTGCCGCTGCCCGAGGCCGAGATTCACCGGCTCGCCGACTCCGGGGTGCGCGCCTTTCTGCACGGGTACGCCGGATTAGCCGCGGTGCGCAGTGCGGGTGAAGTATGTCTCACCCGGCAACCGCTGGCCGCCGATGAACATTCATGAAATCGTTCAGTTCGCTCGTAAGCGGGGGAATCGCGTGTGCCGCCCACTTCAGTACCAATGGCGGCGAATCACCGCGACTTCCGTCGCGTCCGGTCGACTTTCACTGGGAGTGACTGAACGGATGACAGCTCGACGACTCAATCGCAGGGCGGCGCTCGGCCTGGGTACCACCGTCGCGGCCGGCGCGGTGCTGGCCACCGGCAGGGCCGCCAACGCCGCGACGCCGGCCGCGCAGCCCGGCCCGCCGCCGGTACCGGCCGCCCTGACGCCCGCGCAACTGAGCAGCTACGCCGCCGCCGTGTACCGGCCGCTCGCCAAGCAGGCGGGCGGCACCTGGGACGCGGTGATCAGCGTCGCCAACACCGACGGCACGCTGCTGACGGCGGTGCAGGACCGGCCGGACGAGGTCGTCGAGGCGTACAGCGTCAACAAGATCGCGGTGGCCACCGCCGTACTGGACAAGATCGATCGTGGCGAGCTCACGCTCGACCAGCGGGTGGACGTGACCGACGAGATCATCCAGCCGATCAGCGACGGCATCTTCTGCCTCGACCAGGCGTACCCCAGCTCGATCACGCTGGGCCACGTGATGGCGGCGATGCTCACCGTCTCCGACGACATCGCTGTGCGGCTGTGCGGCCTGGTCTGCGACGGGTTGGAGATCAACGAGATCCTGCAGGCCAAGGGCTTCCCGAACACCCAGGTCCAGCCGGTGGAGGGCAACCCGAACCGGATGTACCTCGGGCTCACCACCGCCCGCGAGATGCATGACCTGCTGCAGGGCCTGGTGAAGGGCACGCTGCTGTCGGCGACCTCGACCGACTTCCTGTTCTCGCTGATCCGCTCGCAGATCGCGTTCACCGACGGCATCCGGCTGAACATGTCCTCCGACGAGCGGGCCCGGGTCGCCACCAAGGCGGGCTGGCTCGACGACGGGCGCAACGAGGCCGGCATCATCTTCGACGCCGACGGCCACCCGATCCTGACGTACTCGATGTTCGCCTACGGCCTGGGCGACACCGAGAACTTCGGCGCCACCCACCCGGCGCTGCGGGCCCGGCAGGCCATGGGCCGCGCCTGGCTGTCCGGAGTGGACAACCTGACCGGTACCGTCGCGATGAAGCCGCTGGCCGCGCCGGCGCATCCGGTGACCAACGGCGGCTGAGTCACCTTCCGAGCGCTCCGGCGGGCGGCCCGAACTCCGGGCCGCCCGCCGCGCTTGATCGGCATGCCCCCGGCGGTCTCTGACGGTGCTGGGCAGCACCGGCGCGGCGCCCCGGGCGCGGGGCGTCAGGCTCCCGCGCGCAC
>NZ_BAABJQ010000062.1:0-10980 GCF_039543385.1 Rugosimonospora acidiphila
TCGCACCGGCCGCCAGGGCTCCAGCGAACAGCATGGTTACCTCGGACGGGATCGGGATACACGCCGACTCGGCGAGCATCAGGATGAATACCGCGAGGTACCCGAAGGTGACAATGAAGTGCTGCACACCGATACCCTACAACGCGTAGTGTTGACGTGTGGGTGCGAGTGCAGACGCCGTCTCGCAACTCCCGG
The DNA here is from genome assembly GCF_039543385.1 of Rugosimonospora acidiphila. NCBI lineage: Bacteria > Bacillati > Actinomycetota > Actinomycetes > Micromonosporales > Micromonosporaceae > Rugosimonospora > Rugosimonospora acidiphila. The sequence goes on from NZ_BAABJQ010000062.1 coordinate 196, forward strand.
TCGAAGCTATTCACACCGGCCGGCTTGGCCACGACCCGCACCACAGCGGACGCTGCGCCGTGGTCGGCGTAGCGCTCAGGCCGGCGCTCGTCCCACGCTGCGTCTGCCCAGGCGGCGCACCGGCCGTCCGTGCGGCTGTTTAGCGGCAGATCGATGCCAGTGGTGCCCGTGCGGCGGCGACGCCGAGTGGAACAAGACCGAAGCACGCCTCGATGGTGCGCAGCAGCGTGTAATGGTCGATCCGGTCGCTTGCCCGGGCCGGGGCGACACCCTGTCCCGCGATGATCGTCGGGATGATGTTCGCCCCGACGGAGTCGTCCTCGTCAAATGTGACGATCAGCAGGCTGTGATGGGTCTGCGCCCAGGTCGCGTATCCGCTCAGATGGTCGGCGAACCAGCGGTTTCCGGTCGCGATCGAGCAGTCGTGCATGTCGTCGCACAGGTCAGGTGCGACGAACGCCACGGATGGGAGCTGGTTGAAGTCGGATGGGAACGCCGTGTATGGCTGGCTCACCGTCGCGGGCAAATCTGCGAAATCGGTCCACGGCGCGTGCTTGCGCGCGTACCTGCCTTCGCCGCACCCGAGGAAGCCGCTGTGCGGTAAGGCCTCGGCGTACCCGGTGAAGGTCCGGCCGGCGTCGAGCAGTTGTCGGGCGAGGTTCATCGTGGTGAAGGTGTGAGGGCAGGAGTCGTCGGTTACCCCTTGCGTGCTGCCGGAAAACAGGGCGAGGTAGTTCGGTTGGCTCGGGTGGGTGATCGCGTACGAGTGGGCGTAGAGCACGCCCTGCCGGGCTACGGCATCGAAAGCCGGTGCCTTCCCCGTACCGATGATCTGCCCGATCCCCTTGTTTTCGAAGACCACCACGACGACGTGCTCGGGGATTCGATCGGCGGGCGGCGGCGTGGTGGACGCTACCGGCCGGGCCGGCGCCACGGTTGGCAGTGGTGTGCCGGCGGGCGAACCGCAGGCGCTCGTCGTGAGCATGACGACCCCTGCCGCGACCGTCCCCAGCCATCGTCGCAGCCGGCCGGGTCCGTTCGTGAGCCCGAGGATGCTCAGGCGGCCCGGGCTGCTTTTCCTGAGGGAGTCGTCCCGGGCCGCATTGGACGCCCTTCGCCGGTTGGCCTCGACGGGCAGTGCGTCAGTGCTGAGTAGATAGGCGGTGCCACCCGTTTCCGTGATCTCCTTGCGCGGCGTGCGGAGGGTGCGCTCGGCGGCTGTTGCGTCGGGCAGCCCGGCCGTGGAGTTCTGCGGATAGATCGCTGCCGGCCCCTTGACCCGCCGCCACACACTGGTGCGCAGCAGCCGGGCCGGTTCGGGCAGGACCCGGTGCACCAGCAGCAACCAACGCCGGGCTTTCGATCCGTCATCTGTAGACGCGGACTCGCAGGCGACCCGGGATTCAGTCATGGCGGGGGCTCGGTGTATTCACCACGCCAGCCTACGGTGATTCGCCTCTGACCCACCGCACCGCCCGGAAACGCCGTCAGCTCCCAACGTCGGGACTTCTGGTGCCCCGCGGTGTGCCCGCCCACGCCGACACTTGGCTGACGGCCCGGTCGTTTCAGATCAGGGCGGTGGCCTGCCCGGGCGGGTCCTGATCGGGCATGGGCCACGCGGCCGACCCGGCCGGGCTCAGCGGCAGGGGACGGCGTGGCTCGCGTACGCCGGCACCACCCGGCGGTGCGGATCCGTCCCCGCGCGGCCCGGCCGGTATCCGCCGGTCCAGTCGCATCCCGTGTCCAAGCCAGGCCGCCAGGAGCAGACCGGTCACGAGTACTGACGTGCCGAGGTGCCCGGTGGCCGTACCCGCACCCAGCGCGGCCGCGATCAGCACCACTGTCCCGGCCAGGACGGCGATCCGGCCCCGGTACACCAGCTGGCGATGGTGTGAGCGGAACACCACCCGTACCGGGCGGCCGGCCGACGGGCGGTAGCGCAGCCGCAGCCGTACCCGTCTACGCCGGGTCATCCCACCAGGGACGGCGCGCGACCCGGGTGCCCAGCGGCGGAGAGTCGCGACCCGGCGGTGCCCCTCGCACCGGGTCAGGCGGCCACGGCGGAGCCGTCGCGTCGCGGCTTGACGCCGGCCACGACGCCACAGCGCCCCGAGTTCGGCGGCGTGCTCGGTGCGCAGGCTGGTACCCGCGTCGGCGAGCACCGCCACCCAGAACCTCAGCCGGCTACCGCCGCCGACCTCGACCGCGTCGCGGTAGTGGTCGCCGAACGTCTGCACCATCTGCTCGCCGAACGCGCGCCGGTGCGCTGCCGGGTACAGCCGCACCAGCAGCCGGTACACCCGTTGCGCCCGTCGGCGGCGCCTCCCGCCGTGACAGTTCATGCCGATGCCAGCAGGTCTCGGTCGCGGGCAACAGCGACCACCTGGGCGTACCGCGCCAGTTCCCCACGGAGGGCGCGGTGCCCCTGCTCGGTCAGCTGGTAGTAGCGGCGGCGTTCGTCGTCGACATCGGGCGCCGGCCGCTGCTCGGTCTCCTCGATCAGCGCGTCGGCCAGCATCCGCTTGATCGACCCGTACAGCGTCCCGGTGCCCATACGCACTCGCCCCTGGCTGTCCTCGGCGACCTGCTTGGCGATCTCGTACCCGTGTTTATCTCCGCTGGCCAGCGCGAACAGGATGTGGAACACCGCCGGTGTCAACGGGGCCGGCGCCTGATCGTTTTCCATGCACCGAGCATACGTCCGTCACGGACGTATGGCTAGCGGGGTGGCCACACAGGCAGGCGTGCGAGTGGCGGCACAAACGGGCGGCGTGAGTGGGCCGATGGCACGCCCGGTGCGGCTGTACGCGGCGGCGTTCGGGCCTATCTGGGCTATCGGAATGAGATATCCGATGCGGTGCCCCAGCTGGAGACCCCGGCGGGGTCGTTCGTCTCCGGGATACCTGACCGGCCGACCTGGACCGTGCATCACGGCCAGCAGTTCGGTGTGCAGATCCGGCTCGATCCGCTCGGAGCGTTCTCGTTGTTCGGCGTGCCGATGCTCGAGTTGAGCAACCGGATCGTTGACTTGTCGGACCTGTTGGGCGCCGATGCCGAACGCTGGGCCGGGCGCCTGTCGGATGTCCAGCTAAGGCTTCGCTACGGCCGGCGGACGAGCATGCTGCGCGATCGACGTAGGGGCACCCCGGCGCCGGCCGGCACTCGGTACACGTGGTAACCGGCGACGTCGCTGACCGCGTACTGGATGCCGTTGCCGCGCAGATAGTCGACGAACGCGTTGTCGGTCACGGATCGAGCCGGGAACGCGTAGACCGGGTGCGGGTCGGCGTGCACGATTGCGGCCAGCGGCGGGTACTTGTCCTGGCCGGATTCCATGGTCGGCTCCAGCACCGCGCAGGCGATGCGCTCACGGGTGGCGTAGGCCAGCCGATTGCAGGTCCAGTAGTCGGCATACAGGTGGGGCGCTCCGGTGGCCTCCAGCGATCGGATCAGCGCAGCCTGACGAGTGGCCGCGGCTGCGATGGCATCCTTCCTGGTAACCAGCGCACCGGCGGCGTCAAGGCTGAGCGCCGCGAACGCCACGAGTGGGAGCAGAGCCAACACCGTGCCGGTCAGCCCGCGCGGGCCGGCGCCGCTCGGCGACCCGGAGCGGCGAGTAGCCACGAGTTGGCGAGCGGCCGCCCATAGCGGCCAGAGCGCCGCGGGGAGGGACACCAGCACGCAGGACAGGTACCGGGCACTTTCGATCGGGCTGATCGCCGCGGCCGATCCGCGAGAGTACGCTGCCACGCTGAACAGGGCGGCGGTGACCAGCGCGAGCCGGCCCCACTGGCGCGTCGGAACGCGATGACGGCGCACCGCGATCAGCGCCTGGCTGCCGGCCAGGACCAGAAGGAGCAGGAACGCGGGGCCCCACAGGCGTTCCGCGGCCGTGCAGTGGCTTGGGTGGCAGACACCCGTGGACAGCGGCACGCCGAGCATCACTCCGCCGAACAGCCGGGCAGCCAGCGATGTGGACGGACCCTGATTGAGGTGCCAGAACACCGTCAGAGAGCCCTCGCCCGGTGCGGCGGTGACGTTGTAGGCGATCAGTGGTACCGCGCCGGCCAGTAGCCCGGCGGCCAGCCAGAGCCAGTCTCTGCCCAGGCGTGCTCGGCCGGTGCGGTCACGGATGAGCAGGACGGTCAGGGCCGTCGCGAGGTACGGCACGATCAGCCAATCCACCCACAGCATCAGGCCGGCTATCAGCCCCCAGCCGAGGCAGGCCAGCGTTCGCCGCCGGGAACGCTCGGAGGCGAGGCTGATCGCGATCAGCAGGAGCGCCGCGGCGACAGGCTTGATTTCCGCCGTGCGCCCGTGGGCGATCAGCTGATCCTTCAGGACGCGGTCGGAGCCGATGGCCAGCAGCCCGACGCTGAACGTGGCGAACCAGGGTGAATACAGGCGGGTGACCAGCCGGTACATCAGCGGCAGGAAGGCGGCGTAGAGCAGCAGCTCGGGTATCCGCAGCGCGAGGGTGGTCGTGCCGAGCAGCGCCACGAACGGTACCGCGAGGTATGCCTCAAGAACGCCCATGTAGTGCTGGCCATACATGTAAATGGGGACATCGCGGCCCTGTATGACGTGAAGCGCGGCAAGCCCCATGGTCGCCTCGTCGCTGTCGGTGGGCGGCACCTGCGCGACGATCAGCCAAGTCCGGTAGCCGATCCCCGCGACGGCGAGAACCGTGGCGACGGCAGCTGGACTGACAAAAATAGGACAAATCGATGTATCGTGAGCGCGCGGCATTGCACGTCGCCATGACTTTTCTCCCCGTGAGGATCGGTTGACGCTTCAACCCAGGCAGCTGGCGCGGGACGGGCCGCGGCCCCGGGTGGTGGCCCCTGCGATGCTGGTATGCGGTCAGCCGTCAGGCTGGCGGTGCGGCATAGGTCCAGTCGGTACCGTTACCGGACAGCCAGCTGCCGCTCTGGTTGGGCCAGCCCGACTGCGCGTAGCCGCCGGGTACCGCGACCGCCGCGGCGCCTGGCCCGACCGTTACTGCTTTCAGCGTCCGGCCCTGGTCGGTGCTCTGGTACATGCGCGGATGGTCCGCCGCCTGGTCGCCGACCTGAATCGTCAGCGTCCCGTCCGGCCGCAGGGCTGCGTAGAGGCGACGCGGGTCCGACCCGATGCGTACCTGGCCGGCCGCGCGCTGCCAGGTCTTCCCCCCGTCGGCAGTGCGGTAGATCTGCAACATCCCGTGGGCCTGCCCGACCGCGTACGCGGTGTGCCCGTCGGCGGTGGCGATCACGGCCCCCGGGTCCTGGTCGCCCCCGCTGATGGTCTCCGGCAGGGTGTACTGCTGCCAGGCTCGGCCACCATCGTGGCTCACCTCTATGACGCTGCCGGTGAATGTCACCGCCCCGTCGGTGCTCCGCGGATCGCTGGAGGCGAGCGACGCGCCGGTCAGCCACAGCCCGGCCGAGGCCGGCAACCCGCCCAGGGCCCGGCCCCCTGGCAGTTGGCGCGGTGCGAGCTGCGCGAGGTCGCCGGTGACCGGATTGGCAGCGAGCACGGCTACGCCGCTCGCACCCTCGAAATCCTGCCCCAGAATCTGCCAGCTGGCGGGAAGGGCCGCGACGGTGGAAACGTTGCCCTGCCGCCAATTCTGCCCACCATCGCTCGTGCTCAGCCAGCGCTGAGTAGCTTGGGCACCAGACGTCTGGTACCACGCGAGCACGGTCCGTGGAGCCACGACGAACAATTCGACCAGCGCATCGTGTGGCACCGGAAGCGGCGACCTGGTCCAATCCGTTCCCGCGTCTGCGGTCGCGGCGAACATCACGGTGCAGTCCGCCTTACGGCAGTCGTTGTAGTTCACGTACAGGTGGTTCAGATCGCCCGCCTGTACGGCGCCCATCCTGATGTCGTGCCCGCTGCCTCCGGCCGGTGAATGCGAGGGCTGCCCCGGCGGGATGAAGGGCGGAGTGACAATGGATTTCACCCCGGGCATCCCCCCGGCCAGGCCTTCCGACGACTGTCCCGCGACGCCCTTCACCCCGACTCCGGTCGCGACCGCGGCGACCGCGAGGGCGGTGCCGGCCAGCCGCAGCTGCCGGCGCCGGCGCCGGCGCAGGGAACGGTGGGCGACGTCGACGAAATCTGTCTTGAACGCGGCCTGGCTGGTCGAGCGCAGTCCGGAAAAATCGAAATCAGGCACAGATGATCCCCTTGTTCGAGGCCAGGACGACCCTCTCGGGCGGGTCCGGCGGCAGTTCGTCGTCGAGGGCGACGGCGAGGGCGCGCCGGCCTCGCGCCAGCCGAGTCTTGATGGCATCGACGGAGCAGCCCTCGATCTCGGCGACCTCCTTGACCGGCAGGTCGGCGATGTGGTGCAGCACCAGCGCCTTGCGGATCGCGACCGGCAGCCGCTGCAGCGCGCGCACCAGCGCGACGTGATCAGGCGACAGGGATGGTTCGTGGGCACCGGCCGGGTGCAGCAGGCCGGTGCGCGCGAGCCGGTCGAACACCAGGCGCCGGCGATGGCGGGACCGCGCCAGGTTCAACGCCACGGTACGCAGCCACGCCTCGGGGTTGTCGACGCGGCGCAGCCACCCCGGCGCGGCCAGCGCGCGGGCGAACGCCTCCTGCACGACGTCTTGGGCCTCCAGGAAGTCGCCCGTCATCGCGTACACCTGCGCCATCAGCCGGCTCGCCGACGCTGCGTAGACCTCCCGCATCCCCTCGCGCTCGTCCACACGCATCCCTTCGTCGGTAATCCCTCACCTCGTACGACGCGCCGGTGCGCCATCCGGTGACACACCTTCGTGTACCCCGTCCGGATGGTGGGACCTGGGGTGGCATGGAGAAATTGCGACTCCGGGCGTCGACTCGGGGCGGTCGGCGGCGAACCGCGGCCCGCCGCTGTCTGAGTGGTCGCGGAGTTTGCGCTGACGCGGCACTCGGTGGGTCGCCGCCCAGCGGGTCAGCGGTGGCGACGTGCGCGACCGTCAAAGCACCGCGGCTTCCTGGCCAAGGTCCGTCGTCGACGCATCGCGCTCGACAAAGTGGCTCGTCACGACTGAGAAAGGCCCGCCACCCCACCCTGGACGACACACCATAGACGCCAAGATGGCGGCGCCCCACGAAACCGCCTCCACCATAATGGCGTCGAGAGTGGAACGCCCGCCAAAACGATCAGCCGCTATAGCAGCGGGATCGACGCCGACAGCGTCGGACCCAGTTGGGTCTTGGTTCGTGTTGCTCGGACACGTTAACCCCCACGGATCCGCTTCATGATCAGCTTGGGCGTGCACCGTTTCTGCGTCTGGGCGGTAGGACAGTCGTAGGCCGAGCTGCTTGTAGACCTCGGCCTTGTCGGCGGTGTCGGCTTCGTGAAGGACGGCCCGGCCGCTCGGCTTGGTACTCGACTCCAGCGGACCCGGGCGGGCGGCGGCCGTGGCCGGGAGGCGTCGCGGCCGCCGCGCCTTCCTCGCCGTCAGGGGCAGGTGACCAGGACGATGGAGATGACGGTGCAGGTCTTACGCGAGCTGTCATTGCCGAAGTTGGGGTCGGCGGGGGCGGAGGTGGTGCGCACACCAGTGACCGTCACGTTTCCCAGCGAGAAGAGGCTCAGCGGGACGCGGAATGTCTTGTCGGTGCTGGCGCCGTTGGCGAGGGGTCCGTAGGTGCAGGTCACCTTGGTCGTTGTGGTGGTGCACCCCGCGGACAGGTTGGTGGCGGTGGCGCCGGTCGGCAGGGTGGCGGTGAGGGTGGCGGAAGTGACCGTGCCGGGCCCGTTGTTGTGGGCCGTGAGGGTGTAGTTCAGGTAGGGGACCAGGATGCCGAGGTGCGGCTGCGCGGTGAGGTGTACGTCGATGTCGGCGGGCGGGATCACGTAGGTGTACTGGTCCGCGCTGCTGGTGGCGCTGGTACCGCCGGGGGTGGTGACCTGGACGTCCACGGTCCCCGCGGCGTGGGCGGGGGCGGTGGCGGTGCAGGCCGTCGCGGTGCAGGACACGGTGGTCGCGGGGGTGCCGCCGAAGGTGACCGCGGTGGTGCCGTTCAGGTCCGTGCCGGTGATCGTGACCACGGTCCCGCCGCCTGTCGGGCCGGTGGCCGGGGCCACGGCCGCGACGGCGGGGGCGGGGATGGTGTGCAGGGTGAGGTAGCGGGCGCCGGTCACGCCGGTTGCGGCGGTGGTGACGGCGTTGGTGGTCGTGTTGACAGCGTAGATGTTGCCGGGCGCGGAACCGCTCGGATCGACCTGGTCGACGACGTAGGCGGTGGTCCCGGTGGAGTTGACCTGTACGTCGGAGGGACTTCCGAGGGAGCCGATAAAGGCGGTAACGGTGCCGGTGGCGGTGTCGATGACCGACACGCCGCCCGCGACGGCGGAGGTCGCGTAGAGCGTGGTGCCGTCGGGGGTGATCGCCAGGCTGATGCTGGTCGGCACGGGGATGGAGGCGGTGACGGTGTTGGTGGCGGTGTCGATCTTGGCCACGGTTCCGCCGGCGCCGGTCGCGACGTAGACCGCGCTGCCCGCTGGGTCGGTGACCACGCCGAACGGGACGCTGGGCATCGGCACGGTGGCGGTGACCGTGGCGGTGGCGATGTCGACCACGCTCAGGGCGTTGGGACTGAACGCCGTGACGTAGGCGGTGGTCCCGGCCGGGTTCAGGGCGATGCCCTCGAGGATCCCGGCCACCGGGACGGTGGCGGTCACCGTGTCGGTGGCCGTGTCGGTGAACGTGACGTTGTGACCCCCCGAGTTGGCGACGTAGGCGGCCGTGCCGGCGGCGTTCAGCGCGATGCCGACGGGGATGCCGTCGAGCGGGATCGTCGCGTTGACCGCCGCGGTAGCGGTGTCGATGACGGCGACGGTGTTCGGAATGGTGGTCGCGGCGTATACGGCGGTGCCCGCCGCGTTGACCGCCACGTCCTGGGTGAAGCCGCCGACCGGGACGGAGGCCGTCACCGTGCCGGTGGCGGTGTCGACCACCGAGACGGCGCCCCCAGCGAAGTTGGTCACGTACGCCGTCGTGGTGCCGGGCGGGACTGCGGCGGCCGGAGCAGCCGCCAACGTCACCAGGCCGACCGCAGCCAGCGCACCGGCCGCGGCCAGCGCGGTCAGCCGTCGTCGGCAACGGGAGCGGTCGGAGGCCGAACGGGTGGGTGATCTCATCGGCATTCCCCTTCTTGACAGCTTCGCCTCCGGCATGGCGGCGACCGGAGGCCCCTCGCATCCGCACCGGCGCATCCGCACCGGCGCATCCGCACCGGCGCATCCGCACCGGCGCATCCGCACCGGCGCATCCGCACCGGCGCATCCGCACCGGCGCATCCGCACCGGCGCATCCGCACCGGCGCGGCCGTACCGGTACGGCGGATCCCTTACGCCGGACACAGCGGGCGGGCAGAACACCTCTACATCGACGTGAGTGGACCCCAGGACGCATTCTGGCATCCCCCTACACGCCCTGCGTATTCACTCACCTCAATTAATTCGCGCACGCCGTTGTGTCACGTTCCGAGGAGTTGGCCCACTGTCGGTCCGGTGGAGGTAGCAGCGCGGGGTTGATGCCGGCGGCGGGAGCCGAGCACCGCAGTTCGCGCAGTGTCGGACATGGATCGTCCAGCAGTACCCGATCCGACAGGTCCAGTGCCCATTGCCGGCCGGGGCGCCCATCGGCGATCGCATCCCCGCCGCGCTGGGCGACCAGGCGTACCAGGCGATGGAACTGGGCGGAGCGCCGGCTAGTGACGAGGCCGGCGGATCCGGCGAGCGCGGGAGTCGTTGTGGTCGGCGTCGGAGCTGGACGCGGTGGCCTTCGATTGCACCCGGTCGCGGCTGTGCTCGCATGCTCGGTGAGTCCGACCATCGTGGACCTCAACCATCGATCACTGACAAATAATTTACGGCGCGGGCTACCGGATTGTTGTTAGAGTCGCCGCGGCGCGTGTCTGGCGGGAATCGTACGGTCGCTAGCGGTTATCGAGGCAGTCGTGTGGCCGCGGTCGGCGTCTTGCCTTGAGCGGACCGGGGAGGTAGTGCGGCCTGACGAATCCGCGCAGCGAAGTGCTTGCGGTCGGAATGATCGGGGATCTGCTCGCCATAGCCCCAAGCCTAGGGGTGTTCGCGGCCGATACGCACAAGGGCCCCAGTGGCATTTGTTGCCTGCTAACGATCGAGAACCTGACGTTTTCTCTGCTCACGGTCGGCGCTCGTGTGAGCGCTGTGATTTCTGTCGTCGGCGGCTCTGCAAGTTCATCGTCAGCATCGGGCAAGCTGGTTGGGGTAGCGTTCATGTTAAGAGCCTTCGCGGGTCTCGCCCTCGTGGCCGTCGGTCTGGCGTTCCTTATTTCGCGTGAGCCCGGCGATGGACCCCTCTTCGCATTCGTCGGCGTCGGCCAGGTTGTGTGTGGCGCGCTGATCGCGATTGATGAAGCGGTCCGCTGGTCCCGTAGCCGGAAGCGTCAGTAGCCCGGTGCCTTCGCAGAGGTGATGCGACTACCTCGGCAACATGCCACGGCGGAATTCGCCACCGGCGTCCTTGATGTCGAGCCGGCAGCGACGCTCTCGCCCGAGACACCCCTGCCCGCCACCCGCGGCTCGCGACAGACGCTGTCGCCCTCTCGAGGTCGGGGGCAGCCACGCCATCTACGGATCCCGGCCGGACGCCGTCGCCGCTCTCATTCCATCGGTGGCCACATGGGGTGTCCATGGCTACGGCACCGTCCATAGCTGGTTGTCCGCACCCCAGCAGTCCCACATCTGTAGGGGGGTGCCGTCGGTGGTGTTGTTGTTGGTGGCGTCTAGGCAGCGTCCAGAGGAGGGGTTGA
>NZ_BAABJQ010000063.1:0-10478 GCF_039543385.1 Rugosimonospora acidiphila
CGACGGCGAGCAGGTCGTCGCGCGACACTCGGCCGCCGGGGCCGGACGGGACAACGACGGTCAGGTCCACCCCGAGGTCGCGCGCCAGCTTGCGCACCGGCGGCTTGGCCAGCGGCCGGACGGGCTCGGCCGCGTCGGGTGGCTCCGGCCGGGCCACTACCGGTCTGGCCGCCGCCGGGCGGGCCACTGTCGGCCGGGTCGCTGCCGGGCGGGCCGCCGCCGGGCGGGCCACTGCTGGGCGGGTCACCGACGGGCGGGTCGAGCGCCCGTGGCGGCGCGACCGTGAGCCGCCCGGGCCGTAGCCGACGAGCACGGGCTGCCGGACCTCGGCGTCGGCCGATTCGGTGTCGGCGGGTCCGGTGTCGGCGGGTCCGGTGTCGGCGGGTCCAGTGTCGGTCGGTTCGGCGTCAGCGGGTCCGGTGTCCGGCGGTTCGGCGCCCGCCGGCTCGACGTCCACCGTGACCAGTACCGTGCCGACGTTCACCGTGGCGCCCTCGGGCACGTGGATCTCGTGTACCACGCCGGTGAAGGGAATCGGCAGGTCCACGGCCGCCTTGGCGGTCTCGGCCGTACAGACCACCTGGCCGTCGGTGACCGCGTCGCCGGGGCGCACCAACCAGCTGAGGATCTCACCGTCGGGGAGCCCCTCGCCGAGATCGGGCAGCGAAAATCGCCGGTACGTCGGCATCGGTCCCTCTCTTCGCGAACGTCAGTAGGTGAGCAGCTGGTCGACCGCGTCGAGCACCCGGTCGGCGTCGGGCAGGAAGTACTCCTCCAGCCGCGCTGGCGGATACGGCACGTGGTAGCCGCCGACCCGCAGTACCGGCGCCTCCAGCTCGTAGAAGCACCGTTCGGTGATGGCCGCCGCGATCTCGGCGCCCAGGCCAAGGAAGGTGGACGCCTCGTGGACGACGGCCAGCCGGCCGGTCCGGGACACGGACGCGCGGACCGTCTCGATGTCCAGCGGGGACAGTGAGCGCAGGTCGATCACTTCGAGCGCTCGACCCTCCCGCTCGGCGATCTCGGCCGCCTCCAGGCACACCCGCACGGTCGGTCCGTAGCCGACCAACGTGCCGTCCGTACCCCGGCGCACCGTGCGGGCCTGGTGCAGCGGTGGCGGCGCCGCGGCGGTGTCGACGTCGGCCCGCTCCCAGTAGCGCCGCTTCGGCTCGAAGAAGATGACGGGGTCGTCGCTGCGTACCGCCTGCTGGATCATCCAGTACGCGTCGGTGGGATTGCTGCACGCCACCACGCGCAGGCCCGGGGTGTGCGCGAAGTATGCCTCGGGCGACTCGCTGTGATGCTCCACCGCGCCGATCCCGCCGCCGAACGGCACCCGCACGACCATCGGCAGCGTCACGGCGCCCAGCGACCGCGCGCGCATCTTGGCCAGCTGGGTGATGATCTGGTTACAGGCCGGAAAGATGAAGCCATCGAACTGGATCTCCACGATCGGCCGGTAGCCGGACAGGCACAGGCCGATCGCGGTGCCGACGATCCCCGACTCGGCCAGCGGGGTGTCGATGACCCGTTCGTCGCCGAAGTCCTTGAGCAGGCCGTCGGTGACCCGGAACACGCCGCCGAGGCGGCCGACGTCCTCCCCCATGATCAGTACGTCCGGGTGCTCCAGCGCGGCACGCAGGCCCTCGTTGAGCGCCCGTACCAGCGTCATGGTCGTCATGCGTCCGCTCCGATCGCGGCCAGGGCGGCGGCCGCGTGCTCCTGGACAAGAGGGTGCGGTTCCGCGTACGCGTGGGCGAAGATCGCCTCCGGCGACGGGTCCGGCATGCCGCGTACGGCGACCCGAAGCCCGGCCGTCAGCTCATCGGCGTCGCGCCGCACCTCGGCGAAGAAGTCGTCGCCGGCGTACGCCTCCGCGACCAGCAGCCGGCGCAGGCGCTCGATCGGGTCGCGCCGCGCCCACAGCTCAACCTCCTCGGGCCGGCGGTAGCGCGACGGGTCGTCGGCCGTGGTGTGCGGGCCCATCCGGTAGGTGACGGCCTCGACGAGGGTCGGTCCCCCGCCGCCGCGGGCACGCTCCAGCGCGCTCGCGGTCACGGCCAGGCAGGCCAGCACGTCGTTACCGTCGACGCGGACCGACGGGAAGCCGTAGCCCGCCGCGCGCTGATAGATCGGCACCCGGGTCTGCCGCTCGTTCGGCTCGGAGATCGCCCACTGGTTGTTCTGGCAGAAGAACACCACCGGCGCGTCGAAGACCGCGGCGAAGTTGAAGGCCTCGTTCACGTCGCCCTGGCTGGCCGCGCCGTCCCCGAAGTACGCGAGAACCGCGCCCTCGGTACCGCGCTTGCGCAGGCCCATCGCGTACCCCGTGGCGTGCAGCACCTGCGAGCCGATCACGATCGTGTAGAGGTGGAACCCGTGGGTGGCGGGATCCCAACCGCCGTGGTTGACGCCGCGGAACAGCCCCATCAGGGTGGCCGGTTCCACGCCACGGCACAGCGCGACTCCGTGCTCCCGGTACGCAGGGAAGACGTGGTCGCCGGGGCGGGCCGCGCGGGCCGAACCGATCTGCGCCGCCTCCTGGCCGAGACTGGGAATCCACATGCCGAGCTCGCCCTGACGTTGCAGCAGCACAGCTTCGGCGTCGAGCCGCCGGGTGAGCACCATGTCGCGGTAGAGCGCGCGGCACTGCTCGGCGGTGACCCGAAGCGGGTAGTCGGGATGGTCGCGGCGCCGGCCGTCCGGCGCCAGCAATTGCACCCCGTCGCCGTACTCCGATTCGCCTATTGATTCGTCAGCGTCGATTTGCATGCCCACCGCGATCTCCTGTCGGTATGCGCGGAAGCCAAAGCCTTGGAGGCGGTGAACGCGGCGCCGATGAGTGGCCGCACCATTCGCTCGCCCACACCGAAACACTAGCCGCGCAACGCGTGTGGGCGTCAACCCCTGCTGAACTTAGGGGGAACGTGAAGATCGCTCTAGGGGATCGCTACGGGTGCCACCCGCGCCACCGGGTCATTCATTCTGGAGTCCCGCACCAGATGGAGGTGTAATGATCCAAGATTCCAACCACCGCCAGTACACCGGCCGCGAGATCATCCTCCGTGGCGGCCCGAAAGGCCTTCCCGAAGAGGCGCGCCGCCTCGTGGTGGACCACGCAGAGAGCAAGATCAAGCTGCATTTCGGAGCCGGGTACGAGCATTTCGAGCAGGTCGACGGAGCGGCCGAAACCGGACCCATTCCTTTCCAATGGACCATGCGGACGAAAATCGCGGAGTAACGTACCACCGGCAACACAGTCGAAAAATTCGTCGACGTTGCGGCACCTACTCCTTCGCCAAACTCCGACGCGACGCGGCAAGCTACATCGGGGGGTGCTGCGCCGGGAGTCACCGGCCATCCGGTCGGTGCGGTCGCGAGCAGCCCGCCACCCGAATGCGTTGCCCGGAACCGCTGGAGGCGGCAACGGACCCGCTGAACGCGGCAACGGCGCCGCGCCCCGCGGCAACATTCCACTCTGATCGAGCGCCGTCCACCCACGACGAAACTCCGGCCGGTCCAACCGGCCGGAGTTTCGTCGTCTCGGGCGCTCGACTTCGCTGTCTTTCGCGCTCGGTCTCGTTGGCTCCCGCGCTCGACCCCGTCGTCTCGCACGCTCGGTCTTGTTGGCTCGGGCGCTCGGCGGGCGGTCGCGCCGCCCGCCGAGGCACTTCCGGTGGGGCCCGGGACGGCTCAGCGGGCGGCCGCGGTGCTGGCGAGCCACTCGTGCAGAGCCTGGGCCCCGGCCGGGTCGTCCGGTCCGGCGCTCACCGTGACGCTGGGGACCTCGGTCGCCACGTCGCCGGAACCGCCGAACAGCCGCAGCTGCGCGGCCAGATCGAACAGCACCCGCTCGGTGGACCGGGGCGGCAACGCGGCGAGTTCCCGCTCCGGGTCGGCCGGGTCGACGCGTACGAAGCCGTCCACCTCGTGGCCGGCCGCGCACAGCCACGCGGTCAGCTCCTGAGCCGGCAGCCAGCCGGACCCGTGCGCCACGACGACCACCGGCCGGTCCTCGATGAACGGCCGCAACGACGCGGCCAGCAGTTCGGCGGCCACCGCGCGGCTGCCCGCCGGCGCGTCGCCGTCGCGCGGTTGCGGCGCGGCCAGCACGGTGCGCAGACCACCGAAGCGGGCGGCCACCTCATCGGCGAACTCGTCCGCGCCGTCGGGCGAGCCGACGCACACCAGGACCGGGCCGTCCGGGCTGTCGGCGAGCCGCCGCGCGCTGACTCGGCCGGGCTCGGGGGCCTCGGCGAGCACCGGCCGCAGCGCCTCGCTGGCCAGCAGGACGGCCCTGAACTCGTCGGTGCGCCCCTGCGCGCGGGCCTGGTCGAACAGCAGCGACAGGGTGCCCGGCGCGTCGTCCTCGGCCGGTGGCCGCAGGTGCTCCAGCAGGTGGTCGGCGACGTGGGCGGCGGTGGGGTGGTCCCAGATCAGCCCGGCCGGCAGCGGGACGCCGGTCAGTGTGGTCAGCCGGTTGCGCAGCTCCATCACGCCGAGCGAGGTGAAGCCCAGCTCGAGGAAGGGCGCGTCGGGCTCGACCGCGTCGGCCTGGGTGAACCCGAGCGTCGCGGCAGCGGCGAGGAGCACGTGCCGCAGCACCAGTTCGCGCCGCTCAGCCACGTCCAGCGTCGCGAGGTCACGCCGCAGCCGCTCCGCGGGGTCGTCGACCTCCGCCTCGACCGGGCCGGCCGGCCCAACGGCCGGGGACACCGGTACCGCCGCGCCCGGCGTCGCGTCCAGCCAGTACTTCTCCCGCTGGAAGGCGTAGGTGGGCAGGTCGACCCGCCGGGCGCCGAGGTCGGCGTAGAAGGCGGGCCAGTCGATGGGCGCACCGTGCACGTGCAGCGCCGCCAGGGCCGCGGTCGTTGCCGCCTCGTCGGGCCGGTCCCGGCGTAGCGCGGCGACGGCGCGAGTGTCGGCGCCGAGCGTCTCGCGGACCATCGCCGACAGCACCGCGTCCGGCCCGACCTCCAGGTACGTGGCCGCCCCGGCCTCGTCGAGGCTGCGTACAGCGTCGGCGAACCGCACAGTCGCGCGCACCTGGTTGACCCAGTAGCCCGGATCCCGCACGGCGTCCGGCTCGAACCGGCCGGTCACCGCGGACACCATCGGGATGCGCGGCGAGTGGAAGCTCAGGCCCGCGAGCGCGTCGCCGAAGTCGTCCAGCATCGACGCCATCCGCTCGGAGTGGAACGCGTGGCTGACGGTCAGGCGGCGGATGCGGGCCCCGGCGGCGGCGAGCGCTCCGGCGACCGCCTCGGTCGGGCCCTCATCGCCCGACAGGACGATCGAGGTGGGCCCGTTGACGGCGGCGACGGACACGCTGCCATCGTCGGGCATAGCGGCGCGGGCCTCGCTCTCCGATACCCCCACGGCGATCATCACGCCGCCGGGCGGCAGCGCGTCCATCAGCGTGGCCCTGGCCCCGACCAGCGCCGCCGCGTCCGGCAGGGTGAGCACTCCGGCGACGTGAGCGGCCGCGATCTCGCCGATCGAGTGGCCGGTGACGAAGTCCGGCGCCAGGCCCCAGCCGCGGAGCAGCGCGAAGAGCGCCACCTCGGTCGCGAACAGGGCCGGCTGGGTGTACCGGGTGCGGCCGAGCAGTTCCGGTTCGGAGGCGATGACGTCGCGCAGCGGGCGGTCCAGGTACCTGTCCAGTTCGCCGCAGGCGGCGTCGAAGGCGTCGGCGTAGGCCGGGTACCGCGCCGCCAGCGCCAGCCCCATGCCCGGCCGCTGCGCGCCCTGCCCGGTGAACAGCATGGCGAGCCGGCCCGACGAACTGCGGCCCGCCTCGACGTACGGGCTGGGCTCGCCCTCGGCGATGGCGCGGAGGCCGGCGAGCAGCGCGTCGCGGTCGGGCCCATGCACGACTGCCCGGTGCGGCCACGTCGTGCGGGAGACGGCCAGCGAGTAGCCGACGTCGACCGGGTCCAGGTCGGCACCGGCGACGTGGCCGGCGAGGGTCCGCGCCTGGTCGCGCAGCGCCATCGATGACTGCGCCGAGACGCCCCAGGCGTACGCCGGGGCTTCCGGTCGGCGCGGGGCGGGGGCGGGCTCGGGCTCCGCCGGGGCGGGCTGCTCGAGTACCACGTGGGCGTTGGTGCCGGAGATGCCGAAGGACGACACCGCCGCGCGCCGGGGCCGGTCGCCGCCCACCGTCCACTCCCGAGCCGCGCAGAGCAGCCGTACCTCACCCGACGCCCAGTCCACCTGGTCGCTCGGCGCGTCGACGTGCAACGTCCGGGGCAGGGTACCGGCGTGCATCGCCATCACCATCTTGATGACGCCGGCGACGCCGGCCGCGGCCTGGGTGTGCCCCAGGTTCGACTTGATCGATCCGAGCCAGAGCGGGCGGTCCGGATCGCGGTCCCGGCCGTAGGTGGCCAGCAGCGCCTGCACCTCGATGGGGTCGCCGAGCCGGGTACCGGTGCCGTGGCCCTCGACCGCGTCGACGTCGCCGGATGCCAGCCCCGCGGCGGACAGCGCGGCCTGGATCACCCGCTGCTGGGACGGCCCGTTCGGGGCGGTGAGCCCGTTGCTGGCACCGTCCTGGTTCACCGCCGAACCGCGAACCACGGCGAGTACGGGGTGGCCCTGTCGGCGGGCGTCCGAGAGGCGCTCCAGCAGCAGCACCCCGACGCCCTCACCCCAGCCGGTGCCGTCCGCCGCCGCGGCGAAGGACTTGCACCGCCCGTCCACGGCCATGCCGCGCTGGCGGCTGAACTCGATGAACAGCGCCGGGGTGGACAGCACGGTGGCGCCGCCGGCCAGGGCCAGGTCGCATTCGCCCTGACGCAGGGACTGCGCGGCGAGGTGCAGCGCGACCAGCGACGAGGAGCAGGCCGTGTCGACCGTGATGGCCGGGCCCTCCAGGCCGAGGGAGTAGGAGATGCGGCCGGAGGCGACGCTGCCGGAGCTGCCCGTGCCGAGGTAGCCCTCGACGCCCTCGGGCAGGCTGGACAGTCGCGCCGCGTAGTCGAAGTACATGAGTCCGGCGAAGACGCCGGTGCGGCTGCCGCGCAGCGACCGCGGGTCGATGCCGGCCCGCTCGACCGCCTCCCACGAGGTCTCCAGCAGCAGCCGCTGCTGCGGGTCCATGGCCAGCGCCTCGCGGGGCGAGATGCCGAAGAAGCCCGCGTCGAACTCGGTGGCGTCGTAGAGGAAGCAGCCCTGCCGGGCGTAGGAGGTGCCGCTGCGCTCCGGGTCGGGGTCGTAGAGGGCGTCCACGTCCCAGCCCCGGTCCACCGGCCACTCGCCGACCGCGTCGGTCTCCGCCGCGACGAGGCTCCACAGCGCCTCCGGTGAGCGAACCCCGCCCGGGTAGCGGCAGGCCATGCCGACGATGACGATCGGGTCGGTGTCGCTGCGCGCGGCCACGGAGCGCTCGGGGGCGTCCTCGGTGGGCGCGCCGAACAGGCCGCTCACGTAGGCGGCGAGCGCCTGCGGTGTCGGGAAGTCGAAGACGAGCGTGGCGGGCAGCCGTACGCCGACCACCGCGGCCAGCCGGTTGCGCAGTTCGACCGCCATGAGCGAGTCGAAGCCCAGCTCCTTGAAGGCGTGCTCGGGCTCTACCCGATCGACCGAGCCGTGGCCGAGGATGGCGGCGACCAGCTCGCGGATCAGCGTGAGCAGCCGGGTCTCGCGTTCCCGGCGGTCCAGGGTGGCCAGCTCGTTGACGGGAGCCGCGGCCGCAGCCTTGCGCAGCGGAACCCGCACGAGGTCCGTGAGCAGCGCCGGAACGGCGCCGGCGCGGCGCAGCGCCGGAAGGTCCAGGGTGACCGCGGCCACGACCGGCTCGCCGGCGACGAGCGCGGCGTCCAGCGCGGCCAGACCGTCCCCATTGGACAGTGGCGTCATGCCCGCCCGGCTCATCCTGACCCGGTCGGTCCCGGACAGGTGCCCGGTCATGGCACTCGCCTCGGACCACAGCCCCCAGGCGATCGAGTGGGCGGGCAGACCCTGGGCCATCCGCCGCGCGGCGAGCGTGTCGAGGTAGGAGTTGGCCGCCGCGTAGGCCGCCTGCCCGGCGGCGCCCATGAGCCCGGCGAACGAGCTGAACAGCACGAACGCGGTCAGCGGCCGATCGCGGGTCAGCTCATCGAGGAGCCTGGCGGCATCCACCTTCGGCCGCAGGACGGCGGCCAGCCGGTCGGGGGTCAGGTTCGTCACGACGCCGTCGTCGAGCACGCCGGCGGCGTGCACCACGGCGTCGATCGGGTACGCGTCGAGGACTGCCCGAAGCGCCTGGCGATCCGCGGTGTCGCAGGCCACCACCTCCACCCGCGCACCCACCTCGGCGAGCTCCGCCACCAAGTCCGCGGCACCCTCGGCCGCCAGCCCCGACCGGCTCACCAACAACAACTCCCGCACCCCGTGCACCCGCACCAGATGCCGAGCCACCAACGCACCCAAGAGCCCCGTACCACCTGTGATCAACACTCGACCCGACGCGGACCACGGCGCCGGCCCCTCCCCCGGCGCCTGCCGCACCAACCTGGGCGCCAGCACCGCACCGGCCCGGATGGCCAGCTCGGGCTCCCCGCTGGCCACCGCGGCAGGCAGGGCGTCGATCGACTCCGGACCGTCCACATCGGCCAGCACGAACCGGCCGGGATGCTCGCTCTGCGCACTGCGTACCAGGCCCCAGACGGCGCCTGCGACGGGATCCGGCGCCTCGTCCCCGGCACCGGTGGCGACCGCGTGGCGGGTCACCACGGCGAGCCGGCGATCGGTGGTTTTTGGGTCGGAGAGCCAGGCCTGCAGCGTGGCGAGGACGGATCGGACCGTTTCGTGCGCGTCGGTGCCGATCACCGGCAGCAGCGCGGTGTCGGCGCCCTCGTCCACGGTCACCGCCGCCAGGCCGAACGGATCGCCGGCGGCGTACAGCTCGCAACGGGCGGGCTGCGCCGTGGTGGGGGCCGGACGCCAGGCGACCCGGTAGAGGGTCGAGCCGCCGGCGGCCATGGACGGTGCGGGGCGCAGGGTCAGCTCCTCGACCGCCGCGACGGGGGTACCACTCGGGTCGGCGGCGGCCAGCGCCACCCGGCCGGGCCCCAGCGGGCGCAGCCGGACCCACAGCTCGGTCGCGCCGGTGGCGCTCAGCGACAGTCCGCTGAAGTTGAACGGCAGTTGCGGACCGGCACCGACCAGCTCCACCCCGGTGAGGCCGCAGGAGTGCAGGGCGGCGTCGAACAGGGCCGGGTGCAGGTGGTGGCCGCCCGGCTCGTCCGCGAGCACCACCTGGGCGACGACGTCCTCACCGTCGCGCCAGGCGGCCCGCACTCCCTGGAAGGCCGGCCCGTACTCGACTCCCCCGTCGGCCAATGCCTCGTAGAAGCCGGTCAGGTCGATCGGGGTGGCCCCCGGCGGTGGCTCGGCGGCGACCGCAGGCATGGTGGCGCCGGGAACGGACGAGACGACGGCGCTGGCGTGGTGGGTCCACTCGGCGTCCGGACGCGGCACGGGCTGGGAGTGGATGACGATGCGCCGGTCGCCTGCCTCATCGGCGTCGAGGACGGTCACCCGCAGCGCGATCGGTGCGTCGGCCACCGGCAGGGCGGCGTGCAGGGTCAGTTCGCGGACGTAGGGGCAGCCCGCGTCCTGCCCGGCGTGCAGCACCAGCTCGGCGAATCCGGTGCCGGGGAACAGGACAGTACCGGCGACCACGTGATCGGCCAGCCAGGGCACCGTGTTGGTGGACAGGACACTGGTGAACACGGTGCGGTCCGGCAGGGTCATCACCGCGCCGAGCAGCGGGTGCCCCGTGGCCGCCAGACCAAGCCCGGCCGGATCCCCGGTCGAGGCCGCCAACCGCGGCCAGAACCGCTCATGCTGGAACGGATACGTCGGCAGATCCACATGCGGGTACTGGCCAGGAAGCGCCACCGACCAGTCGACCGGCACACCCCACACATGCGCCTGCCCCACCGCGGTCAGCACCTGCCGCCAATCACCGTGATCCCGCCGCAGAGTCCCGGTCGCGTGGACACCATCCCGCTCACCGATCGCCACCGTCAACACCGGATGAGCCGAACACTCCACAAACACCCCGAACCCATCCGCCAACAACACCTCAACCGCCCGATCCAGCAACACCGGCTGCCGCAAGTTCCGGTACCAATACCCGGCATCCAACTCCTCACCACTAACCCAGCCACCGGTCACCGTCGAAAAGAACCGCACCGTCGCGGACTGCGGACGAATACCGTCCAACACCCTCACCAACTCGTCCTCCAGCACCTCCACCGCCGGGCCGTGCGAGGCGTAATCCACCGGCAACACCCGAGCCCGCGCCACCCCCTCACACCGCTGCCGGAACTCCTCGAGTCCTTCCACCGGCCCCGAGACCACCGTGGCCGACGGGCCATTCACCGCCGCCACACTCACCCCCGCCGGCAGCAACGGCTCCACCACACCCAACCCCGCCGCCACCGACACCATCCCACCCGAACCCGCCAACCCCAACAACAACC
>NZ_BAABJQ010000064.1:0-10412 GCF_039543385.1 Rugosimonospora acidiphila
ATTCGCAGGGTGAGATTGCGGCGGCGGTGGTGGCGGGGGTGTTGTCGTTGTCTGATGGTGCGCGGGTGGTGGTGTTGCGGTCGCGGTTGTTGTTGGGGTTGGCGGGTTCGGGTGGGATGGTGTCGGTGGCGGCGGGGTTGGGTGTGGTGGAGCCGTTGCTGCCGGCGGGGGTGAGTGTGGCGGCGGTGAATGGCCCGTCGGCCACGGTGGTGTCGGGGCCGGTGGATGGACTCGTGGAGTTTCGGGAGCGGTGTGAGGGGGTGGGGCTTCGGGCGCGGGTGTTGCCGGTGGATTACGCCTCGCATGGTCCGGCGGTGGAGGTGTTGGAACACGAACTTGTCGAGGTGCTGTCCGAGATCCGGCCTCAGCCGGCCACGGTGCGGTTCTTCTCGACGGTGACGGGTGGTTGGGTGTCGGGTGAGGAGCTGGATGCGGGGTATTGGTATCGGAATCTGCGGCAGCGGGTGTTGTTGGATCGGGCGGTTGAGGTGTTGGTGGGTGAGGGGTTCGGCGTGTTTGTGGAGTGTTCTGCTCATCCGGTGTTGACGGTGGCTTTGGGTGAGCGGGATGGGGTGCACGCGGTGGGTACGTTGCGGCGGGATCAGGGTGGTTGGCGGCAGATGTTGACCGCGGTGGGGCAGGCGCATGTGTTGGGGGTGCCGGTTGATTGGTCGGTGGCGTTGCCGGGCCGGTATCCGCACGTGGACCTGCCGACGTACCCGTTCCAGCACGAGCCCTACTGGCCGCCGGTCTCTTCGGCCGCCGGCGACCCGGCCGGGCTCGGCCTGACCCCCACCCACCATCCGCTGCTCGGCGCGGTCATCACGCTGCCGGACCAGCCCGACACGTACCTGTTCACCGGCCGGGTCGACACCCGGTCGCACCGTTGGCTCGCCGAGCACGAGGTGGCCGGCACGGTCCTGTTCCCGGGTACCGCCTTCGCCGAGCTGGCGCTGCACGCCGGCGACCACGTGGGCAGCCCCGAACTGCGGGAGCTCACCCTGCAGGCCCCGCTCACGCTCTCCGGCGGGCCGGCCACGCTGCGGGTCACCGTCGGCCCGTCCGAGGACGGCGAGCGCGCGATCGCCATCCACTCGCAGCCGGCGGACGATCCCGGCGCGCCCTGGACCGAGCACGCCGCCGGCCGGCTGGCCGGTTCCGTGCCGGCCACCGGCTCAGTGCGGGCCACCGGGGAGGCGCCGGACGTCCAGGTGGCCTGGCCGCCGGCCGACGCGGTGGCGATCGACCTGGACGGCTTCTACGAGCGGCTGGCCGAACACGGCGTCGCGTACGGCCCCCTGTTCCGCGGCCTCATGGCCGCCTGGCGGCACGGCGACGAGTTGCTGGCCGAGGTGGCGCTGCCCGGTGAGCCTGGCGGTTACCTCCTGCACCCGGCGCTGCTCGACGCGGCGCTGCACCCGATCGCCCTGTTCGACCAGGACAGCACCGATCTGCGGCTGCCGTTCAGCTGGGCGGGTGTGAGCCTGCACGCGACCGGTGCGGCGACCGTGCGCGTCCGGCTCACCCGGCTGGGTTCCGACGCGATCCGGGTCGCCGTCGACGACCCGACGGGCGAGCCGGTCCTCACCGCCGAGTCGCTCACGCTGCGGGCCGCCCCGGCGCGGTTGGCGTCCGCCGTACCGGTCGCGGACACGATGTACGAGCTGGACTGGGCGCCGGTGCCGGCGGAGGTCGCCGAGCGGCCGCTGCGCGTGGCTGTGCTCGAGTCCGGCCGCCCCACCCTGACCGACCCGGACGCCGTCCTGCTTCCGGTCGACGACGATGCCGAGGCCGTCGCCGAGGGGGTGCTCGCGGTCCTGCAGGGCTGGCTCGCGGAGGGCCCCGCCAACGTGCCGCTGGTCGTGCTGACCCGCGAGGCCGTGGCGGTGGAACCGGGCGAGCCGGTGGACGGCTGGGCGCAGGCGCCGGCCTGGGGCCTGGTGCGCAGCGCCCAGGCCGAGAACCCCGACCGGTTCGTGCTGGTCGACGCCGGGGATGGCGTCGATGACGAGCGCGCGGTCGCCCTCGCCCTGGCCTCCGGCGAGCCGCAGTGCGCCGTACGCAACGACACGGTCTTCGCCCCCCGGCTGGCGCACGCCAGGAGCCGGCTGGCGGTGCCCGACCACGGCGGCGCCTGGCGGCTGGACACCGGCAACGCGGGCACCATCGCCGGACTCGCCCTGCACCCGCTCGGCGAAGCGCCCGAACCGCTGGGCGAGGTCGAGGTGCGCGTCGCGGTTCGCGCGGCGGGCCTGAACTTCCGCGACGTCATGATCGCCCTCGGGGTGTACCCGGGCCAGGCCCGGATGGGCGGCGAGGCCGCCGGCGTGGTCACCGAGGTCGGCGCCGGGGTCACCGGCATCGCCCCCGGCGACCGGGTGATGGGGCTGTTCACGGGCGCGTTCGGCCCGTCGGCCGTCACCGATCACCGGCTGCTCGTGCCCATGCCGCGCGGCTGGTCCTTCACCAGGGCCGCCGCCCTGCCGGTCGCCTTCACCACCGCCTACTACGGCCTGTTCGACCTCGGCGGGCTGGCCGAGGGCCAGTCGGTGCTGGTACACGCGGCGACCGGCGGCGTGGGCATGGCCGCGGTGCAGCTGGCCCGGCACTACGGCGCCACGGTGTTCGGCACCGCCGGGCCGGCCAAGCAGGGCGTGCTCGCCGACCTCGGTCTCGACGAGGCACACCGCGGAAACTCGCGCACCCTGGACTTTGAGCGGCACTTCGCGGCCACCACCGGCGCCGGCGGCGGCGTGGCCGGCGATGGTGTTGACGGCGGTGGCGTGGACGTCGTGCTGAACGCCCTGGCCGGCGACTTCGTCGACGCGTCGCTACGACTGACCCGGCCGGGCGGCCGCTTCGTGGAGATGGGCAAGACCGACGTGCGCGACCCGGACGAGGTGGCGCGGCGGCACGACGGCGTGCGGTACCGGGCCTTCGACCTGATCGAGGCCGGGCCCGAGCGCCTCCAGGAGATCCTGTACACCCTGTTGGAGCTGTTCGAGTCGGGCGCGATCACTCCGCTGCCGGTGCGCGCCTGGGACGTGCGGCAGGCTCCGGAGGCGTTCCGCCACCTGAGCCAGGCCCGGCACATCGGCAAGAACGTACTGGTGATGCCGCGCACGCTCGACCCGGACGGGACGGTGCTGATCACCGGCGGTACCGGCATGGTGGGCGCGCACACCGCCCGGCACCTGGTACGCCAGCACGGCGTGCGGCACGTGCTGCTGCTCAGCCGCAGCGGCCTGGACGCGCCCGCCGCGCCGGGGCTCGTCGACGACCTGAGCCGGGCCGGCGCCTCGGTCACCGTCGAAGCCTGTGACGTGTCCGACCGGGCCGCCCTGGCCGAGTCGCTGCGCCGGATCCCGGCCGAGCACCCGCTGACCGCCGTGGTCCACGCCGCCGGCGTGCTCGCGGACGGCATCCTGCAGGCGCAGGACGAGCAGGGCCTGCGCCAGGTCATCGGTCCCAAGCTCACCGCCGCCCGGCACCTGCACGAACTCACCTCCGGCGCCGACCTGGCGGCGTTCGTGCTGTTTTCCGCGGCGGCCGGCATCTTCGGCACCGCCGGGCAGGGCAACTACGCCGCCGCCAACACCGGCCTGGACGCGCTCGCCGCCCACCGCGCCGGGCTCGGCCAGCCGGCCGTCTCGCTCGCCTGGGGCCTGTGGGCCCAGGGCAGCGGAATGACCGGGCACCTCGGGGAGGCCGACCTGGACCGGATGCGCCGCGGCGGCATGCGCGGCCTGTCGGTCGAGGAGGGCATGGCCCTGATCGACCTCGCCCTGGCCCGCGGCGACGCCCTGCTGGTGCCGGCCGCGCTGACCTCCGGGCGGGACGGGGCCCCGGCGCACCCGCTGCTGCGCGGCCTGGTGCGGCCCACCCGCCGGGTCGCCGCCGCCACCGCCGGGTCGGGTGGCCTCGCGGACCGGTTGCGCGCGCTGAACCCGGCCGAACGCGACCGCCGCCTCCAGGACCTCGTGCACGACCAGGCCGCCGCCGCGCTGGGCCGGGGTGGCGCGGACGGGCTCGACCCGACCCGTTCCTTCCGCGACCTCGGCTTCGACTCGCTGATCGCGGTCGAGTTGCGCAACCGGCTGGCCACGGCGACCGGGCTGCGGCTGCCGGCCACGCTGGTCTTCGACCACCCCACCGTCGCCGACCTCGCCGCGCACCTGGCGGTCGAGCTCGGGATCGAGTCGGTCGCCGCGGTGGCGAACGGCGCGGTGGCGCCCGCTCCGGTCCAGCCGGCCCCGGTCGACGACGACCCGATCGCGGTGGTGGCCATGGCCTGCCGCTACCCGGGTGGGGTGTCGTCCCCTGAGGACCTGTGGGAACTGGTCTCCGGTGGGGTCGACGCGATCGCCGGCTTCCCGCTCGACCGTGGCTGGGACGTCGAGCACCTGTACGACCCGGAGCCGGCGGTACCCGGAAAGGTTTCCACCCGGGAGGGCGGCTTCGTCTACGACGCCACCGGGTTCGACCCCGAGCCGTTCGGCATCGCCCCGCGTGAGGCGCTGGCCATGGACCCGCAGCAGCGACTGCTGCTGGAGACCGGCTGGGAGGCCTTCGAGCGGGCCCGGATCGCGCCCTCCGCGCTGCGTGGCACCCGTACCGGCGTGTTCGTCGGCGCCACCAACTCCGGGTACGGCGCCGGTGCCAGTTCGGACGGCCTCGAAGGGCACCTGATGACCGGCAGCACCACGTCGGTGGCGTCCGGTCGCCTCGCGTACGTCTTCGGGCTGGAAGGCCCGGCCATCACCGTGGACACGGCCTGCTCGTCGTCCCTGGTCGCGCTGCACCTGGCCGCCCGGGCACTGCGCAACGGCGAATGCGATCTCGCGCTGGCCGGCGGCGTGACGGTGATGCCCGCGCCCGGCGTGTTCCTGGCCTTCAGCCAGCAGCGCGGCCTCGCCCCGGACGGCCGGTGCAAGCCGTTCGCGGAGGCGGCCGACGGCACCGGCATGGCCGAGGGTGTCGGGCTGCTGCTGGTGGAGCGGCTGTCCGACGCCCGCCGCCAGGGCCACCCGGTGCTGGCCCTGGTCCGCGGCAGCGCGGTCAACCAGGACGGTGCCTCCAACGGGCTGACCGCCCCCAGCGGGGCCGCGCAGCAACGGGTCATCCGTGCGGCGCTCGCCGACGCCGGCCTCGCCGCCGCGGACGTCGATCTGGTCGAGGCGCACGGCACCGGTACCCGGCTCGGCGACCCGATCGAGGCGCAGGCGGTGCTGGCCACGTACGGCCAGGAGCGCACCGACCCGGCGTGGATCGGTTCGATCAAGTCGAACCTCGGCCACGCGCAGGCGGCGGCCGGCGCGGCCGGCGCGATCAAGGTGATCGAGGCGATGCGGCACGGCACGCTGCCACCCACCCTGCACGTCGACGCGCCGACCTCCCAGGTCGACTGGTCGGCCGGCTCGGTCGAACTGCTCACCGAGGCCGCCCCCTGGGCGCCGGAGCGGGTGCGCCGCGCGGGCGTCTCCTCGTTCGGCATCTCCGGGACCAACGCGCACATCGTCTTCGAACAGGCACCGGCCCAGGCACTGGAAGACCGGGCGCCCGAGCCCGGCGGCACGGTCGCCTGGGTCCTGTCCGGGCACCGGCCGTCGGTGCTCGCCGCCCAGGCCGGACGGCTCGCCGCCCACCTGGCCGACGACCCGGCGGTACGCCTGGCCGACGTCGGGGTCACGCTGGCCACCGCCCGTACGCACCACCGGCACCGTGCCACCGTCGTCGGCGCCGACCGGTCCGGCCTGATCGCCGGCCTCGAGGCACTCGCGAGCGGCACCCCGGCCGCCGAAGTGCACACCGGTGAGCCCGTGCGCGGCCGGCTCGCCATGGTCTTCACCGGTCAGGGTGCGCAGCGCCCGGGCATGGGCCGCGAACTCGCCGCCCGGTACCCGGTCTTCGCCGCCGCCCTCGACGAGGTTGCCGCCGCCTTCGCGCCGCACCTGCCGCGACCGCTGCGCGAGGTGCTCGACGACGACGCGGTCAACCAGACCCGCTACACCCAGCCCTGCCTGTTCGCCATCGAGGTCGCCCTCTTCCGCCTGCTGGAGTCCTGGGGCGTGCGGCCCGACCTGGTGGCCGGGCACTCGATCGGCGAGCTGACCGCCGCCCACCTGGCCGGCGTCTTCGACCTGTCCGACGCGGCCCGGCTGGTCGCCGCGCGCGCCGAGCTGATGCAGCAGATGCCCGCCGGCGGGGCGATGTTCTCCATCGCCGCCACCGAGGACGACGTGCGCGCGGCAGTCGAGCGGTTCGAGGGACGCGTCGAGATCGCGGCCGTCAACGGTCCGCGCGCCGTCGTCGTCTCCGGTGACGAGGACGCCGCGACCGAACTCGCGGCCGTCTTCGCGACCCAGGGCGTACGCACCAAGCGGCTGCGGGTCAGCCACGCCTTCCACTCCCGCCACGTCGACGCGATGCTCGACCGCTTCGCCGAGGTGGCCCGCGAGATCGAGTACGCGCAGCCGCGGCTGCCGGTGATCGGCGACGAGGCCGGCGACCTCCGCGACCCGGACTACTGGGTGCGGCACGTGCGCCGCCCGGTGCGCTTCGCCGACACCGTGCGCGCGCTGGCCGACGGCGGAGCCGCCGTCTTCCTGGAGGTGGGTCCGGACCGCACGCTGGCCGCCATGGTGGGGGACTGCCTGACCGAGCCCGTGGTCGCCATCCCCACCCAGCGTTCCGGGCGGCCCGAGGAGGAGACCGCGGTCACGGCGCTGGGTCGCCTGCACGGCGCGGGAGTCCCCGTCGACTGGGCCGCGTTCTACGCCACCCACGACGCCCGCCCGGCCGACCTGCCCACGTACGCCTTCGACCGCCAGCGCTTCTGGCTGGACAGCACTCCGCCCACCGCCCGTGCCGCGACCCCGGCCGCCACCGGCCGCCGGTACGAGCTGACCTGGCAGCCCATCACGCTCGCCGACCGGACGCTGACCGGCCGCTGGCTGGTCGTCGCGGCCGACGGCGCCGATCCGCGCCCGGCGAGCCTGCTCGCCGAGGCGCTGCGCGGGCGCGGCGCGGAGCCGGACCTGGTGACGATCGGGCCGGACGCCAACCGGAGCGCGATCGCCGCCCTGCTCGGCACCGCCGCGGCGGAGGCCACCGGGGTGCTCTCCACGCTCGCCCTCGGCTGCGACGGTCCGGCCGCGCTGCGGGCCACCCTGGCCCTGGTGCAGGCGCTCGGCGACGCCGGCAGCGGCGCTCCGTTGTGGTGCCTGACCCAGGCCGCGGTCGGCGCCGGCGACCAGCCGCCCACGGCACCCGACCAGGCCACCCTCTGGGGCTTCGGGCGCGCCGTCGCGCTGGAGGCCCCGGCCCGCTGGGGCGGCCTGGTCGACCTGCCCGCCGACCTCACCGGGTCGGTGGCCGCCCAGGTCGCCGCGGTGCTCGCCGGCGCCGGGGACGAGGACCAACTCGCCGTTCGGACCGACGGCGTACTCGTGCGCCGCGTCACCCGAGCGACCACCGATCGGCCCGCCGCCGACCGCTGGCGCCCGCGCGGCACCGTGCTTATCACCGGCGGCACCGGCGCGCTCGGCGCCGAGGTCGCCAGGCTCGCCGCCCGTAACGGCGCCGGCCATCTACTGCTCACCAGCCGTCGCGGTCTGGACACCCCAGGAGCGACGGAACTCGCCGATGAATTGGCAACGCACGGCGCGAAGGTGACGATCGCCAAGTGCGACGCCGCCGACCGTACGGCGATGGCCAAGGTGCTGGCCACCATCCCGGCCGAAGCACCTCTGCGCGCGGTCATCCATACCGCGGGCGTCGGTCAGCACGGCCCCGTCGAGTCCCTGACCCCCGGGGACTTCGACGGGGCGCTGTCCGCCAAGGCGGACGGCGCGGCAAACCTCGATGAACTCCTTGGTGACACCGAACTGGACGCGTTCGTCCTGTTCTCCTCCATCTCCGGATTCTGGGGCAGCGGGGAGCAGGCGGCGTACAGCGCGGCCAACGCGTACCTGGACGCGCTCGCCGAACGGCGGCGCGCCCAGGGACGCGTCGCCACCGCGATCGCCTGGGGCCCGTGGGCGGGCGGCGGCCTGGCCGGCGACGCGGACACCGTACAGATGCTGCGCAGGCGCGGTCTGCCGCCGATGGAGCCGGGTACCGCGATGATCGAGTTCGAGCGCGCGGTGACCGGCGGCGACACCGTGGTCGCCGTCGCCGACGTGGACTGGGCCCGGTTCGCCCCCGCCTTCGCGGCGGCCCGGCCCCGACCGCTGTTGGACGGCATCGCCGAGGCCCGGGCCGCGCTCGGCGATGAGCCCGACGACGACACCGGCGGCCAGGCCCCGCTCGCCGAACGCCTCGCCGGCCTGACCGGCCAGGCCCGCGACGCCGCGCTGCTCGAGGCCGTACGCGCACACGTCGCGGCCGTCCTCGGACACGACGGCGCGGGCGCGGTCGAACCGGACCGGGCGTTCTCCGAGCTCGGCTTCGACTCCCTGATGGCGGTGGACCTGCGCGACCGGGTCGCCGCCGACACCGGCCTGCGGCTGCCCACCACGGTCGTCTTCGACCACCCGACCGCCCGCGACCTGGCGGGGCGGCTTGGCGTGGAACTGCCCGGAGGCGGCGAGCCGGTCACCGGCGATGTGCTCACCGAGCTGGACCGGCTGGCGACCGCGCTCGACGCCGCCGGCACCGCCGCCCCCGGCGGCCTCGACCCGGCCGAGGTGACCCACCGGCTGCGCGACCTGCTGGAGCGCTGGCAGGATCGGCACGACACGTCGCCCGCGATGGCCCGCGACCTCGCCGCGGTCAGCGACGACGAACTCTTCGGCTTTATTGACAGCACCTTCCGGACCTCGTGACGGGAAGCCATGTCCAGCAACGAGCAGAAACTTCGTGAGTACCTCCGGTTCGTCACCGCCGACCTCGCCGAGACCCGGGAACGACTCCAGGAGGTCCGGCAGCGCGACCATGAGCCCATCGCGATCGTGGCGATGAGCTGCCGCTATCCGGGCGGCGCCGGGACACCGGAGCAGCTGTGGCGGCTCGCCACCGACGAGGTGGACGCGATCAGCGACCCGCCCGGCGACCGCGGCTGGGACCCGGCCACGCCACTGCGCGGCGGATTCCTCGCCGAGGCCGGCGACTTCGATGCGGCCTTCTTCGGCATCTCGCCGCGCGAGGCGCTGGCGATGGATCCGCAGCAGCGGCTGCTGCTG
Organism: Rugosimonospora acidiphila; assembly: GCF_039543385.1. NCBI lineage: Bacteria > Bacillati > Actinomycetota > Actinomycetes > Micromonosporales > Micromonosporaceae > Rugosimonospora > Rugosimonospora acidiphila. The sequence goes on from NZ_BAABJQ010000064.1 coordinate 9,183, forward strand.
GAGACGATGTGGGAGCTGCTGGAGAACGCCGGGCTGCCCGAGCGGACGCTGCGCCGCAGCGACACCGGGGTATTCGTCGGCGGGGCGGGCTCCGGGTACGGCAGCAGCGAGTCCGCGCGTACCGAGGACGTCGCCGGCTACCTGCTGACCGGCAACGCCACCAGTGTCATCTCCGGCCGGCTCTCCTACCAGTTCGGCCTGGAGGGCCCGGCCGTCACGATCGACACGGCCTGCTCGTCGTCGCTGGTCGCGCTGCACCTGGCGAGCCAGGCGCTGCGCCGCCGCGAGTGCGGCCTCGCCGTGGCCGGTGGCGTGACGGTGATGTCCACACCGGACACCTTCACCGAGTTCCTGAAGCAGGGCGGTCTCGCGACCGACGGCCGGTGCAAGTCGTTCGCCGAGACGGCCGACGGCACCGGGTGGAGCGAGGGCGTCGGCCTCATCCTGCTCGAACGACTCTCCGACGCGCAGCGGCACGGTCACCCCGTCCTGGCCGTCATCCGGGGATCGGCGGTCAACCAGGACGGTGCCTCCAACGGTCTGACGGCACCGAACGGCCTCGCCCAGCAGCGGGTGATCCGGGCGGCCCTGACCAACGCCGGCCTGTCCACGGCGGACGTGGATGTGGTGGAGGCGCACGGTACGGGTACCCGGTTGGGTGATCCGATCGAGGCGCAGGCGTTGTTGGCGACGTATGGGCAGGATCGGCCGGAGGATCGGCCGTTGTGGTTGGGTTCGGTGAAGTCGAACATCGGTCACACCCAGTCCGCGGCCGGGGTGGCCGGCATCATCAAGATGGTGATGGCGATGCGCGACGGGGTGCTGCCGCGCACCCTGCACGTCGAACAGCCGTCGAGCCGGATCGACTGGACCGCGGGCGCGGTCCGCCTGCTCACCGAGAGCCGGCCCTGGCCGGTCGTGGACCGGCCGCGGCGCGCGGCGGTCTCCGCCTTCGGCATCTCCGGCACGAACGCGCATGTGGTGCTGGAACAACCGCCGGTGGCCGTACCGCAGGAGGAGTCTGTCCCCGGTCCGGTCGCTCAGGACGCCTCGGTCTCGGCCGCCCAGGGCGCTTCGGTTTCGGTGCCGTGGGTGTTGTCGGCTCGTAGTCGTGGTGCGGTGGCGGATCTGGCGGGTCGGTTGTTGCCGTTGGTCGATGGTGGGGATGCGGTGGCGGCGGGGTTGTTGAACCGTGGGTTGTGGGAGTGCCGGTCGGTGGTGTTGCCGTCG
>NZ_BAABJQ010000065.1:0-8573 GCF_039543385.1 Rugosimonospora acidiphila
CCCCCACACCCGCGCCAACCCCACATGCACCGCGAACAACACCGGCTGCACCACATCCACCCGCTCCGGCACCACCCCCGACCGCAACACCTCAACTAGCGACCAATCCACCAACCCACCAAACGCCACCTCACACTCAGCGATCGCCTCCGCAAACACCGGAGACTCATCCAACAGGGCCGCGGCCATACCCGCCCACTGCGAACCCTGACCAGGAAACACCCACACCAAACGACCACCCACCACCCGACCCGATTGCGCCTCGTTCAACCCCGCCACCAACTCGCTCGGGTCCTCACTCACCACCACCGCCCGATACTCAAACCGCGACCGACCCACCAACCCAGCAGCCACCGCACCCACATCCACCGAGCCAGCCGACGCCCACTCGGCCAACGAACCCACCGCCGCGCCCAGTGCCTCCACCGAACGACCCGACACCACCCACGGCACCACACCACCAGGAACAGCCACCCGCTGAACCAACGGTGCCGGCTCCAGCGCGGGAGCCTGCTCCAGCACCACGTGCGCGTTCGTGCCGCTCATCCCGAAGGCCGACACCGCCGCACGCCGCGGCCGATCCAGCGCATCCCACGAGCGCGACTCGGTCAACAACCGAACCGTGCCCGCCGACCAATCCACCTCCGGCGTCGGCTCATCCACATGCAGGGTGGGCGGCAGCACCCCGGCCCGCATCGCCATCACCATCTTGATGACGCCCGCGACCCCGGCCGCGGCCTGCGTGTGCCCGATGTTCGACTTGATCGAACCCAACCACAACGGCCGATCCTCCGACCGGTCCTGGCCATACGTCGCCAACAGAGCCTGCGCCTCGATCGGATCACCCAACGTCGTACCCGTACCATGCGCCTCCACAGCGTCCACCTCGGCCGGCGACAACCCGGCATCCGCCAACGCCGCCCGGATCACCCGCTGCTGCGACGGACCATTCGGCGCCGTCAAACCATTCGAGGCACCGTCCTGGTTCACCGCCGAACCACGCACCACCGCCAAGACCGGATGACCCAACCGCTGCGCGTCCGACAGCCGCTCCACCAGCAGCATGCCCACGCCCTCGCCCCAGCCCGTGCCGTCGGCCGCGCGGGCGAACGCCTTGCACCGGCCGTCGGAGGCAAGGCCCCGCTGCCGGGAGAACGCGATGAACGACCCGGGGGTGGGCAGCACCGTGACGCCGCCGGCGAGCGCCAGGTCACACTCCTCCCGTTGCAGCGCCTGAACTGCCAGGTGCAGCGACACCAGCGAGGAGGAGCACGCGGTGTCCACGGTGATGGCCGGGCCCTCCAGGCCCAGGACGTACGACAGGCGACCGGACAGCACACTCGCGGCCGCGCCGGTGGCCAGGTGGCCGTCGACCGGGTCCGTGGCGCCGAGCATCAGCGTGCCGTAGTCCTGGCCGTTCGTTCCGGCGAACACCCCGGTCCGGCTGCCCCGCAGCGACGCCGGGTCGATGCCCGCGCGCTCGATCGCCTCCCACGCCGTCTCCAGCAGCAGCCGCTGCTGCGGATCCATCGCCACCGCCTCGCGCGGCGAGATCCCGAAGAACTGCGCGTCGAAGCCCGCCATGTCTTCGAGGAAACCGCCACCGCGGACATACGCCGTGCCCGGACGGTCGGGGTCCGGATCGTACAGGGCGTCCAGGTTCCAGCCGCGATCCGTGGGGAACCCGGTGATGGCGTCGGTACCCGCCAGCACCAGCTCGTGCAGGTCCTCGGGCGAGCGCACCCCGCCCGGAAAGCGGCAGCCCATCCCGACGATAGCCAGCGGCTGACGAGTCTTCGCCTCTTGTAGCTGGCGTCGGGTCTCGTGCAGGTCCGCGGTCACCCGCTTGAGAAAGTAACGGAGCTTGTCCTCGTTGTCGTCCATCGGTTGCGCTCCAAGCAAGCGTCAGGAGATGCCGAACTCTTTACCGAGCAGTTCGAACATCTCGTCGTCAGTCGCCGTGCCGATCCGATCCGCTACACCGTCGGCGTTCCCGGCCGAGTTCCAGCGCCCGATCACGGTGGCGAGCTGTTTCGCCACCGCGACGCGGTCCTCGTCGACCAGTTCCTTTTCCAGCCGGTCCAGGTCTGCCATCAGCCGCTCCACCGGAGACAGCGGCTCGCCGACCAGTTCCCGCCGCAGGTGCTCGACCAGGGCCGACGGCGTGGGGTAGTCGAAGATGAGGCCCGCGGGCAGAGCGATGCCGCAGGCGGTGTTGAGGGCGTTGCGCAGTTCGACCGCGGACAGCGAGGTGAACCCGATCTCGCTGAACGGCCGGTTCGGGTCAATGACGGTGGCGTCGCGGTGTCCGAGCACCGCGGCCACGTTGCTGTTCACCAGAGAGGTCAGGGTTTGCCGTACGCCCGATTCCGACAGGGTGGCCAGGTGGGCGCGCAGGTCCAGCACCGGCGGTGCGCTCTCGGGTGCCAAGCCCTCCGCCTCGGACAGTTCGTCGAACAGCGGCCGGCGCCGGGTGGCGGTGAGGCCCGGCAGGTATCGCGGCCAGTCCACGTCGACGACGACCAGCGTCCCACCGGCGTCGCCGGCAGCGGTGATCAGGCGGAGCGCGGCCTCGGCGGGCAGCGGGCGCACGCCCGCACGACGCATCCGTTCGGCCGCGCCGTCCTTGGCCATGCCCGCGCCGGCCCACGGTCCCCAGGCGATGGAGACCGCCCGGTGCCCGGAGCGCAGCCGTTGCCGGGCGATGGCGTCGAGCCCGGCGTTCGCCGCGGCGTAGTTCGCCTGCCCGGCCGAGCCGAAGGTGCCCGCCAGCGAGGAGAACAGGACGAACGCGTCGAGCTGCCGGTCCCGGGTCAGCTCGTCGAGGATGGCCGCGCCGGTCACCTTGGCGGCCAGCACCGTGTCGAGGCGAGCCGGGGTGAGCGAGTCGATGACGGCGTCGTCCAGCAGACCGGCGGCGTGCACGACGGCCGTCGGCGCGTGGGCGTCCAGCAGCGCGGCCATGGCCGCCCGGTCGGTGACGTCCGCGGCCACTATCTCGAGCCGTGAGCCGAACTCCGCCGCCAGTTCGGCGGTGCCCGATGCCTCGCCGCCGTGGCGGCTCACCGCGACCACACGCTGGGCGCCATTGGTCAGCAGCCAGCGCGTCACCTGGCCGCCGAGCGCGCCGGTGCCGCCGGTGATCAGCACTGTGCCGCGCGGCTCCCAGTCCGTCGCCACGTCTTCGCGGCGGCGCAGGCGGCGGGTGTACACGCCGTCCGCCCGCAGCGCCACCTCGTCCTCGTCCCCGGCGAGCACTCCCGGAATCAGGGCCGGATCGGCCGTGCCGTCTACCGACGGCAGATCGAGCAGGCCACCCCAACGCTGCGGGTACTCCGCCGCCGCGGTGCGGCCGAAGCCCCACAGCTGCTCCTGGTCGCTGCCGCCCGGGTCCTGCGGGCCGGTGGCCACCGCCGCCCTGGTCACGCACCAGAGCCGCGCCGACACCCGGGCGTCGCCGAGCGCCTGAAGCAGCACCAGCGTCGCGGCCAGGCCGGGCGCGGCGACGCCGTCGCCCGGGGCGAGGGCCAGCAGCGACAGCACCCCGACCGGGGCCGGTCCGTCGTGCGCGGCGAGCCGCTCGGTGAGCCGGGCGGTCATCGCCGTCCGGTCGAGCCCGGTCCCGAGGTCCACGGCGACGATGTCGGCACCGGCGCGGGCGAGGGCCATGGTGACCGCCGCGACGAGCGGCCGCTGGGTGCCCGGTAGGTCCGCGGGCAGGGCCACGAGCCAGGTTCCGGTCAGGCCGGTCTGCGGCAGTTCGACGTGCTGCCAGTCGTTGGCGTACGTCCAGGCGGAGGTGTCCGCGGTCTCCGGTTCGATCTCGGGCCAGTAGTTCTGGTGATCGAACGGATACGTCGGCAGGTCAACATGCCGATGCCCACCGGTGAACCACTGCACCGGCGTGCCGGTCACGTGCAACCGGGCCAGCGCGGTCAGCCACGACTCAACCTCATCCCGGTCACGACGCTGCGCCGCCACCGTCACCACGTCCGAGCCCACGATCTCCTGGGCTACCCCGGTCAGCGCCGCATCCGGACCCAACTCCAACAACCCCGTAACCCCCAACCCCTCCAACGCGACCACCGCGTCACCGAACCGCACCGTCTGACGGACCTGCCCCACCCAATACGACGGATCCGTCCACAACCCCGGCGTCACCGGCTCACCCGTCACCGTCGACACCGCCGACAACACCGGCTCACCGAACTCCAACGACTCCACCACCGCCGCGAACTCCGCCAACATCGGCTCCATCAACACCGAATGAAACGCATGCGACACCACCAACCGACGCGACCGCACCTCACCCAAAGCCTCAACCGCCGCCAACACCTCACCCTCCACCCCCGACAACACCACCGAGGAAGGACCATTCACGGCCGCGATACCCCCGGGCAGCACCCGCAGGGCCGCGTCCTCCGACACGTTCACCGCCACCATCGCCCCACCCTCAGGCAACGCCTCCATCAACGACGACCGCGCCGCCACCAACCGCACCGCATCCGACAACGAGAAAACCCCCGCCACATGCGCCGCGACAACCTCACCAATCGAATGCCCCGCCACCACACTCGGACGCACCCCGAACGACTCCAACAACCGCCACAACGCCACCTCCACCGCAAACAACGCCGGCTGCGCCCACCCCGTACGCTCCAACCCCACCCCCGACTCAATCACCTCACGCAAACCAGACCCGAACAACCCACACACCTCATCCAACGCCCCCGCGAACACCGGAAACACCGCCGCCAAACCAGCACCCATCCCCACCCGCTGCGCACCCTGACCCGTAAACACCACACCCAGGCGAGACACCGTCGGCAACGCCTCACCCACCACCACACCCGGCACCTCCACACCCTCAACCAACCCCCGCAAACCCTCAACCACATCACCACTAACCACCACCGCCCGCAACGGCAACAACGCCCGACCCCCCACCAACGCCCGCGCCACATCCCCCACACCCACACCAGACTCCAACACCCCCACCACCGAACCAGCCAACCCCCGCAACGACCCCCACGGCCAACCCGACACCACCACCGCCACCGGCACCCCGCCGACCGACACCCCCTCGACCGGAACCTCAACCCCAGCCGGCTCCTCCAAAATCACATGCGCGTTCGTCCCCGAAATACCAAACGACGACACCCCCGCCCGACGCAGCCCACCACCAACCCACTCCCGACCCTCCCTCAACAACCGAACCTGACCCGACGCCCAATCCACATGCGACGACGGCTCACCCACATGCAACGTCGGCGGCAACACCCCCGCCCGCATCGCCATCACCATCTTGATCAAACCCGCCACACCCGCCGCCGCCTGCGTATGACCAAAATTCGACTTCACCGAACCCAACCACAACGGCCGACCCACCGGCCGACCCTGCCCATACGTCGCCAACAACGCCCCCGCCTCAATCGGATCACCCAACCTCGTACCCGTACCATGCGCCTCCACCACATCCACATCCCCCGCCGACAAACCCGCGTTCGCCAACGCCGCCCGAATCACCCGCTCCTGCGACGGACCATTCGGCGCCGTCAAACCATTCGACGCACCATCCTGATTCACCGCACTGCCCCGCACCACCGCCAACACCCGATGCCCCAACCGCCGCGCATCCGACAACCGCTCCACCACCAACACCCCCACACCCTCACCCCAACCAACACCATCAGCCCCATCCCCAAACGCCTTACACCGACCATCACCCGACAACCCACCCTGCACCCCAAACTCCACAAACGCCCCCGCCGTCGACATCACCGTCACCCCACCCGCCAACGCCATATCACACTCACCCACCCGCAACGACTGCACCGCCAAATGCAACGCCACCAACGACGACGAACACGCCGTATCCACCGTCACCGACGGACCCGTCAACCCCAACACATACGACACCCGCCCCGACAACACCGCCGCCGCCGAACCCGTACCCACAAAACCCTCAACCCCCAAACCACCACGCATCAACGACACATAATCCTGACCATTCGTCCCCACAAACACCCCCACCCGATCCCCACCCACCGACAACGGATCAACCCCAGCCCCCTCCAACGCCTCCCACGACACCTCCAACAACAACCGCTGCTGCGGATCCATCGCCAACGCCTCACGCGGCGAAATCCCAAAAAACCCAGCATCAAACCCACCCGCCTCGTCCAAAAACCCACCAACCACCCCACCAAAACCACGACCCGCCGGCACCGGCCCCACACAATCCACCCCACCAGCCACCACATCCCACAAACCCTCACCCGAAACCACCCCACCCGGGAAACGACAACCCAACCCAACAATCACCACCGGGTCATCGCCCGTACTCGCGACGGTGGCCGGGACCGGGGCCGAGTCTGCGCTGGAGACCGAGCCCAGCAGTTGGTCGCAGACGTGCTCCGCCAGCAGCACCGGCGTCGGGAAGTCGAAGACGAGGGTCGCCGACAGGCTCAGGCCCGTCGCCGCTCCCAGCCGGTTACGCAGCTCCACGGCCATCAGCGAGGTGAAGCCGCTGTCGGTGAACGACCTGCTCTCATGCACCGACGCGGTGTCCTCGTGGCCCAGCACGGCGGCGACCTGGGTGCGTACCAGGTCGGAGACGACCCGCGCGGCCTCGGCGCGCGGTAGGGCGCGCAGGCGGGCGGCGAAATCGTCGACCGCCGGGCGGACGTCCGGATCCTCGGCGGGCGCGGGGGCAAGGTCGGCGAAGACCGACCGCGCGGCGGCGTTGGGGGCGCCGCTGGCGTATCGCTGCCAGTTGACGTCGGCGACCAGGGTGGTCGGCTCGGCGCCGAGCGCTACCCCGTCGAGGACGGCCAGCGCGGCCTGCGGGTCGAGCAGCCGGATGCCGGCGCCCTGCAGGCGGCGGCGCATCTCGGGGCGCTCGGCGGCCATGCCGGTGCCGTCCCACGGACCCCAGGCGATCGAGGTGGCCGGCAGGCCCTCGGCACGGCGACGCTCGGCCAGCGCGTCCAGGCACGCGTTCGCCGCCGCGTAGCTGCCCTGGCCCGCGGCGCCGAGCGAGCCCGCCATCGAGGAGAAGAGTACGAAGGCGTCGAGGTCCAGCTCTGCGGTGAGCCGGTCGAGGTGGTACGCCGCGAGCACCTTGCCGTGGAAGACGGTGGCGAAGCGCTGCGGGGTCAAGGCGTCGAGCACCCCGTCGTCGAGCGCGCCCGCCGCGTGCACGACGGCGGTCAGCGGGGCGTCGGCGGGTATGTCCGCCAGGACCGCGGCCAGCGCCTGCTCGTCCGCGACGTCGCCGGCCACCACCGTCACCTGGCAGCCCCGCTCTCGCAGGTCGCGGGTCAGCTCGTCGGCGCCGGGGGCGTCGGGCCCGCGCCGGCTCATCAGGACGAGGTGGGCCGCCCCGCGCTCGGCCAGGTGACGTGCCACTGTCGCACCGAGGGCACCGGTACCGCCGGTGATCAGTACCGTGCCGCGTGGCCGCCAGACGGGTACCGGCCCGGGGCGACCGGTGGTCAGCCGGCGCGCGTAGGCACCGGCCTCCCGGATCGCCAGTTCGTCCTCACGACCGTTGAGCAGCGCACCGGCGAGGATGGCGGCCAGGTGCCCGCGGGCCGACTCGTCCAGGTCGGCCGGCAGGTCCACCAGGCCTCCCCACAGCTGGGGGTGCTCGGCGGCGACCGTGCGCCCGACACCCCACACCTGAGCCTGAATGGCGCCCGGCAGGTCGTCGTCGGGGGTGGCGGCCACGGCGCCGGCGGTGAGGCACCACAGCGGCGCGGCGACCCCGGCGTCGTTCAGGGCCTGCACGAGCAGGGCGGTGCCGGCCGCACCGCGGCTGTCCCGCTCATCCAGGGCGAGCAGGGAGATCACCCCGCTGATGCCGTCGGCCTCCACGCGCAGCCGGTCGGCGAGCGCGGCCCGGTCGAGGTCGGACAGCGTGACCGGTACCGCCTCGGCGCCATGCTCCACCAACGCCCGCACGACGCCGGCCGCGACACCCGCCCGGGCCTGTTCGGGCATGGCGAGCAGCCAGCGCCCGGCCAGGCTCGGAGCGGGGCTGCTGGTGACCGGCTCCCAGGCGAAGTGGTGGACCGGCGAGGCGGTCTCCGCGGGCTTGAGCCAGTAGTGCTGGTGTTGGAACGGGTACGTGGGCAGGTCCAACTCCGGCGCCGCGGTGCTCGGCCACTGCACCGGCGTGCCGGACACGTGCAACCGGGCCAGCGCGGTCAGCCACGACTCGACCTCATCCCGGTCCCGACGCTGCGCCGCCACCGTCACCACGTCCGAGCCCACGATCTCCTGGGCTACCCCGGTCAGCGCCGCATCCGGACCCAACTCCAACAACCCCGAAACACCCAGACCCTCCAACGCGACCACCGCATCACCAAACCGCACCGTCTGACGAACCTGCCCCACCCAATACGACGGATCCGACCACAACCCCGGCGTCACCGGCTCACCCGTCACCGTCGACACCGCCGACAACACCGGCTCACCGAACTCCAACGACTCCACCACCGCCGCGAAGTCCGCCAACATCGGCTCCATCAACACCGAATGAAACGCATGCGACACCACCAACCGACGCG
>NZ_BAABJQ010000066.1:0-6234 GCF_039543385.1 Rugosimonospora acidiphila
ACCCGACCCGCCTGCACCCCACGCAAACCATCGACTAGTTCCTGAACATCACCACCCACCGACACCGCCCGATACTCAAACCGCGACCGACCCACCAACCCCGCACCCACCGCACCCACATCCACCAAACCCGCACCATCACCCGACACCCGATCCACCAACGAACCCACGGACACGTCCAGGGCCTCCGGCGAACGACCCGACACCACCCACGGCACCACACCACCAGGCGTCGCCGAAACCGACGAGTCCACCGGCGCCGGCTCCACCACCGGAGCCTGCTCCAACACCACATGCGCATTCGTGCCAGAGATACCAAACGACGAGACACCGGCCCGGCGCGGCCGGTCGTCCGACGACCAGGGCCGGTCCGAGTCGAGCAGCCGCATCGTGGAGTCGGACCAGTCGATCAGCGGCGTGGGGCTCGCGGCGTGCACGCTGCGCGGAAGCACCTCGGCGCGCATCGCCATCACCATCTTGATCACACCCGCGACCCCCGCCGCGGCCTGCGTGTGACCGATGTTCGACTTCACCGAACCCAACCACAACGGCCGATCCCCCGACCGATCCCGCCCATACGTCGCCAACAACGCCTGCGCCTCGATCGGATCACCCAACTTCGTACCCGTACCGTGCGCCTCCACCACATCCACGTCGGTAGTCGACAGGCCCGCGTTGGCCAACGCCGCCCGGATCACCCGCTCCTGCGACGGACCATTCGGCGCGGTGAGCCCATTCGACGCACCGTCCTGGTTCACCGCCGAACCACGCACCACCGCCAGCACCGGGTGACCCAGCCGCTGCGCGTCCGACAACCGCTCCAGTACCAGCATGCCCGCGCCCTCGGCCGCGCCGAAGCCGTTGGCGTCCGCGGCGAAGGCGCGGCACCGGCCATCGGCGGAGAGCGCGCCCTGACGGCTCAGCTCGATGAGGATGCCGGGGGTGGCCATCACCGTGGCGCCGCCGGCCAGTGCGAGGGAGCACTCGTTGCGACGCAGCGACTGGATCGCCAGGTGCAGCGCCACCAGCGACGACGAGCAGGCGGTGTCGACGCTGACCGCCGGGCCCTCAAGCCCCAGCGTGTACGCGATGCGTCCGGAGGCGACGCTGGTGATGTTTCCGGTGAGCAGGTGGCCCTCGACCGTGGCGGGTACCCGGTGCGAACTGGGCATGTAGCTCTGCTGCATGGCACCGACGAACACGCCGGTCGCGCTGGTGCGCAGGCTGCGCGGGTCGATCCCGGCGCGCTCGAGCGCCTCCCACGAGGTCTCCAGCAGCAGCCGCTGCTGCGGGTCCATCGCCAGCGCCTCGCGCGGCGAGATGCCGAAGAAGTCGGCGTCGAACTCGTCGGCGTCGTGCAGGAACGCACCGCCGCGCATGTAAAACGTGCCGGTCCGGTCGGGGTCCGGGTCGTAGAGGGTGCCGAGGTCCCAGCCGCGGCCCTGCGGCAGGTCGCCGATCGCCTCACCGCCCTCGGTGACCAGGCGCCACAGGCCCTCAGGCGACACAATGCCGCCCGGAAAGCGGCAACCGATGCCGACAACGGCGATCGGTTCCGCCCCCCGGGCCTCGATGTCGCGCAGTTTCTGCTTCGCCTGCTGCAGGTCCGCCGTGGCCAGCTTCAGATAGTCGCGCAGCTTCTGCTCGTTCGACATGCGTGTCAACTCCGTACCAGGTTCCCGGCGTGTACCGCGCCGGGAAGACGCCCGTCAGTTCAGGTCAAGTTCGCGGTCGAGCAGTTCGAAGATCTCGTCGTCGCTCGCCGAATCGATCGCCACCGCCGGTGCGGCCGGGGCCAGTTGCATGCCGTCGAAGCGTTCCGCCCGGGCCAGCAGGTCTCGCAGCCGGTTGAGCGTGCGTCCCCGCAGCCGCTCGGTGCCGGCGCTGGCGCCGGCGAACAGCGCCTGCTCGAGGCGGTCCAGCTCGCCCTGCAGATCGTCCGCGCCGGATGCGTCACGGAGCAGTTCGTCGTGCAGGTGGTTGGCGAGAGTGGCGGGGGTCGGGAAGTCGAACACGAGGGTGGTGCGCAGTCGCAGCCCGGTCGCCTCGGACAGGAGGTTTCGCAGCGCCAGCGCGGACAGCGAGTCGAAGCCCAGCTCGGTGAACGTCCGGTCGGCGGCCACCGCGATCGGGTCGATCCCCAGCATCGTCGCGGCCCGCTCGGCGATGAGGTCGCACAGGTGGTCGAGGCGGCGGGGGGCGGGCATCGCGGCGAGCCGCTGAACCAGCCCGGTGGTGGGTCCGCCGCACTCGATGGTGCTGTCCAGATCGGCTTCGCTCACCGGTTGCAGGGTGACGCTGCCGGCGGTCAGCACCAGCCGCCCGCTCGCGTCGGTGAGCCGCAGCGTGACGGTGTCGGCCCCGGAGGCCACCAACTGGGCACGAGCCGCGGCGGCGCCGGGCAGGTGCAGCGTGACGTTCCGCCAGGTTGCGGGCAGCCAGCCGGTGGTCTGCTCGGCGGCGGCCGGGAAGAGGGCGACCGGCTGCAACGCGGTCTCGGTGAGCACCGGGTGCAGGCCGTACCCCACCGCGCTGCCGACGTGGGCGGGCAGGGCCACCTCGGCGAACATTTCGCCGTCGCGGCGCCAGGCGGCGTCCACGGTGTTGAGCGCGGCGCCGAGGCCGATGCCGAGTTCGGCGAGCCGGTCGCGGTAGGCGGCAGGACCGACCGGCTCGGCGCCGGTCGGCGGCCACGCCGCGTCGGCGCGCTCGGCGGCCGCGCCGGGGTCGACGGAGAGCACCACGGTGGCGTGCCGGATCCAGGTCGCCGTCACGTCGCGGCGGCGGACGAAGATGGCCATCCGCCGGCTGCCGTCGGACTCCGGCTCGACCCGCAGCTGGAGCTCCACCGCGTCATCCGTGCAGGTGATCGGGGTGCTCTGGGTCAGCTCGGCGATGTGCGGGAGGCCGAGTTCGGCGCCGATGTGCAGGGCCAGCTCGACCAGGACGCCGACCGGCAGCACGGTACGACCGTGAATGGTGTGGTCGCCCAGCCACGCGTGGCCGGTGACCGGCAGCGAGGCCGTGTAGACGCACCCGCCGTCGCCGGCCAGGTCGAGGGCGGCGCCGAGCAGGGGGTGCGCGGCGGGTATCAGGCCGGCCCCGGCCACCGTCGTGTCGGAGGCCGGCGCGGCGGGCAGCGGAGGCAGCACCCTGCCCGAGGCGGGGCAGGCGCGCCGCCAGTCAACCTCGACGCCCGCGGTGAACGCGCCGGCGAGCGCCCGCAGGAACCCCCGCACGCCATTCTCGCCCCGGCGCAGCGTGGCCAGCACCGGTGTGTCGCTCTCCGCCGCGGACAGGGTGTCCTGCACGGCGACGGTGAGTACGGGGTGCGGGCTCATCTCGACGAAGACGCCGGCGTCGCGCTCGATCAGCCGGCGGACGGCCTGATCGAAGCGCACCGTGCTACGCAGGTTGCGGTACCAGTAGTGGTGGTCGAGGGTGGCGGTGTCGACCAGCCCGTCGGTCACGGTGGACTCGAAGGGGACGGTGCTGGCCGCCGGCCGGATCGGGCTCAGTTCGGCCATCAGCCGATCCCGCAGCTCCTCGATGTGGGCCGAGTGGGCGGCGAGCCCGACCGGGATCTGGCGGGCCCGGATCCCGTCGGCGTTGAGGTCGTCGAGCAGCCGTAGCGCCGACGCCGCGTCGCCGGACACCACCGTCCAGGAGGGCGCGTTGTAGGCGGCGATGTCCAGGCCGGTGCGGCCGTTCATCAGCTCGATGACGCGGTCCGCCGGCAGCGGTACGGAGACCATCTCGCCGCGGCCGGCGAGCGTGGCCTGGGCGCGGCTCCACAGGGCGGCGACCCGCATGGCGTCCTCGTGGCTGAGTGCGCCGGTGACGCAGGCGGCGGCGACCTCGCCGAGGCTGTGCCCGACCACGGCGGCGGGCTCGACGCCACGCGCCCGCCAAGTGGCGGCGAGGCCGACCATCACGGCGAACAGCACCGGTTGCACGATGTCGGCGGTGTCGAGGGTGGGTGCGCCGGGCACGCCGTACAGCACGTCCAGCAGGGACCAGTCGGCAACCAGGGACAGGGCTCGATCGCAACGGCGCAGCTCGTGCCGGAACACCGGGTCGTGGTCGGCCAGGTCGGTGGCCATGCCGGGCCACTGCGAGCCCTGGCCGGGGAAGACGAAGACGGCGCGGCGGCTGCGCCGGCTGGAGCCGGTCACCGTGATGGGGTCGGGCCGGCCGAGGGCGATCGCCTCCAGGGCGCGCAGCGCCTCGCCGTGGTCGGTGACGATCGCCACCGCCCGGTGGGACCGTACCGGCTCGGCGGCCAGCGCCAGGCCGAAACCGCTCAGATCGATGGCGGGGTGGTCGAGCAGGTGGCGCATCAGTTGGGCGGCGCGGGCCCGCAGGGCGCCGGGCGCGGCGGCGGTGAGCACCAGTGGTACGGCTACGGTCGTCTCATCCCGCGGCGTCACCACGGGAGTTGTCATGATCGTCATAGGTCCGGCCCTTCCACCTCGGGTGGGCGTACCGCAAAGGGGTTGGTGAAGATGCCGAGCGGATCCCAGTGCTGCTTGACCCGCTGAAGCCGGGGATAGTTGTGCTGGTAGTAGAGCTCGTGCCAGGCCAGGCCCGACTTGTTCCACTGCTCTTCGAAGACGTCGAAGTCGGGGTTGTTGACGTACGAGCCGTTGGTCTGCTCGTTCGGCACCGGGACACCGCCGGTCTCGGCGTACACGTCGGCGTAGAACTCACGCAGCCAGGCCAGGTGGCGGTCGGTCTCCGCCGGATTCTCCCAGTGGGTCGAGTAGACCAGCTTGAGGATGCTGTCGCGTTGCACGATCGCCGTCTCGGTGGTCGACAGCGCGTTCATCCGGCCGCCGCAGCCGACGAACATCAGGCCCGCGCGGTGGTTGTCGTAGTCGGTACGGGTCAGGTGCCGGTAGATCCGTGAGATCTGCTTGTCAGTGCACCGGCGCCGCAGGTCGGCCGCCTTGATTTTGAAGCTGAGCGTGTGGTCGCCGCTGTCGGCGATGCCGCCCCAGGAGGTGGCGTGCAGCCAGGGCACCTCGCGGAGGCTGGACAGGGCGGGCGGCATCACGCCGTCGCACACGGCCGACACGTAGTCGGCGAGCATGGCGGACGCGTTCGGCGCGTCCGCGTCGACCATGGTGCACATGGCGACGAATGCTGACGCCCGGCTGCCGCACCACAGTCCACTGTAGAGGGCGTTGGCCGGCGAGTCCGGGTCGCTGTTGCGCTCGTACCACTCGTTGTGGTTGCGCAGCAGCCGGGTGAACTTCTCCTCGTCGAGCGAGTCCCACACCCATACGTCCTGCTGCAGCAGCACCCTGGCGGGCGGCCGGGGCAGCAGCTCGGTCGGGCTCCCGGTGGCACCGGGGATGCGCAGCCAGTACCGGGTGATCACGCCGAAGTTGCCGCCCCCACCGCCGGTGTGAGCCCACCAGAGGTCGCGGGTCTGTTCGTCGGCCGCGGTGGCCACGACCGCGCGGGCCGTGCCGTCCGCGTCGACCACCACCACCTCGACGGCGTGCAGATAGTCGGAGACGTAGCCGAAGCGCCGGGACAGCGGGCCGTAGCCGCCGCCGGCGATGTGCCCGCCCATACCCACGGTGAGGCAGGAGCCGGCCGGGACGGTCACCCCCCACCGCTTGTGGAGGGTGCGGTAGACCTGCCCCACGGTCGCGCCGGAGCCGACGACGAACGCGTCCCGCTCCGGATCGAAGTCGATATCATTGATCTCGGACATGTCGATCAGCGCCTCGACCTCCGGGGCGCCGACCATCTGCTCCACGCAGTGGCCGCCGCTGCGCACCGCGATCCGCCTGCCCTCGCGCACGGCGCGGTCGACGATCTGGACGACCTGGGCCGTGTCCGTCGGCACGCAGACGTAATCCGGGCTGGCGATCCACCGCTGGTTCACACCGCGAACAAGATCTGGATAGCGGGCGTCAGCGGGCCCGACAATAATCGGATCGCCGCTACCGGCCCCGATGGAAGCCAATGTTTCCGTTTCCATATCAGTTCACTCCCGCCGGTTGGTGAAGCGGATGCAGCCCGACCACGGGGGTTGCCAGCCAATTCGACCTCGCGGGGGGCGCCGGCCCAACCCCTAACCTGCGGCGGGGGGGTCCGGGCACGACCGGGGCGATCTAGGGGTCCCTGACGGCCTGTAGCGCTGCTAATTTCAGCCTGCGAAGTTCTTTCTTCTGCCGGCCCGACTGGAGGGCGGAAATAGTGTTCACGCACAATTCCTGG
>NZ_BAABJQ010000067.1:0-5903 GCF_039543385.1 Rugosimonospora acidiphila
GGTGTCGCATGCGTTTCATTCGGTGTTGATGGAGCCGATGTTGGCGGAGTTCGCGGCGGTGGTGGAGTCGTTGGAGTTCGGTGAGCCGGTGTTGTCGGCGGTGTCGACGGTGACGGGTGAGCCGGTGGGTCCGGGGTTGTGGTCGGATCCGTCGTATTGGGTGGGGCAGGTTCGTCAGACGGTGCGGTTTGGTGATGCGGTGGCCTCGTTGGAGGGGTCTGGGGTTTCGGCGTTGTTGGAGTTGGGTCCGGATGGTCCGTTGACGGCGGCGGCGAAGGAGGTTCTGGGTTCTGGGGTGACGGCGGTTGCGGCGCAGCGCCGGGACCGGGATGAGGTGGAGTCGTGGTTGTCGGCGTTGGCCCGGTTGTATGTGACGGGTACGCCGGTGCAGTGGCCGAACTCGGCGGCACCGGAGTTGGAGCTGCCGACGTACCCGTTCCAGCACCAGCACTACTGGCCTGATCACACCCAGACGCGTGACGTCGCCCGCGCCGGCCTCGGCTCCGCCGACCACCCGCTGCTCGGCGCCTCCGTCGAACTGGCCGACGGCAACGGCCTCGTGCTGGCTGGCCGGCTCTCCCTGGCCGCCCACCCGTGGCTGGCCGGACACGCGCTCGGCGACCGGATCATCGTGCCCGGCACCGCCCTCCTGGAGCTGGCCTTCCACGCCGCCGACCGGGTGGGTGCGGCACAGGTCGAGGACCTGACCCTGGAGAGCCCGCTGACCCTGTCCGCCCACGGCCACCGGCAGGTGCAGGTCACCGTCGCCGGCGACGACGGCACCGGGCGCCGCGCGGTCGGCGTCTACAGCCGGGCGGATGACACGGCGGAGTGGACCCGGCACGCCGGCGGCTTCCTCACCGACGCGCAGCCCGCCGACCCGGCGCCGCTGAACTGGCCGCCGGCCGGTGCCGAGCCGGTCGACACCGACGAGCTGTACGACCGGCTGCGCGCCATGGGATTCCGGTACGGTCCGGCGTTCCGCGGTCTGGGCGAGGTGTACCGGCTGGGCACCGAGCTGTACGCGCAGGTCCGCCTGCCCGACGAGGCCGGCCGCCCGGAATCCGGTTTCGGCGTGCACCCGGCCCTGCTGGATGCCGCGCTGCACCCGCTCGGCCTGGTCACCGACGGCACCACCCCACGGATGCCGTTCGCCTGGTCGGGCGCGGCCCTGCACCGGACCGCCGGCCCGGTGCTGCGAGCCCGACTGGCGCCGGACGACGGCGGAGCCGTGTCCGTGACCCTCTTCGACGAGGCCGGCAACCCGGTGATTTCGATCGCCTCGCTACTCACCCGCCCGGTCACCGCTACCGCGCCGTCCGAGTCGCTGCTGCGCCTGGACTGGCCGGAGATCCCCGGCTTCGCGCCGGCATCCGGGCGACGGCTTGCCGTGCTCGCCCCCGACCCGCTGGCGCTGCGCGACACCCTGCCGGGCGCGCGAACCGTGGAAACGCCCACGGCCGACGCGGACCTGCTGTTCGCGAGCAACCAGCCGGGCAGCGACCCCGAGGCGGTCCGCCGCGCGTCCGCCTGGGCGCTCGACCTGGTGCAGCACCGGCTGTCCGGCGCCGGGCGGGTCGTCGTGGTCACCCGCAACGCGATCCCGGCCGGCGACGAGGACGTCACCGATCTGGCCGGCGCCGCGGTGTGGGGCCTGATCCGCTCGGCACAGAGCGAGCACCCCGACCGGTTCGTCCTGGTCGACCTGGACGGTGACGCGGACTCCGCCCGGGTACTGGCCGACCTGCCGGCGGACGTGGCGCCGCAGCTGGCCATCCGGGGCGGCACCCCGCACGCGCCGCGGCTGGCCCGCGCGGCCGCGCCGCTGACCCTGCCGGACGGGCCCTGGCGCCTCGACGTCATCCGGCCCGGCTCGGTCGACGGCCTGGGCATCATCGAACCGGCACCCCAGGCCGCGCTCGGCGCCCGCGAGGTCCGCATCGCGGTCCGCGCCGCCGGCGTGAACTTCCGCGACGTGCTGCTGTCTCTCGGCATGTACCCCGGCAACGGAGAGTGCGGGTCGGAGGCCGCCGGTGTCGTGATCGAGACCGGCGCCGAGGTCCACGACCTGGCCGTGGGCGACCGGGTGACCGGGCTGTTCGACCGGGCGTGGGCGGACACCGCGGTCGCCGACGAGCGGCGGGCGATCCGCATCCCGGACGGCTGGAGCTTCGCCGAGGCCGCCGCCGTGCCGGTCGCGTTCGTGACGGCGTACTACGGGCTGTTCGACATCGGGCGGCTCGCGGCGGGGCAGACCGTCCTCGTACACGCCGCCGCGGGCGGAGTGGGCATGGCCGCCGTCCAACTCGCCCGGCACACCGGCGCCCGGGTGCTGGCCACGGCGTCCCCGGCGAAGCAGGCGGTCGTGCGGGCGCTCGGCGTGGCGGCGGACGACATCGCCTCGTCCCGGGATCTCGACTTCGCGCAACGGTTCCCGAGCGCCGACGTGGTGCTGAACTCGCTGACCGGTGGCGCCATCGACGCCTCCCTCGGCCTACTCACCGCGGGCGGTCACTTCGTGGAGCTGGGCAAGACCGACGTCCGCTCAGCCGAGCAGGTCGCCGCCGACCACGAGGGCGCGCGGTACGCCACCTTCGATCTGGGTGGGCCCAGCGCCGACCGGATCGGGCAGATCCTGCGGGAACTGGCCGACCTCTTCGCCGGTGGGGCGCTCACCCCGCCGCCGCTGCGGGCCTGGGACGCGCGCCACACCGTCGACGCACTGCGCCGGATGGCTTCGGGTCGGCACATCGGCAAGAACGTGCTGGTCCTCCCCGCGCCGCTGAACCCGGACGGCACGGTTCTGGTCACTGGCGGCACCGGCACCCTCGGCGGCCTGGTCGCCCGGCACCTCGCCACCCACCGCGGGGTCCGGCACCTGTTGCTGGCGAGCCGCCGCGGCACGGACGCGCCGGGCGCCGCCGACCTGGTGGCCGCGCTGCGCGAACTCGGCGCCGAGGCCCGCGTCGTGCGCTGCGACGTCGCCGACCGGGACGCGCTCGCCGCCGTACTGGACGGGATTCCCGCCGCGCACCCGCTCACCGCGGTCGTACACACCGCCGGGATCGTCGACGACGGCCTGATCGAATCGTTGACCCCCCAGCGCCTCGACGACGTGCTCCGCGCGAAGGCGGACAGCGCCCTGCACCTGCACGCCGCGACCGCTGGCCTCGACCTCGCCGAATTCGTGCTCTTCTCCTCCCTCGCCGGCGTGGTCGGCGCCGCCGGTCAGGCCAACTACGCCGCGGCCAACCTGGTGCTGGACGCGCTCGCGGCCCACCGCCAGGCCCGCGGACTCCCGGCGCTCTCCCTCGCCTGGGGGCAGTGGGCCGAGGACAGCGGCATCACCGGCGGCCTCGACGACACCGGGCGCTCCCGGATCACCCGCTCGGGCATCGCGGTGCTCGACACCGACGAGGCCCTGTCGCTGCTGGACGCGGCCCGGCTCACCGGCGAGGCGTGCCTGGTGCCGGTACGCACCGAAGCGGCGACACTGCGCGCCCGGGCCGAGGACGGCACCCTCGAGCCACTGTGGCAGGGCCTGGTGCGTGGCCACACCCGCCGTCCGGCGCGTACCCGTACCGGCACCGCACAGACCGGCCTGGCCGGCCGGCTCGCCGGGATGACCCCCGACGCCGCCCGGCGGGAACTCCTCGACCTCGTACGCGAGCAGGTCGCTCTCGTTCTCGGCCACAGCGACGCGAGCACCGTCGACCCGAACCGCGCGTTCAAGGACGCCGGTTTCGACTCGCTCACCTCGGTCGAGCTGCGCAACCGGCTGGCGACCGAAACGGGGCTCCGGCTGCCCGCGACGCTCGCCTTCGACTACCCCACCGTCACCGCGCTCGCCGAACGGCTGCACGCCGACCTGGGCGGCGAATCCGCACCGGAGGCGGCGCCGGTGGCCGCCCCGGCCGCACCGGCCGACCTGCGCGAGCCGATCGCCATCGTCGCGATGGCCTGCCGGTACGCCGGGGACATCGACTCGCCGGCCGACCTGTGGCGGCTGGTCTCCGACGGCCGCGAGGCCATCGGTGCGTTCCCCGACAACCGTGGCTGGCCGCTGGTCGACCTGTACGACCCCGACCCCGAGCACGCCGGCACGTGCTACACCCGCGCCGGGGCCTTCCGGCATGACGCCGGCGCGTTCGACGCGGAGTTCTTCGGTATCTCGCCGCGTGAGGCGTTGGCGATGGATCCGCAGCAGCGGTTGCTGCTAGAGACGTCGTGGGAGACCCTCGAGCGGGCGGGTATCGACCCGAAGTCGCTGCGCGGCAGCAACGCCGGAGTCTTCATCGGTGCCGCCAGTTCCCGCTACGGCAATGACCCCGCCGCCGGCCGGGAGGTCGAGGGGCACCTGTTGACCGGCAACGCCGGCAGTGTGCTGTCCGGCCGCACGGCGTACACCCTGGGCCTGGAGGGCCCGGCGGTCACCGTCGACACAGCGTGCTCGTCGTCGCTGGTCGCGATGCACCTGGCCGCTCAGGCGCTGCGGGCCGGGGAGTGCGATCTCGCGCTGGCCGGTGGCGTCGCGGTGATGGCCACGCCGGAGTTGTTCGTGGAGTTCTCCCGGCAGCGGGGCCTGGCGGCGGATGGCCGGTGCAAGTCGTTCGCCGAGGCGGCCGATGGTACGGGCTGGGGTGAGGGTGTCGGCATGCTGCTGCTGGAGCGGTTGTCGGACGCGCGGCGGTTGGGGCATCGGGTGTTGGCGGTGGTGCGTGGTTCTGCGGTGAACCAGGACGGTGCGTCGAATGGTTTGACGGCGCCGAATGGTCCGTCGCAGCAGCGGGTGATCCGGGCGGCGTTGGCCAACGCGGGCCTGACGCCGGCCGAGGTGGATGTGGTCGAGGCGCACGGGACCGGTACGAAGCTCGGTGACCCGATCGAGGCGCAGGCGTTGCTGGCGACGTATGGGCAGGATCGGCCGGAGGGTCGGCCGTTGTGGTTGGGTTCCATCAAGTCCAACATCGGTCACACGCAGGCCGCGGCGGGGGTGGCCGGCATCATCAAGATGGTGATGGCGATGCGGGCCGGAGTGCTGCCTCGCACGCTGCACGTGGACGCGCCGTCGTCGCAGGTGGACTGGTCGGCGGGTCAGGTCCAGCTGCTGACCGAGGAGCGGGAGTGGGCCAGCGACCGTCCGCGCCGGGCGGGTGTGTCGTCCTTCGGCATCTCCGGCACGAACGCTCACGTGGTGCTGGAGCAGCCGTCGGAGTCCGAGCCGGCTCGTGACGCGGCGCCGGCTCCGGTTGACCGGATCGCCACCGTGCCGTGGGTGTTGTCGGGTCGTAGTCGTGGTGCGGTGGCGGATCTGGCGGGTCGGTTGTTGCCGTTGGTCGATGGTGGGGATGCGGTGGCGGCGGGGTTGTTGAACCGTGGGTTGTGGGAGTGCCGGTCGGTGGTGTTGCCGTCGGGGCTGAGCGCCGGTTTGGCGGCGTTGGCGGAGGGCCGTGAGTCGCCCTTTGTGGTGTCGGGTGAGGCGGGTTCGGATGCGCGGTTGGGTGTGGTGTTCACGGGTCAGGGTGCGCAGCGGGTGGGGATGGGTGCTGGCCTGGCACAGGTGTTTCCGGTGTTCGCGGGGGCGTTGGATGAGGTGTGTGGGCTGTTTGGTGGTGGTTTGCGTGAGGTGATTGGGTCGGGGGTGGGGTTGGAGCGGACGGGGTGGGCGCAGCCGGCGTTGTTTGCGGTGGAGGTGGCGTTGTGGCGGTTGTTGGAGTCGTTCGGGGTGCGTCCGCAGGTGGTGGCGGGGCATTCGATTGGTGAGATTGTCGCGGCTCATGTGGCGGGGGTTTTCTCGTTGTCGGATGCGGTGCGGTTGGTGGCGGCGCGGGCGTCGTTGATGGAGGCGTTGCCTGAGGGTGGGGCGATGGTGGCGGTGAATGTGTCGGAGGACGCGGCGCTGG
>NZ_BAABJQ010000068.1:0-5449 GCF_039543385.1 Rugosimonospora acidiphila
CCGCTCCAACCCCACCCCCGACTCAATCACCTCACGCAAACCACCACCAAACAGCCCACACACCTCATCCAACGCCCCCGCGAACACCGGAAACACCTGTGCCAGGCCAGCACCCATCCCCACCCGCTGCGCACCCTGACCCGTAAACACCACACCCAACCGACCATCCGACACGGCCTCACCAGACACCACGAACGGCGACTCACGGCCCTCCGCCAACGCCGCCAAACCCGCACCCAACCCCGACGGCAACACCACCGAACGGCACTCCCACAACCCACGGTTCAACAACCCCGCCGCCACCGCGTCACCACCATCGACCAACGGCAACAACCGACCCGCCAGATCCGCCACCGCACCGCGGCTACGACCCGACAGCACCCACGGCACGGAAACCGGGGCGTCCTGCGGAACCGGACCCGGGGCAGACGTCACCCGTGCCACCGCGGTCGGACCCTGCTCGATCACCACGTGCGCGTTGGTGCCGGAGATGCCGAAGGACGACACACCCGCCCGGCGCGGCCGGTCGCTGGCCCACTCCCGCTCCTCGGTCAGCAGTTGGACCTGACCCGCCGACCAGTCCACCTGCGACGACGGCGCGTCCACGTGCAGCGTGCGGGGCAGCACTCCGGCCCGCATCGCCATCACCATCTTGATGACACCCGCGACCCCCGCCGCGGCCTGCGTGTGACCGATGTTGGACTTGATGGAACCCAGCCACAACGGCCGGTCCTCCGGCCGATCCTGCCCGTAGGTCGCCAGCAACGCCTGCGCCTCGATCGGGTCACCGAGCTTCGTACCGGTCCCGTGCGCCTCCACCACATCCACCTCGGCCGGCGTCAGGCCCGCGTTGGCCAACGCCGCCCGGATCACCCGCTGCTGCGACGGACCATTCGGCGCCGTCAGCCCATTCGACGCACCGTCCTGGTTCACCGCCGAACCACGCACCACCGCCAACACCCGATGCCCCAGCCGCCGCGCGTCGGACAGCCGCTCCAGCAGCAGGACGCCGACACCCTCGCCCCAGCCCGTACCATCGGCCGCCTCGGCGAACGACTTGCACCGGCCGTCACCGGCCAGGCCACGCTGCCGGGAGAACTCCACGAACATTCCGGGCTGGGCCATCACCGCGACGCCGCCGGCCAGCGCGAGATCGCACTCCCCGGCCCGCAGCGCCTGAGCGGCCAGGTGCATGGCCACCAGCGACGACGAGCACGCCGTGTCCACCGAAACGGCCGGCCCCTCGAAGCCGAACGCGTACGACACCCGGCCGGAGACCACGCTGGTGGCGTTGCCGGTCAGCAGGTGCCCGACCACCGCGTCGTGTACCTCGGTGACGCCGCTGCCGTAGGCCTGGTGAGCGGCACCGATGAAGACACCGGTGGCGCTGCCGCGCAGCGACCGGGGGTCGATCCCGGCCCGCTCGAACGTCTCCCACGACGTCTCCAGCAGCAGCCGCTGCTGCGGATCCATCGCCAGCGCCTCACGCGGCGAGATGCCGAAGAAGTCCGCGTCGAACGAGCCCGCGTCGTGGACGAAGCCGCCCTCACCGACCGCCGTGCCGTCGGGGGCGTACAGCTCGTCGAGGCGCCAACCGCGGTCCACGGGGAACGGGGACAGCCCGTCGATGCCCTCGTCGACCAGGCGCCAGAGCTCCTCGGGCGAGTTCGCGCCGCCGGGGTACCGGCAGCCCATGGCGACGATGACCACCTCGTCGTTCCCGGTGGCGCGGGCGGCGGCCGTGACGGCCGGCGCCGGGGCCGTGTCGCCGGTCAGCTCGCCGAGCAGGTGCTGGGTGAGCGTCTCCGGGGTGGGGTAGTCGAAGACCAGGGTGGCGGGCAGCCGGATGCCGGTAATGGTGCCGAGCCGGTTGCGCAGCTCCACCGCGGTGAGCGAGTCGAAGCCGAGATCCTTGAAGGCGCGCCCGGAGCCGATCGCGGCCGGGTCGCCGTGGCCGAGGACGGCGGCGACGCTGGTGCGGACCAGGTCCAGGATGAGCTGGCGCGCGTCGTCGGCGGGCAGTCCCGCGAGCCGCACGGCGAGGTCCGTGCCGTCGGCGGCACCGGCGGCGCGGCGCAGGCGGGTGCGGACCAGCCCCCGCCAGATCGACGGTAGCCCGGCCTGCCTGCGCAGGATGGCGAGGTCGAACCGGGCCGGCAGGACGGCGGGCAGTCCGCCGGCGAGCGCGGAGTCGAGCAGGCCGAGCGCCTCGTCGGTCGGCAGGGCGCCGACCCCCGAGCGGGCGATGCGCTCCAGGTCGGCGGCGTCCAGGTCGCCGGTCATCCCGCTGGCCTGCGCCCACTGGCCCCAGGCCAGCGAGAGCGCGGCGCGGCCGTCGGCGTGGCGCCGGGCGGCGAGCGCGTCCAGCGCGTTGTTGGCGGCGGCGTAGTTGGCCTGGCCGGCGGCGCCGACGATGCCGGCCATGGAGGAGAACAGGACGAAGGCCGCGAGGTCCGCGTCGCGGGTCAGCTCGTCCAGGTGTACCGCCGCGGAGGTCTTGGCGTGCAGCACGGTCCGCAGCCGGTCGGGCGTCAGGGATTCGAGTACGCCGTCGTCGACCACGCCGGCGGTGTGCACGACGGCGGTGAGCGGCCGGTCGGCGGGGATCTCGGCGAGCAGGGCGGCGAGGGCGTCCCGGTCGCCGGCGTCGCAGGCGCGGACGGTGGCGTCGGCGCCGAACGCGGTCAGGTCGGCCAGCAGTTCGGCGACGCCCGGCGCGTCCGGCCCGCGCCGGCTGGTCAGCAGCAGGTGCCGGATGCCGTACGCGGTGACCAGGTGCCGCGCGACGATGCCACCCAGCGTCCCGGTGCCGCCGGTGATCAGGACGGTACCGGCCGGGTCGGGCGCGGACGGCACGGTGAGCACAATCTTGCCGATGTGCCGGGCCTGGCTCATGTGGCGCAGCGCGTCGGCGGCGCGGCGCAGGTCCCAGGCGTGCAGCGGCAGCGGGTGCAGCTCGCCCTGGCCGAACAGCTCGGCCAGGTGCCGCAGGATCTGCCCGATCCGGTCGGGTCCCGGGTCGCCGAGGTCGTACGGCAGGTATGCCACGCCGGGCCACCGCTGCGCCAGCGCATCCGCGTCGCGCAGGTCGGTCTTGCCCAGTTCGAGCAGGCGACCGTCCGCGGTGAGCAGGTCGAGCGAGGCGTCGACGTACGCGCCGGTGAGCGAGTTGAGCACGAGGTGCTGGGCCGGGAACCGTTCGGCGAAGCCCAGGTCGCGCGAGGAGGCGATCCGGTCGGCCGGCACGCCCAGGCGCACCAGCGCGTCCCACTTGGCGGGGCTGGCGGTCGCGTACACCGTGGCCCCGTGGCACTTGGCGAGCTGGACCGCGGCCATGCCGACGCCGCCGGCCGCCGCGTGCACGAGCACCGACTGTCCGGCCGCCAGGCCGCCCAGGTCGATCAGCCCGTAGTACGCGGTGACGAAGGCGACCGGTACGGTCGCCGCCTCGGCGAAGGACCAGCCGGCCGGAATCGGGGCGACCAGCCGCTCGTCGGTGACGGCGCGCGGCCCGAGCGCCCCGGTGAACAGCCCCATCACCCGCTGCCCGGGCGCGATGCCGGTGACCTCGGCGCCGACCTCGAGCACGATGCCGGCGGCCTCGGAGCCGGGCAGGGCATGCGGGTCCGGGTACATGCCCAGCGCGATCAGGACATCGCGGAAGTTGACCCCGGCGGCACGGACGGCGACCCGGACCTCGCGCGGCCCGAGCGGTCCGTCCGGCAGCTCGACGGCCACGAGGTCGTCGACGGTGCCGCGGCCGGTGGTCCGCACGTGCCAGTTCGTGTCCGGTGGCACGGCGAGCGGGGGCGGCGTGGCGGTGGCGAGCCGCGGCGCGAACAGGGTGGTCCCGCGCAGGGCGAGTTGGGGTTCGTCGGTGGGCAGGGCGGCCGCCGCGGGGGTGACCGGTGCGGCCGGGTCGAGGTCGAGCAGCACGATCCGGCCCGGGTGCTCGGACTGCGCCGAGCGCGCCAGGCCCCAGACCGCCGCACCGGCGAGCGAGCCCGGGCGCGCGTCACCGGCGTCGGTCGCTCCCCTGGTGACGATGACGAGCTGGCCCGGCCGGTCCGACGCGGTCCACTCCTGCAGCAGCCCGAGGGCGTGCGCCGTGGCCTCGTCGAGGTCGCCTTCGGGGCTGCACGCGTACACGAGCGTGGTCGCCTCGGTCGTCTCGTCCAGCCGGGCGAGTCCGGCCGCACCGGGCAGCGCGGCGCGCAGGCCGTACGCGTCGTCGCCCAGCACCGCCGCCGCCGGCGCCTCGGCGCCCGCGGCGACCTCCGTCCAGGCCAACCGGTACAGCGATTCGTGCCTGGCGGGTGCGACCGCGGCGGAGATGGGCCGCAGCACCAGCGCGGAGACCGAGACGACCGGCGCGCCGGACGGGTCGGTGGCGTGGACCGCGACCGTGTTCTCGCCGCCGACGGTGAGCCGGACGCGCAGTTCGGTGGCGCCGGCGGCGTGCAGGTTGACGCTGGTCCAGGAGAACGGCATTCCGCCGCCGGCCGCCTGACCGCCCGCTCCGGCCGGCTGCGGTGCGCCCAACCCGAGCGGGTGCAGCGCGGCGTCGAGCAGCGCGGGGTGCAGCCCGAACGCGGACGCGTCGTCGTGGAACTCGTCCGGCAGCCGGACCTCCGCGAAGACCTCGCCGTCGCGGCGCCAGACCCGTCGCAGCCCGGTGAAGGCCGAGCCGTACCGGAAGCCCATGGTGCTCAGCTGGTCGTAGAGGCCGGCGAAGTCGACCGCCTCGGCGCCGGCCGGGGGCCACTCGGCGGGCGCGGCTGAGGGTGCCGGCGCGGCGGGGGCGAGCAGACCCGTGGCGACCAGGGCCCAGGTGTCGTCGTCGCCATCGGGGCAGGCATGGATGGTGATTTCCCGGCGCCCGTCCGAGCCGGGTGCGGCCACCGCGAGCTGAACGGCCACGCCGCCGTGCTCGGGAAGGGCCAGCGGAGCCTGCAGGGTGAGTTCGTCGACCTGCTGGCAGCCGACCTCCTCGCCGGCCCGCAGGGCCAGCTCCAGCAGGGCGGTGCCGGGGACGAGCACGGTGCCGTTGAGGGCGTGCCCGGACAGCCAGGGATGGGTGGTCAGACCGAGGCGGCCGGTGAGGACGGCGCCTTCGGTGCTCGCGAGGCTGACCGCCGCGCCGAGCAGGGGGTGTTCGGCGCTGCTGAGCCCGAGCGAGCGGGGATCGCCGGTGGCGCCCTTGACGATCGGCCAGTAGTGCTGGTGTTGGAACGGGTACGTCGGCAGCTCCAACTCCGGTGCCGCCGAGTTCGGCCACCGCACCGGCGTACCCGTCACATACAACCGGGCCAACGCCGACAGCCACGACTCCACCTCATCCCGGTCCCGGCGCTGCGCCGCAACCGCCGTCACCCCAGAACCCAGAACCTCCTTCGCCGCCGCCGTCAACGGACCATCCGGACCCAACTCCAACAACGCCGAAATCCCG
>NZ_BAABJQ010000069.1:2012-5415 GCF_039543385.1 Rugosimonospora acidiphila
GGTGGGTGTTGGTGGTGGGTGGTGGGTGTGGGGTTGCGTGTTGTTTGAGAATTACACAGTGGACGCGAGCATCTTTGTGGTCAAGTTGCTGAGGGCAGACGGTGGATGCCTTGGCACCAGGAGCCGATGAAGGACGTGGGAGGCCGCGATAGGCCTGGGGGAGCTGTCAACCTAGCTGTGATCCCAGGGTGTCCGAATGGGGAAACCCGGCACCAGTCATGTGGTGTCACCTCCACCTGAACACATAGGGTGTGAGGGGGGAACGCGGGGAAGTGAAACATCTCAGTACCCGCAGGAAGAGAAAACAATTGAGTGATTCCGTGAGTAGTGGTGAGCGAAAGCGGATGAGGCTAAACCGTGCACGTGTGATACCGGTCAGGGGTTGCGTGTGCGGGGTTGTGGGAGCGTGCGTGTCGGTCTGATCGCCGGCGGAACAGTGAGAAAGTCAGAGGCTAGCTGAAGTTCGTTGGAAAACGGCGCCGTAGACGGTGATAGTCCGGTAGGTGAAAGTTTCTGACCTGTTGTGCGTTTTCCCGAGTAGCCGCGGACTCGTGAAATCTGCGGTGAATCTGCCAGGACCACCTGGTAAGCCTAAATACTCCCTGGTGACCGATAGCGGACTAGTACCGTGAGGGAAAGGTGAAAAGTACCCCGGGAGGGGAGTGAAATAGTACCTGAAACCGTCTGCTTACAATCCGTCGGAGCTGAGCCCTTTGGGGTGAGGTGACGGCGTGCCTTTTGAAGAATGAGCCTGCGAGTTAGTGGCATGTGGCGAGGTTAACCCGTGTGGGGGAGCCGTAGCGAAAGCGAGTCCGAATAGGGCGTTGTAGTCGTGTGTCCTAGACCCGAAGCGGAGTGATCTAGCCATGGGCAGGCTGAAGCGCGGGTAAGACCGCGTGGAGGGCCGAACCCACCACCGTTGAAAAGGTGGGGGATGACCTGTGGTTAGGGGTGAAAGGCCAATCAAACTCCGTGATAGCTGGTTCTCCCCGAAATGCATTTAGGTGCAGCGTTGCGTGTTTCTTGCCGGAGGTAGAGCACTGGATGGCCTAGGGGGCCGACAAGCTTACTGAAGTCAGCCAAACTCCGAATGCCGGTAAGTCAAAGCGTGGCAGTGAGACTGCGGGGGATAAGCTTCGTAGTCGAGAGGGAAACAGCCCAGATCACCAGCTAAGGCCCCTAAGCGTGTGCTAAGTGGAAAAGGATGTGGGGTCGCAGAGACAACCAGGAGGTTGGCTTAGAAGCAGCCACCCTTGAAAGAGTGCGTAATAGCTCACTGGTCAAGTGGTTCCGCGCCGACAATGTAGCGGGGCTCAAGTACACCGCCGAAGCTGTGGCACTCACACGTGTACTTCGCAGCAGCCTTTGGGTTGTTGTGCAGGTGTGTGGGTGGGTAGGGGAGCGTCGTGCCAACTGTGAAGCAGCCGGGTGACCGAGTTGTGGAGTGGGCACGAGTGAGAATGCAGGCATGAGTAGCGAAAGCAGGGTGAGAAACCCTGCCGCCGGATGACCAAGGGTTCCAGGGCCAGGCTAATCCGCCCTGGGTGAGTCGGGACCTAAGGCGAGGCCGAGAGGCGTAGTCGATGGACAACGGGTTGATATTCCCGTACCCGCGAAGGAGCGCCCGTGATGAACCTTCCTGTACTAACCACCTGCGGTGGCGGTCCTTTCGGGGGCCAATATTGTGGCTGGGGCCTTGGGGGGTAGTAGTCAAGCGATGGGGTGACGCAGGAAGGTAGCTGATCCCGGCCGGTGGTTGTGCCGGGGTAAGCGTGTAGCCCGTGGTGTAGGCAAATCCGCACCATTTGTGGGTGAGACGTGATACGGAGCCGATTCAGGTGAAGTCAGTGATCCTATGCTGCCGAGAAAAGCCTCTAGCGAGTTCCGAGCGGCCCGTACCCTAAACCGACACAGGTGGTCAGGTAGAGAATACCGAGGCGATCGGGTGAACTGTGGTTAAGGAACTCGGCAAATTGCCCCCGTAACTTAGGGAGAAGGGGGGCCAGTTCTGGTGATGGCACTTGCTGCTTGAGCTGGGGTTGGCCGCAGAGACCAGGGGGAAGCGACTGTTTACTAAAAACACAGGTCCATGCTAAGTCGTAAGACGACGTATATGGACTGACGCCTGCCCGGTGCTGGAACGTTAAGGGGACCGGTTAGTCTTTCGGGGCGAAGCTGAGAACTTAAGCGCCAGTAAACGGCGGTGGTAACTATAACCATCCTAAGGTAGCGAAATTCCTTGTCGGGTAAGTTCCGACCTGCACGAATGGCGTAACGACTTCCCTACTGTCTCAATCACAGGCCCGGCGAAATTGCAGTACGAGTAAAGATGCTCGTTACGCGCGGCAGGACGGAAAGACCCCGGGACCTTTACTATAGCTTGACATTGGTACTTGGATTAGCTTGTGTAGGATAGGTGGGAGCCTGTGAAGCAGCGACGCCAGTTGTTGTGGAGGCAATCTTGAAATACCACTCTGGTTGATCTGGGTCTCTAACTTAGGACCGTGAGCCGGTTCAGGGACAGTGTCTGGTGGGTAGTTTAACTGGGGCGGTTGCCTCCTAAAAGGTAACGGAGGCGCCCAAAGGTTCCCTCAGCCTGGTTGGCAATCAGGTGTTGAGTGCAAGTACATAAGGGAGCTTGACTGTGAGACTGACGGGTCGAGCAGGGACGAAAGTCGGGACTAGTGATCCGGCACTTGCGTGTGGAAGCGGTGTCGCTCAACGGATAAAAGGTACCCCGGGGATAACAGGCTGATCTTCCCCAAGAGTCCATATCGACGGGATGGTTTGGCACCTCGATGTCGGCTCGTCGCATCCTGGGGCTGGAGTAGGTCCCAAGGGTTGGGCTGTTCGCCCATTAAAGCGGTACGCGAGCTGGGTTTAGAACGTCGTGAGACAGTTCGGTCCCTATCCGCCGTGCGCGTAGGATACTTGAGAAGGGCTGTCCCTAGTACGAGAGGACCGGGACGGACGAACCTCTGGTGTGCCAGTTGTCCCGCCAGGGGCACGGCTGGTTAGCTACGTTCGGGAGGGATAACCGCTGAAAGCATCTAAGCGGGAAGCCTGCTTCAAGATGAGGTATCCCACCCTTGTGGGTTAAGGCCCCCAGCTAGACGACTGGGTTGATAGGCCAGATATGTAAGCACGGTAACGTGTTCAGTTGACTGGTACTAATAGGCCGAGGACTTGACTTACGAAGGTGCTTCGCGTCCACTGTGTGATTCTGAGACAATCACGGGCCCCCGGGTTTGTTCCTGGTGTGGGTTGGTTGATAGTTTCATAGTGTTACGGCGGTTTTAGCGGTGGGGAAACGCCCGGTTACATTCCGAACCCGGTAGCTAAGCTCACCTGCGCCGATGGTACTGCACTTGTGAGGGTGTGGGAGAGTAGGACGCCGCCGGAC
>NZ_BAABJQ010000070.1:0-4577 GCF_039543385.1 Rugosimonospora acidiphila
TGGAGTCGTTGGAGTTCGGTGAGCCGGTGTTGTCGGCGGTGTCGACGGTGACGGGTGAGCCGGTGGGTCCGGGGTTGTGGTCGGATCCGTCGTATTGGGTGGGGCAGGTTCGTCAGACGGTGCGGTTCGGTGATGCGGTGGTCGCGTTGGAGGGGTTGGGGGTTACGGGGTTGTTGGAGTTGGGTCCGGACGCGGCGTTGACGGGGGTGGCGCGGGAGGTTCTGGGTTCTGGGGTGACGGCGGTTGCGGCGCAGCGCCGGGATCGGGATGAGGTGGAGTCGTGGTTGACGGCGTTGGCCCGGTTGCATGTGACGGGGACGCCGGTGGAGTGGTTCACGGGTGGGCATCGGCATGTTGACCTGCCGACGTATCCGTTCGATCACCAGAACTACTGGCCCGAGATCCAACCGACGTGGACCGGCGACCGGCTGCGCTACGGCGTGACCTGGGCACCGCTCGACCCGCCCGTACCCGGGGTGCCGGCCGGCCGGTGGCTGCTGGTGCGCCCGTACCCGGGCGGCATCGACGCGGCGACGCTCGCCGCGCTCGGTCTGGACGTCGTCGAGGTCCAGGGCGGCACCGATCGCGCCGTGCTGGCCGATCGCGTGCGCGTCGCCGCCGGCACCGGCCCGATCGACGGGGTGATCTTCGCGGCCGACGGCGATGACGCCGCGACACCTGCCCGGCACGGGGTGAGCGTTCTGGCCGCGCTGGTGCAGGCGCTCGGTGACGCCGGGATCGCGGCGCCGCTATGGTGCGTCACCAGCGGAGCGGTCGGCATCGGCGAGGCCGACCCGGCCGTTCGCCCGGAAGCGGCGATGCTCTGGGGCTACGGGCGCGCGGCCGCGCTGGAAAACCCGGCGGCCTGGGGCGGCCTCGTCGACGTCCCGCCCGGCGATGACGCGCGGTCGATCCCGCAGCTGCTGGCGCTGCTCGCCACCCCGACCGATGAGGATCAGATCGCCGTACGCGAGGACGGCTGCCACGGGCGCCGGCTGGCCCGCGCGCCGATCGCCGACGAGACGGCGGTCTGGGAGCCGCGCGACACAGTGCTGATCACCGGCGGCACCGGCGCGCTCGGCGGCGAGGTGGCCCGGTGGGCGGCGGCGAACGGGGCCGCGCACCTGGTGCTCGCCAGCCGGCGCGGCGCCGACGCGCCCGGCGTGGCCGACCTGGTCGGCGACCTCGAGGCCGCGGGCGCCCGGACCACCGTCGTCGCGTGCGACCTCACCGACCCGGACGCGGTCCCGCGGCTGCTCGCCGCCGTGCCGGAGGAGCATCCCCTGTCCGCGGTGGTTCACGCCGCGGGAGCGCCCCAGGCCCAGGCGATCGCGGACACCGGCGCGGACGAACTCGCCGCTGTGCTGTCCGCCAAGGTGGACGGTGCCGAGCGGCTCGACCAGGCACTCGCCGGAACGCCGCTGGACGCGTTCATCCTGTTCTCCTCGATCGCCGCCGCGTGGGGCAGCGGAGGCCAGGCCGGGTACGCGGCGGCCAGCGCCTACCTCGACGCGCTGGCCACCCGGCGCCGCGCCCGGGGCGAGGTGGCCACCAGCATCGCGTGGGGCCCCTGGGCCGGCGGCGGCATGGCGGCCGGCGAGGACGCCCGCGACCACCTGTCCCGGCGCGGGCTGACCGGGCTCGCCACCGCGGACGCGCTCGACGCCCTGAGCCGGGCGGTCGGCAACGACGAGACCGCCGTCGTGGTGGCCGATGTGAACTGGGACCGGTTCGCGGCCACCTTCACCGCGAGCCGGCCGAGCCCGCTGCTGACCGGGCTCGTCTCGGATGCCGCGCCGGCGGCCGACAGCACCACGGATCGGGCCGAGGAGCTTCGGGTACGCCTGTCCGGAATGGGCGCCAGGGACCGGGAGGCGGAGCTGACCACCCTGGTACGCGCCGAGGTCGCGGCCGTGCTCGGACACGCCGACCCGAGCACGGTCGATCCCCGCCGCCCGTTCACCGAGCTCGGCTTCGACTCGCTCACGGCGGTGGAGCTGCGCGACGCACTCCGCTCCCGCACCGGCCTGGAACTTCCCGCCACGCTGGTGTTCAACCACCCGAACGTGGCAGCCCTCGCCGGGTACCTCGGTGGCGAGCTGGCCATCAGCGGCACCGACCCCAGGGCGGACCTGAGCCGGCTGGAGGCGTCGCTCGCGGCGGCGCCACCCGATCCGGCGGTGCAGGCCGAGGTCGCCGCCCGCCTGAAGGCCATCCTCGACCGCTGGGCCGAACCGTCCGACGAGCTCTCCTTCGACAGCGACGACGAGCTGCTGGCCTTCATCGACGCGGATCTTGGCGGGCGCTGAACCCTCGATCGACCGACCGGACCGACCCCGAGTAGGGGTCGGTCCGGCGGTGCGTTGTCCCTGCGTCGGACCGCTGGCGCGACTGCGCCGCAGGGGCCATAAGGGCTGGTCGGGGACGGTCCGGCGGCTCGGTTAGGGGTTGTCGGTCCCGGAGCCTCATTCATATCCTCGACGTGTCGGTCAGGAAGTTCTTTGTTGGCCGACCCGCGTGGTAGCTCAATTGTTGGAAGAAATCCCGGACCGTCGAAACCCTCGGGGGAACTCCATCGCAATTTCCGGGGTACTTCGCCGCGCCCTCATCCGGCTGTCGAGGTGGCATCTAAATGGCTGATGAAGCGACTCTGCGTCAATACCTCAAGCGAGTCACCTCCGATTTGCATCAGGCTCGGCAGCAGCTGCGGCAGGCCGAGACCGCAAATCGTGAGCCGCTCGCGGTGGTCGGGATGGCATGCCGCTTTCCCGGCGGTGTAACCTCGCCCGAACAATTGTGGCAACTGGTCGCCGATGGCACGGACGCCATCGGCGATTTCCCGTCGGACCGGGGCTGGGATCTGTCCGCGCTGGCCGATCCGGATCCCGACGCGCCGGGCGCGTCGGCGACGCGCCGCGGCGGCTTCCTGGACGACATGGCGGGCTTCGACGCGCAGTTCTTCGGGATCTCGCCGCGTGAGGCGCTGGCCATGGACCCACAGCAGCGGCTGCTGCTGGAGGTGGCCTGGGAGGCGATCGAGCGGGCCGGTCTCGACCCCGCCTCGCTGACCGGCACCGACACCGGCGTCTTCGTCGGCAACACCGGCCAGGACTACGCGCCGCTGCTGCGCGGCGCGGGACTGGACGGCCACGTCCTGACCGGAACGGCGACGGCGGCGGTGTCCGGCCGCATCTCCTACACCCTCGGCTTGGAGGGCCCGGCGGTCACCGTGGACACGGCGTGCTCGTCGTCGCTGGTGGCGCTGCACCTGGCCGCCCAGTCCCTTCGGCGCGGCGACTGTTCGCTCGCCCTGGTCGGCGGCGTCACCGTGCTGTCCAGTCCCGGGGCCTTCGTCGCCTTTACCCAGCAGCGCGGGCTCGCCGGTGACGGCCGGTGCAAGTCGTTCGCGCGCGCGGCCGACGGTACGGGCTGGGGCGAGGGTGCGGGCATCCTCGTGATCGAGCGGCTCGCCGACGCTCAGCGTCTCGGGCACCCGGTCCTGGCGGTGGTGCGTGGTTCGGCGGTCAACCAGGACGGTGCGTCCAACGGGCTGACGGCGCCGAACGGTCCGTCGCAGGAGCGGGTGATCACCCGTGCCCTGACCGACGCCATGCTCACCGTGGCGGACGTTGACGTGGTGGAGGCGCACGGCACCGGTACGACCCTGGGCGACCCGATCGAGGCGCAGGCCCTGTTGGCGACGTACGGCCGAGGCCGCCCCGACGGCCGGCCGCTGTGGCTCGGCTCCCTGAAGTCGAACATCGGTCACACGCAGGCCGCGGCCGGGGTCGCGGGTGTGATCAAGATGGTGATGGCGATGCGGGCCGGGGTGCTGCCGCGCACCCTGCATGTGGATGAGCCGACGCCGGAGGTGGATTGGTCGGCGGGCACGGTTCGGTTGTTGACCGAGTCGCGGCCGTGGGACGTGCCGGATCGGCCGCGGCGTGCGGCGGTGTCGGCCTTCGGGATGAGTGGCACGAACGCGCACGTGGTGCTGGAGCAGGCTCCCGCCGTCGAGCAGGCGTCCGTGGTGGATGGGGAGTTGGCTCCCGAAGATGCGGATTCGGCTGCTGTGGTCTCGGCTGCTGTGGACTCGGCTGCTGTGGGCTCGGCTGCTGTGGCCTCGTTGGTTTCGGCGACGCCTGGTGGTGTGGTGCCGTGGGTGGTGTCGGGTCGTTCGCCGGAGGCCCTGGACGCGTCTGTGGGTTCGTTGGTGGGTTGGGTGTCGGGTGATGATGCGGTGGATGTGGGTGCGGTGGGTGCGGGGTTGGTGGGTCGGTCGCGGTTTGA
Organism: Rugosimonospora acidiphila; assembly: GCF_039543385.1. Lineage (NCBI taxonomy): Bacteria > Bacillati > Actinomycetota > Actinomycetes > Micromonosporales > Micromonosporaceae > Rugosimonospora > Rugosimonospora acidiphila. Next base: position 4,291 of record NZ_BAABJQ010000070.1, read on the forward strand.
GTATCGGGCGGTGTCGGTGGGTGGTGACGTTCAGGAGTTGGTCGATGGTTTGCGTGGGGTGCAGGCGGGTCGGGTGGTGGGTGGTCGTTTGGTGTGGGTGTTTCCTGGTCAGGGTTCGCAGTGGGCGGGGATGGCTTTGGATTTGTTGGATGAGTCTCCGGTGTTCGCGCAGGCGATCGCTGAGTGTGAGGCGGCGTTTGGTGGGTTGGTGGATTGGTCGCTAGTTGAGGTGTTGCGGTCGGGGGTGGTGCCGGAGCGGGTGGATGTGGTGCAGCCGGTGTTGTTCG
>NZ_BAABJQ010000071.1:0-4260 GCF_039543385.1 Rugosimonospora acidiphila
CCCCCACACCCGCGCCAACCCCACATGCACCGCGAACAACACCGGCTGCACCACATCCACCCGCTCCGGCACCACCCCCGACCGCAACACCTCAACTAGCGACCAATCCACCAACCCACCAAACGCCACCTCACACTCAGCGATCGCCTCCGCGAACACCGGCGACTCATTCAGCAAATCCAGAGCCATACCCGCCCACTGCGAACCCTGACCAGGAAACACCCACACCAAACGACCACCCACCACCCGACCCGCCTGCACCCCACGCAAACCACCAACTAGTTCCTGAACATCACCACCCACCGACACCGCCCGATACTCAAACCGCGACCGACCCACCAACCCCGCACCCACCGCACCCACATCCACCGCACCATCACCCGACACCCAACCCACCAACGAACCCACCGCAGCGCCCAACGCCTCCGGCGAACGACCCGACACCACCCAGGGCACCACACCACCAGGCGTCGACACCTGCTCCACCGGCGCCGGCTCCTGCTCGGCGGCGGGAGCCTGCTCCAACACCACGTGAGCGTTGGTGCCGGAGACGCCGAAGGAGGACACGCCGGCCCGGCGCGGACGCTCGTCCACCTCCCATGGCTGTGGCTCGGTGAGCAGCTTCACCTGTCCGTCGGTCCAGTCGACCTGGCCGCTCGGCTCGTCCACGTTCAGCGTGCGCGGCAGCACCCCGGCCCGCATCGCCATCACCATCTTGATCACACCCGCGACCCCCGCCGCGGCCTGCGTGTGACCGATGTTCGACTTGATCGAACCCAACCACAACGGCCGATCCCCCGACCGGTCCTGCCCATACGTCGCGAGAAGAGCCTGCGCCTCGATCGGATCACCCAGGGTCGTACCCGTACCGTGCCCCTCAACCGCGTCGACATCCGTTGTCGACAGGCCGGCCGCCGCCAGCGCCGCCCGGATCACCCGCTGCTGCGACGGACCATTCGGCGCCGTCAAACCATTCGAGGCACCGTCCTGATTCACCGCCGAACCACGCACCACCGCCAACACCGGATGACCCAACCGCCGCGCATCCGACAACCGCTCCACCAACAGCATGCCCACGCCCTCGGCGAAGCCGGTGCCGTCGGCGCTGTCCGCGTAGGAGCGGCAGCGCCCGTCCGGGGAGAGGCCGCGCTGCCTGCTGAACTCGACAAAGAGGGCGGGCGTCGAGAGCACCGTCACGCCGCCGGCCAGGGCGAGGTCGCATTCGCCCGTGCGCAGCGCCTGGCTGGCCAGGTGCAGCGCCACCAGCGACGACGAGCACGCCGTGTCGACGGTGACCGCCGGGCCCTCCAGGCCGAGGCTGTAGGAGATGCGGCCGGAGGCGACGCTGCCGGAACTGCCGGTGCCCAGGTAGCCCTCGAACTCGGCGAGGTCCTCGGTGATCTGGTGCACCCGCGCCGCATAGTCCTGGTACATGACGCCGGCGAAGACTCCGGTACGGCTGCCGCGCAACGAGCGCGGGTCGATTCCGGCCCGCTCGACCGCCTCCCACGAGGTCTCCAGCAACAGCCGCTGCTGCGGGTCCATCGCCACCGCCTCGCGGGGCGAAATGCCGAAGAAGGGCGCGTCGAACTCGGCGGCGTCGTACAGGAATCCGCCGGTACGCGCGTACGAGGTGCCGCTGCTGTCCGGGTCGGGGTTGTAAAGGGCGTCCACGTCCCAACCGCGGTCCATCGGCCAGTCCCCGACCGCTTCCCGCTCCCCGACGACCAGCTCCCACAGCTGCTCCGGGGAGGCGACGCCGCCCGGGTACCGGCAGCCGATGCCCACGATGGCGATCGGCTCGTCCGCCCGCACCGGTGCCGTGCGCCGGGCGGGTGCGGCGGTGGACGCGGCGCCAACCAGCTCGCTCAGGTGCTCGACCAGCCGTGCCGTGGACGGGAAGTCGAAGACCAGCGTGGCCGGCAGCCGTACACCGACGGTCTTGGCCAGGCGGTTGCGCAGCTCGACCGCGGTGAGCGAATCGAAGCCCAGGTCCTTGAAGGCGCGGTCCGGGTCGACGACCTCCGCACCGGAGTAGCCGAGGGTGGCCGCGACCTCCGCCCGTACCAGATCGGACAGGGCCCGCAGTCGGTCCGGCTCGGCCAGCGTGGCGAACCCGCCGGGCCCACCGGCGGCGGCGACCGCGCGGGGCAGGCGCGCCCGGAACAGCGCGCTGAACAGCGGGGCGAGGGTGCCGTCCGCGGCGCGGCGGCGCAGTGCCGTGGCGTCGAGCATGACCGGGACGAGCAGCGGCTCGGTACCGGCCACCCCGTGGTCGAACAGGGCCAGGGCGTCGTCGGTCGTCAGCGGCCGGACGCCGGAGCGGCCGAGCCGCTGGACCGCCTCGTCGTCGAGGTGACCGGTCATCCCGCTGGCCTCGGCCCACAGGCCCCAGGCGAGCGACACCCCCGGCCGGCCCTCGGCGTGCCGGTGCGCGGCGAGCGCGTCCAGGTAGGCGTTGGCGGCGGCGTAGTTGCCCTGGCCAGGACCGCCGGTGATGCCCGCGGCCGCGGAGAAGAGCACGAACGCCGACAGGTCACGGTCACGGGTCAGCTCGTGCAGGTTCCAGGCGGCATCCACCTTGGGGGTGAGGACCCGGGAGAGCCGCTCCGGCGTGAGGTCGGTGACCAGGCAGTCGTCGAGTACGCCGGCGGCATGCACCACGGCGTCCACCGGGTACGCGTCGAGAACCTCCCGAAGCGCCTGGCGGTCCGCGGTGTCACACGCCACCACCTCAACCCGTGCACCCGCTTCGGCCAGCTCCGCCACCAACTCCACGGCGCCCTCGGCCGCCGACCCCGACCGGCTCACCAACAACAGCTCCCGCACCCCGTGCACCCGCACCAGATGCCGAGCCACCAACGCGCCGAGACGCCCAGTACCACCCGTGATCAACACCCGACCGGACGCGGACCACGGCACCGACAACTCCCCCGGCGCCTGCCGCACCAACCTCGGCACCAACACCGCACCGGCGCGGATCGCCAGCTGCGACTCCCCGCTGGCCACCGCGGAGCCGACCACCGGGTCGTCGAGCGGCGTCGTCTCGTCGAGGTCGAGCAGCACGAACCGGCCCGGATTCTCCGACTGCGCCGACCGCACCAGCCCCCACGCGCTCGCCGCGGCGAGGTCGGTGACGCCCGCGCCGGTGTCGACGGCACCCCGGGTGACCAGCACCAGCGGCGCGGACGCGTCGTCGGCGAGCCGGGCCTGGATCAGGTCGAGGGTGTGCCGGACGGTCTGGTGCGCGCCCTCGGCGCCGGCCGAGCCGGACAGCGGCACCAGGTCCGCGTCGAGCGAGTCGGCAGGGGCGGTCGGCATGGAGGTCCAGTGCACGCGGTGCATCGCCTGGCCCTGGCCCGGATCGGTGCCGGCCGCCGGCAGCGGGCGGAAGCTCAGTGCGGAGGCGGCGGCGACGAGGTCGCCCGCGCCGTCGCGCACCTGCACCGAGACCGAGTCGCCGGACAACGGGGTCAGCCGCACCCGCAGCGCGTTGGCGCCGGAGCGCAGCACCCGGAAGTCGGTCCAGGAGAACGGCAGCAGCGTGCGGCCGTCGCCGGCGGCCACGGTCAGCGCCGCCGCGTGCAGTGCGGCATCGAGCAGCGCCGGATGCACGTGGTACCCGCTCGCGTCGGCCGCCTGCTCCTGCGGAAGCCGTACGTCCGCCACGACGTCGCCGCCGTCGCGCCAGGCGGCGCGCAGCGACTGGAACGTGGGGCCGTAGCCGTAGCCGTGTGTGGCGAGATCCTCGTAGAAGCCGTCCAGCGCGATCGGCTCGGCGCCGGCGGGCGGCCAGGCACCGGCCTGCCCGTCGGGTACGGTCTCGGACGGCTCGTCGCCGAGCACACCGGTGGCGTGCTGAATCCACTCGCCGTCCGCGTCGACGGCGGTGTGCACCGCCAGGTCTCGTTCGGGGCCGTCGCCGCTGATGGTCACCCGCAGCAGCACCGAGCCCGAGATGGCGAGCGGGGCGTACAGGGTGAGGTCGCGCAGGCACGGCAGCCCGAGGTAGTGGCCGGCGTACGAGGCCAGCTCGGCGAATCCGGTGCCGGGGAACAGGACAGTACCGGCGACCACGTGATCGGCCAGCCAGGGCACCGTGTTGGTGGACAGGACACTGGTGAACACGGTGCGGTCCGGCAGGGTCATCACCGCGCCGAGCAACGGGTGCCCCGTGGCCGTCAACCCCAGCCCGGCAGCATCCCCGGTCGAGGCGGCCAACCGCGGCCAGAAACGCTCATGCTGGAACGGGTACGTCGG
>NZ_BAABJQ010000072.1:0-4182 GCF_039543385.1 Rugosimonospora acidiphila
ATGGTCCGTTGACGGCGGCGGCGAAGGAGGTTCTGGGTTCTGGGGTGACGGCGGTTGCGGCGCAGCGCCGGGACCGGGATGAGGTGGAGTCGTGGTTGTCGGCGTTGGCCCGGTTGTATGTGACGGGCACCCCGGTGCAGTGGCCGTGTGCGGCGGCACCGGAGTTGAGCCTGCCGACGTACCCGTTCCAGCACCAGCACTACTGGCTGACCGCACCCGGCTCCGAGACCAGCACCGACACCCTGCGGTACCAGGTGGACTGGAAGCCGGTCGAGACTCCCACCTCCGTGGGGTCGGGGCGGTGGCTGATCGCCGGCCACGGCACCGCCGCCCAACGCGGGCTCACCGAGGCGCTGCGCGCCGCCGGCCTCGACTGCGGGCCGGTCGACCTGCCCGTCGGCGCCGACCGCGACACCATGACCGACCGCCTGACCACGGCCGGAACGGATTCCGTCGCCGGCCTACTGTCCCTGCTGGCGCTGTCCGCGGACGCCGACGACCTCCTCGACGACACGGTCGCACTGCTGCAGGCCGCGACCGCGGCCGGGATCGACGCGCCGCTGTGGTGCGCCACCAGCGGAGCGGTCCGCACCGGCGAGCAGGACGCGCGGCCCGACCCGGCACAGGCCGCGCTGTGGGGCCTCGGCCGGACCGCCGCGCTCGACCTGCCGGGCCGGTGGGGTGGCCTGGTCGACCTGCCCGAGACCACACCCGCCGAGTACGCGTCGACGCTGGCCGGGATCCTCGGCCGGGCCGACGACGAGGACCAGGTCGCGCTCCGCCCCGGCGGGGTGCTGGCGCGCCGCCTGCTGCCGGCCGGCCCGGCCACCCCGGGTACCTGGCAGACCAGCGGAACGGTGCTCATCACCGGCGGCACCGGCGCGCTCGGTGGCGAGGTCGCGCGGTGGGTGGCCCGTCGCGGAGCCGAGCACGTCGTGCTGGCCAGCCGTGCGGGCACCGCCGCGGCCGGTGCCACGGAGCTGGTCGAGGAGCTTGCCGGCCTCGGTACCCGAGCCTCGGTGGTCGCCTGCGACGTCGCCGACCGGGAGGCCGTCACGGCGCTGGTCCGGTCGCTCGGCGACGAGCTGCGTACCGTCGTGCACGCCGCCGGCGTCGGCGGTCCGACGCCGTTGGACACCGCGGAACCGGGAGACCTCGAGGCGATCCTGGCGGCGAAGGTGCGCGGCGCCCGCTACCTGGACGAGGCCCTCGGCGACCGGGAGCTGGACGCCTTCGTCCTGTTCTCCTCGATCGCCGGAGTGTGGGGCAGCGGCCGGCAGGCGGCGTACGGGGCCGCGAACGCCTACCTCGACGGGCTCGCCCAGCGCCGCCGGGCCGACGGGCGGGTGGCCACCGCGGTCGCCTGGGGCCCGTGGGCCGACGGCGGCATGGCCACCGACTACGAGGCCGAGGACTACCTGCGCCGGCGCGGCCTGCGCCCACTGCCGCCGCAGCGTGCGATAGCCGCCCTGGAAAGGGCGCTCGCGGGGGGCGACACCACGGTGACCGTGGCCGACGTGGACTGGACGCGCTTCATCCCGGCGTTCACCTCGCTGAGGCCGGCGCCGCTGATGTCCGACATCCCCGGGGTGCGCGAGGCGCTCGTCCCGGCGGCCGGGCCGGCCACGGCCGCGCTGGGCCTGCGCGACCGGCTCGCCCGGATGCCCGCCGAGCAGGCCCAGCGCTCGCTGCTGGAACTGGTGCGGGAGCAGGCCGCCGCGGCGCTCGGGTACCCGGCCGGTGAGCCGATCTCGGCCAGGCGGCCGTTCACGGAACTCGGCTTCGACTCGCTGACCTCGATCGAGTTCCGTAACCGGCTGAACGCGGCGACCGGCCTGTCGCTGCCGGCCGGCATCGTCTTCGACTTCCCGACCCCGGCCGCGCTTGCCGAGATGCTCGGCACCGAGCTGCTGCCGGACGGTCCCGCCGACTCGGAGGAGGCGATACTGCGCGCGGCACTGGCTGCCGTCCCGCTGGCCCGCTTCCGCGAGGCCGGCCTGCTGCCGGCACTGCTCGACCTGGCCGGCGGAAGCGGTATCGGGCCCGCTGGCTCGCCCGAGGGTGACCCCGACTCGCTCGACAGCCTCGACGCCGAGGCGCTGGTGCGCCTGGCGTTGGACGGAACGGAGGCCTGAGATATGACCAGCCCCGAGAAGATAGTCGAGGCGCTCCGTGCGTCCGTCAAGGAGGCCGACCGGCTGCGCCGGCAGAACCGGGCGCTCATCGCCGCGGCGGCCGAGCCGGTGGCGATCGTGGCCATGTCCTGCCGGTTCCCCGGCGGAGTCAGTACGCCCGAGGACCTGTTCCGGGTCGTCGCCGGCGGCGTCGACACGGTGACACCGCTGCCCGCCGACCGGGGCTGGGACCTCGGCACGCTGCTCCGTGGCGCCAGCAGCACCGGGCACGGCGCCTTCCTGGAGCAGGCGGCGGCCTTCGACGCCGGCTTCTTCGGCATCTCGCCGCGTGAGGCGCTGGCGATGGACCCGCAGCAGCGGCTGTTGCTGGAGATCACCTGGGAGGCGTTCGAACGGGCGGGGATCGACCCGGCGACCGCCCGCGGCAGCGGCACAGGAGTCTTCATCGGCACGAACGGCCAGGACTACGCCACCCTGCTGCGCGGCTCGCTCGAGGACGTGGCCGGCCATCTGGGCATCGGCACGGCGGCGAGCGTCGTCTCCGGCCGGATCGCGTACACGTTCGGCTTCGAGGGCCCCGCGGTGTCCGTGGACACGGCCTGCTCGTCGTCGCTGGTGGCCATGCACTTGGCCGCGCAGTCGCTGAGGCGCGGCGAGTGCGAGCTCGCGGTGGCCGGCGGTGTGACCGTGATGGCGACCTCGGAGACGTTCACCGAATTCTCCCGGCAGGGCGGCCTCGCGGCCGACGGCCGGTGCAAGTCGTTCGCCGAGGCGGCCGATGGTACGGGCTGGGGTGAGGGTGTCGGTCTGGTGCTGCTGGAGCGGTTGTCGGACGCGCGCCGGTTGGGGCATCGGGTGTTGGCGGTGGTGCGTGGTTCGGCGGTGAACCAGGACGGTGCGTCGAATGGGCTCACCGCGCCGAATGGTCCGTCGCAGCAGCGGGTGATCCGGGCGGCGTTGGCTAACGCGGGCCTGACGCCGGCCGAGGTGGATGTGGTGGAGGCGCACGGGACGGGTACGAAGCTCGGTGACCCGATCGAGGCGCAGGCGTTGTTGGCGACCTACGGGCAGGATCGGCCGGAGGATCGGCCGTTGTGGTTGGGTTCGGTGAAGTCGAACATCGGTCATACGCAGGCCGCGGCGGGGGTCGCGGGTGTGATCAAGATGGTGATGGCGATGCGGGCCGGGGTGCTGCCCCGCACGCTGCACGTCGACCAGCCGTCGAGCCGGATCGACTGGACCGTCGGTGCCGTCCGCCTGCTCACCGAGGAGCGGGAGTGGGTCGGTGACCGGCCACGGCGCGCCGGAGTCTCCGCGTTCGGAGTCAGCGGCACCAACGCCCACCTGATCCTTGAGCAGGCCGACGCGGAGGACGGCGAGGCCACAGCGGAGCCCTCGACCGCGCCGAGCGGCACGGTTCCCGGGCGGTACGTGTGGCAGCTGTCCGCCCGTGGCGGCGACGCGCTGCGCGCCCAGGCCGCCCAGCTGCGCACCGCAACGGGCCAGTACGACGCCGCCGCGGTGGCGGCCGGCCTCACCACCGCCCGTCATCTCTTCGAGGACCGGGCGGTCGTCTGGGGCGTCGACCGCGCCGCGCTCGACGCCGGCCTCGATGCCCTCGCCAACGGCGACAGTGCGCCGAACACGGTCGTCGGCCAGGCGCCCGAGGACGACGCCCGGTTGGGTGTGGTGTTTACGGGTCAGGGTGCGCAGCGGGTGGGGATGGGTGCTGGCCTGGCACAGGTGTTTCCGGTGTTCGCGGGGGCGTTGGATGAGGTGTGTGGGCTGTTCGGTCCTGGTCTGCGGCCGGTGATTGAGTCGGGGGTGGGGTTGGAGCGTACGGGGTGGGCGCAGCCGGCGTTGTTTGCGGTGGAGGTGGCGTTGTGGCGGTTGTTGGAGTCGTTTGGGGTGCGTCCGAGTGTGGTGGCGGGGCATTCGATTGGTGAGGTTGTCGCGGCTCATGTGGCGGGGGTGTTGTCGCTTGGGGATGCGGTGCGGTTGGTGGCGGCGCGGGCGTCGTTGATGGAGGCGTTGCCTGAGGGTGGGG
>NZ_BAABJQ010000073.1:0-4113 GCF_039543385.1 Rugosimonospora acidiphila
ACATGCACCGCGAACAACACCGGCTGCACCACATCCACCCGCTCCGGCACCACCCCCGACCGCAACACCTCAACTAGCGACCAATCCACCAACCCACCAAACGCCACCTCACACTCAGCGATCGCCTGCCTGAACACCGGCGACTCATTCAACAAATCCAGAGCCATCCCCGCCCACTGCGAACCCTGACCAGGAAACACCCACACCAAACGACCACCCACCACCCGACCCGCCTGCACCCCACGCAAACCATCGACTAGTTCCTGAACATCACCACCCACCGACACCGCCCGATACTCAAACCGCGACCGACCCACCAACCCCGCACCCACCGCACCCACATCCACCAGATCCGCACCATCACCCGACACCCGATCCACCAACGAACCCACCGCAGCGCCCAACGCCTCCGGCGAACGACCCGACACCACCCACGGCACCACACCACCAGGCGTCACCGAAACCGACGAGTCCACCGGCGCCGGCTCCACCACCGGAGCCTGCTCCAACACCACATGCGCATTCGTGCCAGAGATACCGAAGGAGGACACGGCGGCCCGACGGACTCCGTCAGCGGCCCAGCCCCGCTCCTCGGTCAGCAGCTGGACCTGACCCGACGACCAGTCCACATGCGACGACGGCGTGTCCGCGTGCAGCGTGCGGGGCAGCACCCCGGCCCGCATCGCCATCACCATCTTGATCACACCCGCGACCCCAGCCGCGGCCTGCGTATGACCGATGTTCGACTTCACCGAACCCAACCACAACGGCCGATCCCCCGACCGATCCCGCCCATACGTCGCCAACAACGCCTGCGCCTCGATCGGATCACCCAACTTCGTACCCGTACCGTGCGCCTCCACCACATCCACCTCCGCCGTCGACAAACCCGCGTTCGCCAACGCCGCCCGGATCACCCGCTCCTGCGACGGACCATTCGGCGCGCTCAGGCCGTTGGAGGCACCGTCCTGGTTGACCGCCGAACCACGCACCACCGCCAGCACCGGGTGACCCAGCCGCTGCGCGTCCGACAACCGCTCCACCAGCAGCATGCCCACGCCCTCGGCCAGGCCCATCCCGTCCGCCGAGTCGGCGAACGCCTTGCACCGGCCGTCCGCGGCCATCCCCCGCTGCCGGGAGAACCCGGTGAAGGTGGCAGGGGTGACCATCACCGCGACGCCGCCGGCCAGCGCCATCGTGCACTCACCGGAGCGCAGCGATTGGGCGGCCAGGTGCAGCGCCACCAGCGACGACGAGCACGCCGTGTCGATTGTCATCGCGGGGCCTTCGAAGCCCAGCGTGTACGAGATCCGGCCGGACACCACGCTGGCGACGCTGCCGGTGAGCAGGTGACCCTCCAGCCCCTCCGGCACCTCGTGCAGGCGGGAACGGTAGTCCTGGTAGTTGGCGCCGACGAAGACGCCGGTGCGGCTGCCCCGGACCGTGCGCGGGTCGATACCCGCCCGCTCCAGGGCCTCCCACGAGGTCTCCAGCAGCAGCCGCTGCTGCGGGTCCATCGCCACCGCCTCACGCGGCGAGATGCCGAAGAAGCCGGCGTCGAAGTCCCCGGCGTCGTAGAGGAAGCCGCCCTCGCGGACGTAGGTGGTGCCCTGGCGGTCGGGGTCGGGGTCGAAGAGCCTGGTGAGGTCCCAGCCCCGGTCGGTGGGGAACGGGGCGATGGCGTCGCCGCCGTCGAGTACCAGCTGCCACAGGTCGTCGGCCGACCGGATGCCGCCCGGGTACCGGCAGCTCATGCCCACGATGGCGATCGGCTCGTCGGTGTGCGCCGCGGTCACCGGGCCGTCCTCGCCGCCGGCGCCGAGCACCTGGTCGACGAGGTAGCGAGCCAGCCGTGCCGGGGTCGGGTAGTCGAAGACGAGCGTGGTGGGCAGCGTGAGCCCGGACGCGGTGGCGATCCGGTTGCGGACGTCGATGGCGGTCAGCGAGTCGAAGCCAAGGTCGGTAAAGGGCCGTTCCGCGTCGATGGCGGCGGCGCTGGAGTGCCCGAGGACGGCGGCGGCCTGCGTGCACACCAGTTCGAGGGCGGCGTGGTCGGCGTCGGTACGGGACAGGCCGACAAGGCGGCCGCCGAGCAGCGACGCGGGCGCGGTGTGCGCGGTCGCGGCCACGGTTTCGGCCTCCCGCAGCCGCCGCACCTGCGGCAGGTCGTCGAAGAGCGGCCGTTCCCGCTCCGCGGTGAACACCGCGATGAACCGTTCCCAGTCGACATCGACCAGGGCCACGGCACCGTCGTCGCGGTTGAGCGAGTCGCCGAGCGCCACGACCGCGACGTCCGGATCCATCAGCGGCAGGCCGCGCCGGCGCAGCTGGTCGCGGTCGACGCCCTCAGACATGCCGCCACGGCCCTCTCCCGGTGCGGGCGCCCAGACACCCCACGCGATCGAGGTGGCGGTGCGACCGGTGGCCCGGCGGTGTTCGGCAAGGGTGTCGAGGTACGTGTTGGCCGCGGCGTACGCCCCGTGGTCGCCGCTGCCCCACAACCCGGCGACGGAGGAGAAGAGCACGAAGGCGTCCAGGTCGGTGTCGAGCAGCGCGTCGAGGTTGCGGGCACCGGCCACCTTGGCGCGGACCACCTCGGCGAAGGAGCCCGGATCGGTGTCGGTGAGCGAGACGAGTTCCACGACGCCGGCGGCGTGGAAGGCGGCCCGGACCGGGTCGCCGTCCGCGGCGAGCCGGTCGAGCAGCGCGGCCAGGTCGGCGCGGTCGGCGACATCGCAGCACGCCACGGTGACGCGGGTGCCGAGGCGCTCGAGGTCGGCGACGAGTTCGTCGGCGCCCGGGGCGTCCAGGCCGCGCCGGCTGGTCAGCACCAGGTGCGGCACGCCCGACTCGGCCAGCCAGCGGGCCACTCGCCCGCCGAGCGCGCCGGTACCGCCGGTGATCAGCGCCGTACCGGTCGGCTGCCACTGGCGGGCGGGTGGAAGACCGCCGGTGGACGCGTCCGTCAGCCGCCGTGCGTACTGACCGTCGCGGCGCACCGCGAGTTGGTCGTCCTCGCCGCCGGCGGCGAGGATGCGGCACCAGCGGTCGAGGATGGCCTCGTCCGCGTCGGCGGGCAGGTCGATCAGGCCGCCCCAGCGGTCCGCGTGCTCCAGGGCCGCCACCCGGCCGAGCCCCCAGGTCATCGCCGCGTCGAGGTTGGCGGCCCGGTCGTCGGCGTGGGCGCGGACCGCGTCCCGGCTGATCATCCACAGCCGCGCGGTGACGTCGGCGTCGAGCAGCGCCTGGATCGCCACGAGGTTCTGTACCAGCCCGGCGGGGGCACCGGGGAGTTCGGGGTGGGGCTGCCCATCGGCGGCGAGCAGCGACAGCACACCGGCGGGCCGCAGGTCGGCCAGGGCCGTACGCAGCGTCGAGGCGAGATCGGCCCGGTCGGGGGCGGTGGGTACGGTGACGACGACCGGCTCCGCCCCGTTGCGGGTGAGCGCGGCAACGATGTCGTCCTGCGGCGCGTCGGGTGGGGTGAGGATCAGCCAGTGGCCGGCCAGCGTCGCGGGCTGGGGTGCCGGCAGTGGCTTCCACGTGATGGTGTACCGCCAGGCGTCGATGACGCCGGAAGTCTGCTGATGCTGACGCCACTGCCGCAAAGCGGGCAACAGGTCCCGCAGCGGCGTGTCGGTGTCCACCCCCAGCGTGGTCGCCAAAGCGGTCGGGTCGCCGGTGTCCAACGCCTGCCACAACGGGTCATCACCGACCGAGACGCCACCAGCGTCCGGCTGCAACCAGTACCGCTCATGCTGGAACGGGTACGTCGGCAGGTCCACGTGCGGATACCGGCCAGGAAGCGCCACCGACCAATCAACCGGCACCCCCAACACATGCGCCGCACCCACCGCGGTGAGCATCTGCCGCCAATCACCCTTACCCCGGCGCAACGTGCCGACCGCGTGAACACCGTCCCGCTCACCCATCGCCACGGTCAACACCGGATGGGCGGAGCACTCCACGAACACGCCGAACCCCTGACCCACCAACACCTCAACCGCCCGATCCAACAACACCCGCTGCCGCAGATTCCGATACCAATACCCCGCATCCAGCTCCTCACCCGACACCCAACCACCCGTCACCGTCGAGAAGAACCGCACCGTG
>NZ_BAABJQ010000074.1:0-3911 GCF_039543385.1 Rugosimonospora acidiphila
TTCGGCCGAAGGTCATCGAGCGTCCATCGCCGCGGCGTGTCCCTGCGATCACGGCGTCGTTAGCGGGAAGGAGCGGATTTGTTAGGCGCGGCCTCGACCTGAGGCAGGCAGGCCGCGTCTATTGAACCGATCGTTAGGGCAGCGTGTGTGTTCTCGGCCAGATGCTTAGCTGTGTCGACAAGGTGACGAGCCGTTGGGCCATCTCCGCGCTGACCCACCGGTACGCCACGTCGCGGATGTGGAGCAAGCTCGTGCTGCTCTGATGGATCGTTCAGCGTGCCGGCGGCTATGCTTGGGACCGAGTCGAGTCGACGACGTCGAGGCGGCGCTGCGCGATCTGGGCACGGGCCCGGATGGTTCGTACCTGGGGGACGCGATGCGGGATGTCGTGACGGTCCGGTGGGAACGGTAATGGAGGAATTTCGGTGAGCGCTCCGTCGACGTCTCGGATCACGCTGCTGGCCGTCACCAGCGAACCATTGGATATCGCCGCGCACGAGGCGGCGGTCGCGCATCGCGCCGCCGGGGCGATCGTGGTGTTCCAGGGCGCGGTTCGTAACCACGATCACGGTCGGGCCGTGGACAAGCTCGAATACGAAAGTCACCCCGACGCCGCCCGCGTGCTGCGCGAGGTGGCCGAGAAGTACGCCGCCCACCCGGATGTTCTGGCATTGGCCGTGTCGCATCGATTCGGCGCGCTGGAGATCGGTGACGTCGCCATCGTCGCCGCTGTCGCGACCGCGCACCGCGGCGAGGCGTTCAGTATCTGTGGACAGCTGGTCGATGAGGCGAAGGCGCGGCTACCGATCTGGAAGCGGCAAGTGTTCGACGACGGTACCGACGAGTGGGTCAATTGCCCATGACCCGCTACGCCTCCGATTTCGGCGAAGCGGCGTATGAACGCCGCGTGTGCGCTAAATGCCGGCCAAATCCTGTCTTGACGGTCACCGCAAGGAGGCGAGTGGTTTGTCGTGGATTCACGGCGGATCACGTGTCGTGGTGGATGCTACCCCCCATTGTGGACAGATGCTCGCCGCTGCCACCCCATTGCGCGGATATGATCTCAGCTGCGACGCTGACGGCCGTCTCCTCCGGGGTACGCGCGCCAAGGTCCAATCCGACCGGTGATGCAAGACGAGCCAATTCCGCCTCGGTCAAGCCGCTGTCGCGCAGCCGTTTGATGCGATCGTCGTGCGTGCGGCGCGACCCCATCGCTCCGATATAGGCCAGCGGCAGCCGCAGCGCCACCTCCAGCAGCGGCGCGTCGAATTTCGGATCGTGGGTGAGGACACAGACGACCGTGCGGTTGTCCAGTCGTCCGGCGTCGGCCTCAGCGGCCAGGTAGCGGTGCGGCCACGCGACGATGACCTCGTGTGCGTCCGGGAACCGGCGCTTCGTGGCGAACACCGGCCGCGCATCACAGACGGTCACGCGGTATCCGAGAAATGCTCCTATCCGCGCGACGGCGGCGGCAAAGTCGATTGCGCCAAACACGATCATCCGCGGCGGTGCGTGGTACGACGCGACGAACAGGGTCAGCTCGTCACCGCGGCGCTGTCCCTCGTAGCCGTACTTCAACGTCCCGGTCCGGCCGTTGGCGAGCATGCCGCGCGCATCGTCGGCGACCGCGTCATCGATTCTGTCACCGCCGAGCGTGCCCTCGACACGGTCCTCGTACACGACCAGTCGTCGCCCTAGCCGACCAGCCGGGTCACCGGCCGCGGCCGCTGGGGCGTCGGTTTCTATGACGGGGCCACCGGGTGCGAGCGCGACGCTCGCCTTGGACGCGGCGACGCACGTGATGACGGCCACCGGTGTCGAGGACCGAATCGCCTCGATGACCCCACCAAACTCGGGGAAGGTGGCGGGGTCGATTTTCTCGACGTATACATCCAGGATGCCGCCGCAGGTCAAACCCACCGCGAACGCGTCGTCATCGCTGACGCCGTAGCGCTGCAATACCGGGGCGCCCGCCGCCACCACCGACGCCGCCAACTCGTACACCGCGCCCTCGACACAACCGCCGGACACGCTGCCCACCGCTGTCCCGTCCGCGCCGACCAGCATCGTCGCACCCGCCGGGCGCGGCGCCGAGCGCCACGTCGCGACGACCGTAGCCATGCCGACGGCCTCTCCCGCCCTCCACCAGCGTTCCAGATCGTCCAACACCTCACGCATGGGAGATCACCCGCACAACATCCTCCAAGGCCGCAGCACCGTGGCCGCACACGAATCATCAAGATGCGGCAGTGCCGCTGCCATGCCGCCGGTCAACGGTTCATAGCCGTCTCGGCCTGAGTGCGGATTGACCCACACCAGCCGATACGCCAGGTGCCCCTTGGCGGCAAAACGGAATGGGCCGATCGTCGGGGCTTCGAGAACGTCCGGAGTGTCCGCGTCCTCGCAGATCGTCGAGAGATTCCGCATCGTCAGTATCACCGCCCTTTTCCCCTGTACGTAGATGAAAGCGGCATCGTCGCCATCCGACAAAGCGATCCGGTCAGCCGCCGATCGCGGACATTGGCCGGGCAGGCTGGAGGAACAGTCGGTCGTTGATCGCGTGACCCGGCAGTTTCCCGGCCATAGCGACCCGCCATCGGCGGGCGATCTCAGCGTCGTCGCAGCCGCCCCGCAGTGCGCCGCGCAGATCCGACTCATCTTGGCTGAACAGGCAGGAGCGGATCTGCCCGTCGGCGGTCAGGCGGGTGCGGTCACAGTCGCCGCAGAACGGTCGGGTGACGCTGCCGATGATGCCGACCGAAGCGCCGTCGTACCCGTCGACCAGCCAGATCTCCGCAGGCGCGGCGCCTCGGTGTCCAGGGTCGGGGGTCAACGTGAATTCGACCCCTAGCGCCGCCAAGATCTCTTCAGCTCTGACCATGGCGTTCCGGTTCCAGGTATGCCCAGCGTCGAGCGGCATCTGCTCGATGAACCGCATTTCGTAGCCGTGGGTCAACGCGAAGCGCAGCAGGGGAACGGCCTCGTCGTCGTTGACGCCGCGCAGCAGGACCGCGTTGATTTTGACCGGGACGAGGCCAGCGTCGGCGGCAGCGGCGAGCCCGGCAATCACGTCGCGGTGCCGGTCGCGTCGAGTCAGTCGCTCGAACCGGGCGGGCCGCAGCGTGTCCAGTGAGACGTTGACGCGGTCAAGCCCAGCCGCCGCAAGCGGCGACGCGAGCTTAGCGAGCCCCAATCCGTTCGTGGTTATCGAGATGCTCGGCCGAGGCCGCAGCGCCGCCGTGGCGGCGACGATCGGTAGCAGCCCGCGCCGAATCAGAGGCTCACCGCCGGTGAAGCGCACGTCGCGGATACCGAGTCGCGTGACACCGACGTCGATCAGCCGGACGATCTCATCGTCGGTCAGTAGGTCCGGACCGGCCAGCCACTCGAGGCCCTCGGCCGGCATACAGTAGGTACAGCGCAGATTGCACTTGTCGGTCAACGACACTCGGAGATCCACGGCCGTTCGCCCGTACTGATCGACGAGACCGTCGTTGGTCATCTCCACGCTCTCGACCGTATCGCGTGCCAGCGTGTTCGCGGCCGTGCCGAATGTCTCGACCTTCATTGGTGTTGATCCAATCGGGATATGTACGCCGATCGGTGCCGGCGCAGGTGGGGCATCGCAGCCAGATGCAGCCGCGTGGTACTTCGCCGATCGCGTCGAGATCGTGCGGTGGCCACGCGGCTGCGCGGGCGCCGATCGTCAAGGCCGAAAACGGCCTGCGCTGCCGCAGCAGTACTGCTGACGACTGTTGCTACCTCAGCGCAGGCCCCGGCCCGCTCGCACGCTCCGATAACCGGAGCCCGCGGTCGGATCGACGATGCACGGGCAGTCCCGAGCCCGAACGTGGTGCACGACGCCGTGGCGGCAGGGACTCGCAACGATCGCGTCGTGCACCGCGTCTGGG
>NZ_BAABJQ010000075.1:0-3890 GCF_039543385.1 Rugosimonospora acidiphila
TGGTGGTGTTGCGGTCGCGGTTGTTGTTGGGGTTGGCGGGTTCGGGTGGGATGGTGTCGGTCGCGGCGGGGGCCGATGTGGTGGAGGGGTTGTTGCCGGCGGGGGTTGGTATCGCGGCGGTGAATGGCCCGTCGGCGACGGTGGTGTCGGGGCCGGTGGATGGACTCGAGGAGTTTCGGGAGCGGTGTGAGGGGGCGGGGCTTCGGGTGCGGGTGTTGCCGGTGGATTACGCGTCGCATGGTCCGGCGGTGGAGGTGTTGGAACACGAACTTGTCGAGGTGCTGTCCGAGATCCGGCCTCAGCCGGCAACGGTGCGGTTCTTCTCGACGGTGACCGGTGGTTGGGTGTCGGGTGAGGAGTTGGACGCGGGGTATTGGTATCGGAATTTGCGGCAGCGGGTGTTGTTGGATCGGGCGGTTGAGGTGTTGGTGGGTGAGGGGTTCGGGGTGTTCGTGGAGTGCTCCGCTCATCCGGTGTTGACGGTGGCTTTGGGTGAGCGGGACGGTGTTCACGCGGTGGGTACGTTGCGGCGGGATCAGGGTGGTTGGCGGCAGATGTTGACCGCGGTGGGGCAGGCGCATGTGTTGGGGGTGCCGGTTGATTGGTCGGTGGCGTTGCCGGGCCGGTACCCGCACGTTGACCTGCCGACGTACCCGTTCCAACGCGAACGCTACTGGCTTGACGTCAAACCGGCCGTGGAGACCTCGGTCGACCCCGACCGCTGGCGGTACCGGATCGAGTGGCCGACCATGCCCGACCTCCAGGACACCCCGCTCACCGGAGCCTGGCTGGTCATCGCCGACGACGACCTGGTACCGACCACCCTCGCCGCTCATGGGGCCGACGTCCGTACCCTGCCGTGGACCGCGGGCCCGGCGGAGCTCGCCGAAGGCCTTGACGACCTCGACCTCGCCGGCGTCGTCGCCGTGCGGCCCGGACTGACCTCGCTGCTCACGCTCGCCCGCGACCTGATGAACCGCGCGCACGGTCCACGCCTGTGGGTGGTCACCGAGGAGGCGGTCGGCGCGAGCGGCACCGCCCCCGACCCCGGGCAGGCGGAGCTCTGGGGCGCCGCCCGCGTCATCGCGCTGGAAGACCCGGGGCACTGGGGCGGCCTGATCGACATCTCCGGCGACCCGGGCCCGCGCCTCGCGTCACTGCTCGCCGCGGCCGGCGACGAGGACCAGCTCGCCCTGCGGGCGGACCAGGTACACGTCCGGCGGTTGATTCCCGCACCCGCCGGGGAACCGACGGGATGGTCGCCCGCGCACACCACGCTCATCACCGACCTCGACGGCTACCAGGGCGCCCGCATCGCCCGCTGGCTGGGCCGGTGCGGAGCCCAGAGCATCGTGCTGGCCGTCGCCGCCGAGCCGGATGCCGAGGAGGCCGCCGCGCTGCGCGCCGAACTCGCCGAGGCCGGCGCCGAACTGACCATCCGGCCCTGTGACGTCGCCGACCGCGACGACCTCGCCGCGTTGCTCGCCGAGATCTCCGGCGGCGGCCGTCGCGTCCGGCACGTGTTCCACCTCGCGACCGTCCCGGAGCTCGCCCTGGTGGAAGACACCGACGACGACCTCGTCGCCCGGGTGCTGCGCGCCAAGGCCGGCGGCGCCGACAACCTTGACGAACTGCTCGGCGACGAACTGGACAGCTTCGTTCTCTTCTCCTCGATCGCCGGGGTGGTGGGCAGCGCCCGGCACGCCGCGTACGCCGCCGCCAACGCGCACCTGGACGCACTGGCCGAACGCCGTCATGCCCGTGGCGCGGCGGCCACCGCCATCGCCTGGGGGGTGTGGGACGCCGCCGACGGTGTGGACCACGCCCGCCTGCGCGCCGAAGGCGTACCTCCGATGGCTCCGGCGGCGGCGCTCACCGCACTGCGCCACAGCCTCGACGCCGGCGACGTCGCGGTCGTCGTCGCCGACGTGCGCTGGGACCGGTACGCCCCGGCGTTCGCGGCGGCCCGCCCACGCCCCCTGCTCGACGGAGTTCCCGCCGCTCGCACCGCGATGCACGGCTCCCCGGAATCGGGATCCGCCGCCAAGGACGGTCCGTCGTCGCCACTCGCCGAGCGGCTGGCCGGTCTGGATGAGGCGGCCGCCACGGCGCACCTCAAGGATCTGGTGGCCACCGCCGTCGCCGCCGTGCTGCGGCATGACTCGCCGGCGACGCTCGACGCCGGGCGGGCGTTCGGCGAACTCGGGTTCGACTCGCTCACCGGCGTCGACCTGCGTAACCGGCTCGGCGCGGCCACCGGCCTGTCCCTGCCCGCCACGCTCGTCTTCGACCACCCGAACATCACCGCGCTCGCCCGCCACCTGCTCACCCGGATCCGGCCCGCCGAGGTCGAAACGCGCGGCCCCGCGCTGTCGGCCCGCGCCGACGAGCCGATCGCCATCGTCGGCATCGGCTGCCGGTTCCCCGGCGCCGTAGCCTCGCCCGAGGACCTGTGGCGGCTGGTCGCCAGCGGCACCGACGCCATGGACGTCTTCCCCGACGACCGCGGCTGGGACCTCGACGCGATCTACGACCCGGAGCCGGGCCAACCCGGCCGCACCTACGCGCGTCACGGCGGGTTCCTGTCCGCCGCGACCGTCTTCGACCCCACCTTCTTCGGCATCTCGCCGCGTGAGGCGCTGGCCATGGACCCACAGCAGCGGCTGCTGCTGGAGATCACCTGGGAGGCGTTCGAGCGGGCCGGGATCGACCCGCACGACGTACGCGGCGCCCAGGTCGGTGTGTTCGCCGGGACCAACGGACAGGACTACCTGCCCCTGCTCCAGCGGTCGACCGCCGAGGGACTGGAGGCGCTCGCGGGTGTGGGGAACGCGGCCAGCGTGTTCTCCGGGCGCATCGCGTACACCTTCGGCCTTGAGGGGCCGGCCATCACCGTGGACACCGCGTGCTCGTCCTCGCTGGTGGCGCTGCACCTGGCAGTGCAAGCGCTGCGGCGCGGGGAGTGTTCCATGGCGCTGGCCGGCGGCGCGACCGTGATGGCGACCCCGGGCATGTTCGTCGACTTCAGCCAGCAGCGCGGCCTCGCGCCGGACGGACGGTCCAAGTCCTTCGCCGAGGCGGCCGACGGCGCCGGCTTCTCCGAAGGTGCGGCGATGCTGTTGGTGGAGCGGTTGTCGGATGCGCGGCGGTTGGGTCATCCGGTGTTGGCGGTGGTGCGTGGTTCGGCGGTGAATCAGGACGGTGCCTCGAATGGTTTGACGGCGCCGAATGGTCCGTCGCAGCAGCGGGTGATCCGGGCGGCGCTGGCGGACGCGGGCCTGACTCCCGGCGACGTGGACGCGGTGGAGGCGCACGGTACGGGTACGACCCTGGGTGATCCGATCGAGGCGCAGGCTCTACTGGCGACGTATGGCCAGGACCGGTCGGAGGATCGGCCGTTGTGGTTGGGTTCGGTGAAGTCCAACTTCGGTCACACGCAGGCCGCGGCTGGGGTCGCGGGTGTGATCAAGATGGTGGTGGCGATGCGGGCCGGGCTGCTGCCGCGCACGCTGCACGTGGACGCGCCGTCGTCGCAGGTGGACTGGTCGGCGGGTCAGGTCCAGCTGCTGACCGAGGAGCGGGAGTGGGCCGGCGACCGGCCGCGCCGGGCCGGCGTGTCGTCGTTCGGCATCTCCGGCACGAACGCACACGTGCTGCTGGAGCAGGCTCCGGTAATGGACCTGACTCCCGCCGCCGAGCAGGAGCCGGCGCCGGTGGAGCAGGTGTCGGTGCCTGGTGGTGTGGTGCCGTGGGTGGTGTCGGCTCGTTCGGTGGAGGCACTGGGCGCGGCGGTGGGTTCGTTGGCCGAGTGGGCGTCGGCTGGCTCGGTGGATGTGGGTGCGGTGGCTGCTGGGTTGGTGGGTCGGTCGCGGTTCGAGTATCGGGCGGTG
>NZ_BAABJQ010000076.1:0-3788 GCF_039543385.1 Rugosimonospora acidiphila
ATCAGCAGACTTCCGGCGTCATCGACGCCTGGCGGTACACCATCACGTGGAAGCCACTGCCGGCACCCCAGCCCGCGACGCTGGCCGGCCACTGGCTGATCCTCACCCCACCCGACGCGCCGCAGGATGACATCGCCGGACTGCTCGCCGAGCACGGCGCAAACGTGCGGATCGTCGAGGTGACCTCGCCGGACCGTGCGGACCTGGCCGAGGCCCTCTCGGCCGGTCCGGTCGACGCGGTCGTCTCGCTGCTCGGCCTCGACGACCGGCCAGACCCGGCCGACCCGGTCCGCTCGCTCGGTATGACGGCGACGCTCGCCCTCGCGCAGGCGCTCATCGACCTGGACCTCTCGGTGCCGCTCTGGCTGGTCACCCAGGGTGCGGTGACGATCGGCGCGGACGATGCGGTACGGGCGCCGGCCCAGGCGCAGATCTGGGGCTTCGGCCGGGTGTTCAGCCTGGAGGAGCCGCAGCGCTGGGGTGGCCTGGTCGACCTGCCTGCCGAGCCGGATGACCGCACTGGCCAGCTGCTGGTCGCCGCGTTCTCCGGGGCCACCGGGGAGGACCAGGTGGCGTTGCGGCCGGCGGGATCCTTCGCCCGCCGGATGGTCCGGGCGCCGTTCGACCGTGCGGCCGAGGGCCGTTGGCAGCCGCGCGACACGGTACTGATCACCGGTGGTACCGGTGCGCTCGGCGGGCATGTGGCCCGCTGGCTCGCCACCGCCGGGGCCGAGCACCTCGTGCTGGTCAGCCGGCGCGGCACGGACGCACCGGGCGCCGCCGACCTGACCGCCGAGCTGACCGCGGCCGGCGCGCGGGTCACCGTCGCCGCGTGCGACACCGCCGACCCGGAAGCCGTCCACGCCCTCGTTCGAGACCTGCGCGAGCAGGGTGAGCGGATCAGCGCCGCCTTCCATGCCGCGGGCGTGCCGCAGGCCACCCCGATCGCCGACACCACGGCCGCCGAATTCGCCGACGTGGTGCGGGCCAAGGTGGCCGGCGCCCAGGCACTGGACCAGGCGCTCGGGGACGATCTCGACGCCTTCGTGCTGTTCTCCTCCAACGCCGGCGTGTGGGGTAGCGGCGGCCAGGGCGCGTACGCGGCCGGCAACGCCCACCTGGACGCCCTCGCCGCCGCACGCCGCGCCCGTGGCGCCACCGCCACCTCGGTCGCATGGGGATTCTGGGGCGGCGGCGGCATGGCGTCCGAAGTGGACCTGGAGGAGCAGCTGCGCCGGCGCGGCATGCGGGAAATGCAGCCGGAGCTGGCGGTGGCGGCCCTGCGCCAGGCCGTCGACGCCGACGAGACGTTCCTCGCCGTCGCCGACGTGGACTGGGCCCGCTTCGTGCCGACGTACACGATCGCGCGGCGCCGCCCGCTGATCGAGGACATCCCGGAGGTCGGCGAGGCCACCGCGCAGCCGCAGCCGCAGCAGGCCGGCGTCTCCGCGCTGGGGGAGCGGCTCGCCGGCATGTCCGAGCCGGACGCGGTGCGCTTCGTCCTCGACCTCGTCCGGACCCAGGCCGCCGCCGTGCTGGGCCACGCGTCGACCGACCAGATCGTCGGCGACCGGGCCTTCCGCGAG
The DNA here is from genome assembly GCF_039543385.1 of Rugosimonospora acidiphila. Classification (NCBI taxonomy): domain Bacteria; kingdom Bacillati; phylum Actinomycetota; class Actinomycetes; order Micromonosporales; family Micromonosporaceae; genus Rugosimonospora; species Rugosimonospora acidiphila. The sequence continues at coordinate 1,587 of NZ_BAABJQ010000076.1, forward strand.
TTGGGCTTCGACTCGCTGACCGCGGTCGAGGTGCGCGGTCGGCTCGCCGCCGCGACCGGTCTGCGCCTGCCGGCCAGCCTGGTCTTCGACTATCCGACGCCGCAGGCACTGGCCGAGCACCTGTACCACCAGCTGGCCGGCACCACCGCCACGACCGCCGTACGCGTGGCCGTCGCGGCGAACGGGGAACCGCTGGCGATCGTGGCCATGGGCTGCCGGTACCCGGGTGGTGTGGAATCCCCGGATGACCTGTGGCGGCTGGTGGAAGCCGGCGCCGACGTGGTGTCCGACCTGCCCGACGACCGGGGCCCCGACTGGCACGAGCGCTACGACCCGGACCCGGAACGCCAGGGCACCTTCTACGCCAGCGCCGGCGGCTTCCTGGACGACGCCGGTGCGTTCGACGCGGAGTTCTTCGGTATCTCGCCGCGTGAGGCGTTGGCGATGGATCCGCAGCAGCGGTTGCTGCTGGAGACGTCGTGGGAGACCCTCGAGCGGGCGGGTATCGACCCGAAGTCGCTGCGCGGCAGCGCCACCGGTGTCTTCATCGGCGCCAGCCCCTCGGGGTACGGCGAGGCGTTCGCCACCTCCGAGGGGTACCAGCTCACCGGAGAGGCGCCCAGCGTGATGTCCGGCCGGCTGTCCTACCTCTTCGGCTTCGAGGGCCCGGCCGTCACGGTCGACACGGCGTGCTCGTCGTCACTGGTCGCGCTGCACCTCGCCGGCCAGTCCCTGCGGGCCGGGGAGTGCGACCAGGCGCTGGTCGGAGGCGCGGCAGTGATGGTGAAGCCGACCGCGTTCGTGGAGTTCTCCCGGCAGGGCGGCCTCGCGGCCGACGGCCGGTGCAAGTCGTTCGCCGAGGCGGCCGATGGTACGGGTTGGGGTGAGGGTGTCGGCATGCTGCTGCTGGAGCGGCTGTCGGACGCGCGCCGGTTGGGGCATCGGGTGCTCGCGGTGGTGCGTGGTTCTGCGGTGAACCAGGACGGTGCGTCGAATGGGCTCACCGCGCCGAATGGTCCGTCGCAGCAGCGGGTGATCCGGGCGGCGTTGGCCAACGCGGGCCTGACGCCGGCCGAGGTGGATGTGGTGGAGGCGCACGGGACGGGTACGAAGCTCGGTGACCCGATCGAGGCGCAGGCGTTGTTGGCGACGTATGGGCAGGATCGGCCGGAGGACCGGCCGTTGTGGCTGGGTTCCATCAAGTCCAACATCGGTCACACGCAGGCCGCGGCGGGGGTGGCCGGCGTCATCAAGATGGTGATGGCGATGCGGGCCGGAGTGCTGCCCCGCACGCTGCACGTGGACGCGCCATCGTCCCATGTGGACTGGACCGAGGGTGCGGTGCGGTTGCTGACCGAGCAGCGGGAGTGGGTCGGCGACGGCCCGCGCCGCGCCGGGGTCTCGGCGTTCGGGGTCTCCGGCACGAACGCGCATGTGGTGCTGGAACAGCCGCCGGTGGCCATACCGCAGGAGGAGTCTGTCCCGGGTCCGGTCGCTCAGGACGCCTCGGCCTCGGCCGCCCAGGGCGCTTCGGTTTCGGTGCCGTGGGTGTTGTCGGGTCGTAGTCGTGGTGCGGTGGCGGATCTGGCGGGTCGGTTGTTGCCGTTGGTCGATGGTGGTGACTCGGTGGCGGCGGGGTTGTTGGGTCGTGGGTTGTGGGAGTGCCGGTCGGTGGTGTTGCCGTCGGGGTTGGGTGCGGGTTTGGCGGCGTTGGCGGAGGGTCGTGAGTCGCCGTTCGTGGTGTCGGGTGAGGCGGGTTCGGATGGTCGGTTGGGTGTGGTGTTCACGGGTCAGGGTGCGCAGCGGGTGGGGATGGGTGCTGGCCTGGCACAGGTGTTTCCGGTGTTCGCGGGGGCGTTGGATGAGGTGTGTGGGCTGTTCGGGTCTGGTCTGCGGCCGGTGATTGAGTCGGGGGTGGGGTTGGAGCGGACGGGGTGGGCGCAGCCTGCGTTGTTTGCGGTGGAGGTGGCGTTGTGGCGGTTGTTGGAGTCGTTCGGGGTGCGTCCGCAGGTGGTGGCGGGGCATTCGATTGGTGAGGTTGTCGCGGCTCATGTGGCGGGGGTGTTGTCGCTTGGGGATGCGGTGCGGTTGGTGGCGGCGCGGGCGTCGTTGATGGAGGCGTTGCCTGAGGGTGGGGCGATGGTGGCGGTGAATGTGTCGGAGGACGCGGCGCTGGCGGTGTTGCCGGGTGGGGTGGCGGCG
>NZ_BAABJQ010000077.1:0-3618 GCF_039543385.1 Rugosimonospora acidiphila
CGGCGGTGGTGGAGTCGTTGGAGTTCGGTGAGCCGGTGTTGTCGGCGGTGTCGACGGTGACCGGGCAGCCGGTGGAGCCGGGTTTGTGGACGGATCCGGGGTACTGGGTGGAGCAGGTCCGTAAGACGGTGCGGTTCGGTGATGCGGTGGTCGCGTTGGAGGGGTCCGGGATTTCGGCGTTGCTGGAGTTGGGTCCGGACGCGGCGTTGACGGGCGTGGCGAAGGAGGTTCTGGGTTCTGGGGTGACGGCGGTGGCGGCGCAGCGCCGGGACCGGGATGAGGTGGAGTCGTGGTTGTCGGCGTTGGCCCGGTTGTATGTGACGGGTACGCCGGTGCAGTGGCCGTGTGCGGCGGCACCGGAGTTGGAGCTGCCGACGTACCCGTTCCAACACCAGCGGTACTGGCCGCGCATGCCGGAGCCCGCCGTGACGCTCGGCCGTTACGCCGTCACGTGGACGCCGATCGCGGAGACGCCGTCCGGCGTGAGCGAGGGCCGCTGGCTACTGGTGGCCGACGAGGCCGAGCAGGACGCCCTCGCGCCCTTCCTGGCCCGCATCGAGGACCGGCTGGACCGGCTGACCGTTCCCACCACCGGCGCCGACCCCCGTGACGCGCTGGCCGCAGCCGGGACCGACCTGGCCGCGTACGACGGGATCCTCGCCCGCCTCGACCTCGCCTCCACGATCGCGCTCCTGCAAGCCGTACCGGAGGACGCCGAGACCACGAAGCTGTGGGCCATCACCCGCGGGGCGGTCCGCGCCGCGCCGGACGATTGCGCACCCGACCCCGAGCAGGCGCTCATCTGGGGGTTCGGCCGGTCCGCGGCGCTGGAGTCGCCGCAACGGTGGGGCGGCCTGCTGGACCTGCCCGCCGACGCCGCCGACGCCGACGACGCCGACGCCGACGACGCCAACGACCGCATGGCCGACCTGGTCGCCCAGGCCCTCGCCGGTGCGGGCGGCGAGGACCAGATCGCCGTGCGCGCGACCGGGAACCTGGGGCGCCGGCTCGCACCCGTCGCCGCACCGGTCGGGGAGCCGTCCTGGCAGCCGCGCGGAACCATCCTGATCACCGGCGGTACCGGCGCGCTGGGCGCGCAGGTCGCCCGCCGCCTCGCGGCCGGCGGCGCCGAGCACCTGGTCCTGGCGGGCCGGCGCGGCATCGACGCGCCGGGAGCCACCGCGCTGCGCGACGAACTCACCGAGCTGGGCGCCACCGTCACCGTGGAGGCCTGCGACGTCGCGGACCCGGCCGCGGTCGAGGCGCTGGTCGCCGGACTCCCGGGCACGCTGACGGCCGTCGTACACACCGCCGGAGCCGTGCGCACCACCGGCGTGGCGGACCTGTCCGTGGCCGACCTCGACGAGGTGCTGTCCGCCAAGGTGGGCGGTGCCCGCAACCTGGACCGTGCCCTGGGCGACACTCCGCTCGACGCCTTCGTGCTGTTCTCCTCGATCGCCGGGGTCTGGGGCAGCGGCGGCCAGGCCGGATACGCCGCCGCGAACGCCTATCTCGACGCGCTCGCCGAGCGGCGCCACGACCAGGGCCGCGCGGCGACCGCTATCGCCTGGGGTCCGTGGACCGGCGGTGGCATGGCGGCCGAGAACGACGCGGAGGAGTACCTGCTGCGGCGTGGCCTGCGCGCGCTCGACCCGGAGGCCGCGGTCGACATCCTGCAGGCGGTGGCCACCGGCGCCGCCGCCACGCTGACCGTCGCCGATGTCGACTGGCCGCGCTTCGCCGCGACCTTCGCGTACGCGCGGCGCAGCCGCCTGCTGGACGACATTCCGCAGGCCGCCGTGCCGGAGCAGCCCGCGACCACCGGCCCGACCGCCGGCGTGGCGGCCGGCCTCGCCGACCGGCTGCGCGACCTGCCCGCCGACCGGGCGGAGCAGGTCCTGGTTGACCTGGTACGCGCCCGGGCCGCCGCCATACTCGGCTACGGCGGACTGGCCGAGGTGCCCGAGCGGCGGGCGTTCCAGGAGATCGGCGTCGACTCGCTGACCGCCGTCGAGCTGCGCGACGCGCTGCGCGCGGAGACCGGGCTGAACCTGCCCGCCACCATCGTGTTCGACCACCCGACCCCGACCGCGCTCGCCCGTTACCTGCGTGACTCGCTGCTCGGCGGCACCGCCCGGCAGGCCACCCCCGACGCGCCCGTGGCCGTCGACGAACCGGTGGCCATCGTTGGCATCGGCTGCCGCTATCCCGGCGGCGTGCGGGGGCCGGAAGACCTGTGGCGGCTGGTGGCCGGCGGCGAGGACGCGGTGGCCGGCTTCCCCGACGACCGCGGCTGGGACCTCGACGGGCTCTACGACCCCGACCCGGACCAGCCCGGCGGCGTGTACGTGCGGGAGGGCGCGTTCCTGGACGGCGTGGCCGGCTTCGACGCCGACTTCTTCGGCATCTCGCCGCGTGAGGCGGTGGCGATGGATCCGCAGCAGCGGCTGCTGCTGGAGACGGCGTGGGAGGCGATCGAACGCGCGGGCCTGGACCCCGACGACCTGCGGGGCAGCCGGACCGGCGTGTTCGTCGGCGCGAACAACCACGACTACGCCACCCTGCTGCTGGACGCCGAGTCGATGCAGGGCCACGTCGCCACCGGCACCGCGGGCAGCGTGCTGTCCGGCCGCCTGGCGTACGTCCTGGGCCTGGAGGGCCCGGCCATCACCGTGGACACGGCGTGCTCGTCGTCGCTGGTGGCGCTGCACATGGCCGTGCAGTCCCTGCAGCGCGGCGAGTGCCGTACCGCCCTGGTCGGTGGCGTCACGATCATGGCCACTCCGGGGACGTACCTGGAGTTCGCCCGGCAGCGCGGGCTCGCCCCCGACGGCCGGTGCAAGGCGTTCGCCGACTCGGCGGACGGTACGGGCTGGGGCGAGGGTGTAGGCATGCTGCTGGTCGAGCGGCTGTCGGACGCGCAGCGGCTGGGGCACCCGATCGTGGCGGTGGTGCGCGGCTCGGCGATCAACCAGGACGGTGCCTCGAATGGTTTGACGGCGCCGAACGGTCCCGCCCAGGAGCGGGTGATCCGGGCGGCGCTGGCCAACGCGGGCCTGACTCCCGGCGACGTGGACGCGGTGGAGGCGCACGGTACCGGCACCAAGTTGGGTGACCCGATCGAGGCGCAGGCGTTGTTGGCGACGTATGGGCAGGACCGGTCGGGGGATCGGCCGTTGTGGTTGGGTTCGATCAAGTCGAACATCGGTCACACGCAGGCCGCCGCCGGGGTGGCCGGCATCATCAAGATGGTGATGGCGATGCACGCGGGCGTGCTGCCGCGCACCCTGCACGTGGACGCACCGTCGTCGCATGTGGACTGGTCGTCCGGTCAGGTCCAGCTGCTGACCGAGGAGCGGGAGTGGGTCGGCGACCGCCCGCGCCGGGCCGCCGTGTCGTCCTTCGGGATGAGCGGCACCAACGCGCACGTGGTGTTGGAGCAGGCTCCCGCCGCCGAGCAGGAGCCGGCGCCGGTGGAGCAGGTGTCGACGCCTGGTGGTGTGGTGCCGTGGGTGGTGTCGGGTCGTTCGGTGGAGGCACTGGGCGCGGCGGTGGGTTCGTTGGCCGAGTGGGCGTCGGCTGGCTCGGTGGATGTGGGTGCGGTGGCTGCTGGGTTGG
>NZ_BAABJQ010000078.1:0-2425 GCF_039543385.1 Rugosimonospora acidiphila
CGCCGCGACCCTGGTGATCAGTCAGGAGACGGTGAAGACGTACGTGTCGCGGATTCTCACCAAGCTGGATCTGCGCGACCGGGTGCAGGCGGTGGTGTATGCCTACCGCAACGGCCTGGTGACCTGAGACTCTCCGCCGCCCGGTCGGACAGGTTCAGGACCGACCTCCGATCCGTGGGTCGGTGCCCGGCAGGCGTTGGTGGCCTATGCCTCGGCGTATGCGGTGGCGGCGAAGTTGCTGACCAAGCTCGGTGTGGGTGAACTCGCGCTGCTGGTGGCGGACCGGTCGGCGACGGCGGCGGTGGAGGCGGATTCGCTGGAGGCTCGGGGTTTGGCCGCGTACCACGTGGCTTGCGCGTTGCTGCGTCTGGATCGACCGGAGGACACGGCGGACCTGGCCGTGGCGATGGCGGCGTGGCGTACGGGCCGGAGTATTGGACTAGGTAACTGGTGTGAAACGGTCGCTTCGGGTCGGTGTGTCCGCATCGATGGGCGGTGATTCCGGGGTACTTTGAGGCGTGGCGTTGGGTGTTGCTTCGCAGCAGTTGGACCTGCTGGATCCGGTGACCCAGTTGTGTGACAAGGCTTTGCCGGCCACGTCGGTCTTCGCGTTCCTGCACCAACAGCGTGAGGTGTTGTTCCCGGACGGGTTTTTCGCCGACTTGTTCGCGGCGGACGGTCGCCGGTCGGTGCCGCCGTCGGTGGTCGCCACGGTGATGGTGCTGCAACGCTTGGAGGGCTTGTCGGACCGCGAGGCAGTGGAGCGGTTCACTTTCGACGTCCGGTGGCGCTATGCGGCCGGGGTAGGCGGCTGGGACAGCCCTGCGCACCGGGTCGGGTTCGCGCACACGGTGCTGGTCGATATGCGGGAACGGCTACGCCGGTCGGATCGCCCGGACCGGGTCTTCGACGTCGCGTTGGACGCGGCTCGGGCTGCGGGGCTGTTGGGACGGCGGCGGGGTGCTGGACTCCACCCCGTTGTACGACGCGGTGGCCACGATGGACACGGTCACGTTGATCCGCTCGGCGATCCGTGGCCTGTTGCGGGTGACCGACCCGGAGTTGGCTGGGCGGCTTCGGTCGTTACTGGCAAGCGGCGACGACTATGCCAGCACCGGCAAGCCGGTCATTGATTGGGACGACAAGGCGGCGCGGGAGGCGCTGGTCGACTCCCGCGCCCGGGACGGTTTCGGGCTGCTGGCCGCCCTGGACGGGCAGCAGTTGCCTGACGCGGTGGGGCAGGCCGTCCAACTGCTGGCCACCGTGCTGGGCCAGGACTTGGAAACCGGGCCGGACGGCGTGTTACGCATTGCCCGGAAGGTGGCCCCGGACCGGGTGATCTCGACGGTGGACACGCAGGCCCGGCACGGACACAAGACCAACCACCGCGGCTTCGACGGATACAAAGGACACATCGCCATCGACCCGGACGCGGAGATCATCACCGCGACCGCGGTGACAGCGGGCAACACCGGCGACGCCGACCCGGCCCCCGGCCTGATCGCCGACCTGCTGGAGCCCGGCCACGACCAGGCCGCGGCCACCCACGCCGCGGCGGTCTACGGCGACTGCGCTTACGGCACCGGCGAGATCCTCGACCAGCTACACCAGGCGGGGATCGACGCCAAAACGAAAGTACAAGCACCCAACGCGCCGGGCGGGAAGTTCACCAAAGACCAGTTCGACATCGACCTGCAACACCAGCAGGTCACCTGCCCGGGCGGCGTCACGATCCCGATCCGTGCGGTCAGCGGCCACCCCCGCCGCGCCGGCAAGGCCGACTTCGGACTCGCCTGCACCGCCTGCCCGCTGCGCGCGCAGTGCACCGATTCCAAGACCGGACGCCACATCACCATCGGCCATCACGAGGCCCGCCTCGCCGCGGCCCGTATCCGCCAAACCGACCCCGCCTGGCGCAACGACTATCGCGCCACCCGCCCCAAGGTCGAACGCAAGATCGCCCACCTCATGCGCCGCCGCCACGGCGGCCGCCGCGCCCGGATGCGCGGACGTCTACGCATCGACGCCGACTTCAACCTCCTCGCCGCCGCAGTCAACCTCGCCCGACTGGCCGCCCTCGGCCTCGCCTACACCCCACACCGCGGTTGGGCCCTCAACGCCTGCTGACCGCCACCACCCAGCCCCGAAACACCACCACACGCCCAGCGAACCGCCTACAACGCCGGCTCGCCAACGGAATCCGGCTCCCCACAGCCACCGAACACACCACACTCCACGAACCCACACAGCAACGGTGGCCGACCCGCTACCCGGGCCAGCCACCGTTTCACACCAGTCGGGACTGTCTTGCTAACGGTGTTTCCGGCCTGACCCGCCAGGCGTTGTGCCTGGTGAGGAGGGCGCTGTGATGACCGCGACACTGAACGATGTGACACCGAGGAAGGCCAGGGCTGGGCAGTCGGCG
>NZ_BAABJQ010000079.1:0-2414 GCF_039543385.1 Rugosimonospora acidiphila
CCCTCGCAGTCCACGACCACGATCTGACCCGCCTTCAACTCGTTGAACAGGATCCGCTCCGACAACGAGTCCTCGATCTCACGCTGAATCGTGCGGCGCAACGGACGGGCACCCATCACCGGGTCCCAACCCTTCTTCGCCAACCACCGCTTCGCGTTACCCGTCAACTCCAGACCCATGTCCTTGTTCCGCAACTGAGACTCAATCCGGCTGATCATGATATCCACGATCCGCAGAATCTCACCCTCACCCAACTGATGGAACACAATCGTGTCATCAATACGGTTCAAGAACTCCGGCCGGAAATGCTGCTTCAACTCATCGTTGACCTTCTGCTTCATCCGCTCATAATTCGAGTCAGAATCCTCCGACGCCTGGAACCCCAACGACACAGCCTTCGCCACATCCCGAGTACCCAAGTTCGTCGTCAGAATGATCACCGTGTTCTTGAAATCAACAATCCGACCCTGACCATCCGTCAAACGCCCATCCTCCAAAATCTGCAGGAGAGTGTTGAACACATCCGGATGAGCCTTCTCAATCTCATCGAACAACACCACCGAGAACGGCCGCCGACGCACCTTCTCCGTCAACTGACCACCCTCGTCATACCCCACATACCCAGGAGGAGCACCCACCAGCCGCGACACCGTGTACCGATCATGGAACTCCGACATGTCCAACTGGATCAACGCGTCCTCAGACCCGAACAAGAACTCCGCCAGAGCCTTCGACAACTCCGTCTTACCCACACCCGACGGACCCGCGAAAATAAACGAACCCGACGGACGCTTCGGATCCTTCAACCCAGCCCGAGTACGCCGGATCGCCTTGGACACCGCCCGAACCGCGTCCTCCTGACCCACGACCCGCTTATGCAGCTCGTCTTCCATCCGCAGCAACCGAGCAGTCTCCTCCTCGGTCAGCTTGTACACCGGGATACCCGTCCAGTTGGCAAGCACCTCAGCGATCTGCTCATCGTCAACCTCACTGACGACATCCAGATCCCCGGCCTTCCACTCCTTCTCCCGCTGCGACTTCTGACCCAACAACTGCTTCTCACGATCCCGCAACTGAGCAGCCCGCTCAAAATCCTGCGCATCGATCGCGGATTCCTTGTCCCGACGCACCTGAGCGATCCGCTCATCAAAGTCCCGCAGATCCGGCGGCGCGGTCATCCGACGGATCCGCATCCGCGCACCCGCCTCATCAATCAGATCAATCGCCTTATCCGGCAAATACCGATCCGAGATATACCGATCCGCCAACGTCGCCGCCGCCACCAACGCCGCATCCGTGATACTCACCCGGTGATGCGCCTCGTACCGATCCCGCAGACCCTTCAAGATCTCAATCGTGTGCGCCAACGACGGCTCACCCACCTGGATCGGCTGGAAGCGCCGCTCCAACGCGGCATCCTTCTCCAGGTGCTTGCGGTACTCGTCGAGGGTGGTCGCGCCGATCGTCTGCAGTTCACCACGGGCAAGCATGGGCTTGAGGATCGACGCGGCGTCGATCGCACCCTCGGCCGCACCCGCACCCACCAGAGTGTGGATCTCATCGATGAACAGGATGATGTCGCCCCGCGTCCGGATCTCCTTGAGCACCTTCTTCAAGCGCTCCTCGAAATCACCCCGATACCGCGAACCCGCGACCAACGCACCCAGATCCAACGTGTACAGCTGCTTGTCCTTCAGCGTCTCGGGCACCTCACCCTTCACGATCGCCTGGGACAACCCCTCCACCACCGCGGTCTTACCCACACCCGGCTCACCGATCAACACCGGATTGTTCTTCGTCCGGCGGGACAACACCTGCATGACCCGCTCGATCTCCTTCTCCCGCCCGATCACCGGGTCCAGCTTGCCCTCCCGGGCAGCCTGAGTCAGATTCCGACCGAACTGATCCAACACCAACGACGTCGACGGCGCCGCCTCACCAGAAGCACCCGCACCCGCCGCGGCCGGCTCCTTACCCTGGTAACCCGACAACAACTGGATCACCTGCTGACGCACCCGGTTCAGATCCGCACCAAGCTTCACCAGCACCTGAGCCGCCACACCCTCACCCTCACGGATCAGGCCCAGCAAAATGTGCTCCGTACCGATGTAGTTGTGCCCCAGCTGCAACGCCTCACGCAGCGACAGCTCCAGCACCTTCTTGGCCCGCGGCGTGAACGGAATATGCCCGCTCGGCGCCTGCTGACCCTGCCCGATGATCTCCTCCACCTGCTGGCGCACGCCCTCTAAAGAGATCCCCAGGCTCTCCAGAGCCTTCGCGGCCACACCCTCACCCTCATGGATCAGGCCAAGCAGGATGTGCTCAGTGCCGATGTAGTTGTGGTTGAGCATCCGGGCCTCTTCCTGAGCCAGGACCACAACCCGCCGTGCTCGGTCGGTAAACCGCTCGAACAT
>NZ_BAABJQ010000080.1:0-2123 GCF_039543385.1 Rugosimonospora acidiphila
TCAGGTCACCAGGCCGTTGCGGTAGGCATACACCACCGCCTGCACCCGGTCGCGCAGATCCAGCTTGGTGAGAATCCGCGACACGTACGTCTTCACCGTCTCCTGACTGATCACCAGGGTCGCGGCGATCTCGGCGTTCGACAGGCCGTTGGCGATGAGGCGCAGCACCTCCAGTTCGCGCGGGGCCAGCCCGACGTCCTCCCGCGTGCCCTGCGCCGGACGGATCCGTGCCGCGTACCTGCCGACCAGTTGCCGCGTCACTTCGGGTGCCAGCAGGGCGGCGCCGGTCGCGACCGTACGGATGCCGTGCAGTAGCTGCGCCGGTGGGGCGTCCTTGAGCAGGAAGCCGCTTGCCCCCGCGCGCAGCGCCTCGTAGACGTACTCGTCCAGGTTGAACGTCGTCACCACGAGCACCTTGACGGGATGCGCCACCCCGACACCGGCCAGCAGCCGGGTCGCCCCGATGCCGTCGAGTACCGGCATCCGTACGTCCATCACCACCACGTCGGGGTGCACGCGGGCGGCGAGGTCGACGGCGGCGCGCCCGTCCCCGCACTCGCCCACCGTCTCAAGGTCGGGCTGAGCGTCGATGATCGTCGCGAACCCGGTGCGGATCAGCGCCTGGTCGTCGCAGACCAGGACCCGGATCGGGGCGGTCACGACCCGCTCCGCGCGGGGATGCGGGCCCGCACGACGAAGCCGCCGCCTGCCCGCTGATCCGCGCTGAACTCGCCGCCCAGGACGTCGACCCGTTCGCGGAGCCCGGCCAGGCCCCGCCCGCTCCCGCCGGGGGACGCGGCCCGCGAGCCGGAGCCGTCGGTGCTGACCTCTACGAGGATCTCCCTTGCGAGGTGCCGTACCCGGACCGCGGTGCGGCTGCCGTGCGCGTACTTGAGGGCGTTCGTCAGGGCTTCCTGCACGACCCGGTAGGCGGCGAGTTCCGCGCTGCCGGTCGAGGACGCCGGCCTGCCCTCCTCGGTAAACTCCACCGGCTGCCCGGCCCGGCGCGTCTGCTCCACGAGCGTGTGCACTTCGCCGATAAACGGCATCTTGATTTCGGTGTGGTCGGGGTTGAGCAGGTCGAGCAGGTGCCGCAGGTCGCTGATGGCCCGTCGACCGGTGTCGGTGACGGCGCTGAGGGTCTCGTCGAGGCGAGTGGGTGCGGCGGTCAGGTACCGTGCCGCCTCGGCCTGCACGACCATCGCCGTCACGTGGTGGGTCACCACATCGTGGAGCTCGCGGGCGATGCGGGTACGTTCGGCGGCGCGGGTGGCCTCGGCGACGCCGCGGCGGCGTTCGACCTCGGCGATCCGGGTGGCGCGCAGCCAACTCCCGATGCCCCACACGACGGCCAGCCCCACGTAGAACGTTGCGAATCCGCTCACCTGGTCGGTCCCGCCGAGCCGGTGGACCGCGACTGCCAGCGGTACGTACGCCAGGGAGAGGATGACCACGGTGGCCCGCCGATGACGCTCCAGGTGGGCACCCGCGCTCAGCAGCGCGATGGGCAGTGCGGTGCTCGCGACGATGCGGTAGCCGCGCAGTTCGGCGGCGACGAAGCCGAGCGACACCAGGGCGAGACAGGCGTCCGGCCACCGCCGGCGCACAGCGAGCGGAAGGGACTCAAGGCCGACGAGGGCAACGGCCAGCGCGTCAAACGGGCGTGCCGCGAGGTCCCCGACCTGAGTCTCGTGGCCGCGCAGCACCGGCAGGAGCGACGCGATGACCAGCAGCAGCGCGAACGGGAGATCCCGGACCGTGACGTCACACCGCCGCCACAGACCGGGCACCCGCCGGAGGTCGATCATTGAGAGAGGGTAGCGGTCGCAGCAGCCCGGGCGCCGCGCCGGAGAGGAACCAGGTTGCCGCGCCGCCGGGCCAGCCACATGAACACGATTGTCAGCAGCACACCGAACGCCACCGAGTAAAGGCTGGCCTCCGGGCCGAACTGGCCGCCGGTCACCAGGGCCCTGCCCGACATCACGCTGTGCAGCAGCCCCTGCGTCTGGCCGTTCCCGGAGACCTCGGTGCCGAAGATGCCGGACTCGGCGAAGTTCCAGCCGAAGTGCAGACCGATCGGGAGCCACAGCTTGCGCGTGGCCGCGTAGGCGGCGGCGAGCGTG
>NZ_BAABJQ010000081.1:0-1900 GCF_039543385.1 Rugosimonospora acidiphila
GAGGTGGAGTCGTGGTTGTCGGCGTTGGCCCGGTTGTATGTGACGGGTACGCCGGTGCAGTGGCCGAACTCGGCGGCACCGGAGTTGGAGCTGCCGACGTACCCGTTCCAGCACCAGCACTACTGGCTGACCGCACCCGGCTCCGAGACCAGCACCGACACCCTGCGGTACCAGGTGGACTGGAAGCCCGTGAAGCTGCCGGCGGCCACCCCGCACGGTACCTGGGTGGTCGTCGCCGGTACCGGTGCCGACTCCCAGCCCATCACCGAAGCCCTCGCCGCCTGCGGCACGACGCCGGTCGTCCGGGCAGCCGGGGACGAGTGGCCGGCCTCGGCGGACGGGGTGATACACCTCGCCGGCACGGTCGCGGACCTGCTGACCACGCTGCGCGAGACCGGCACGGCGTACCCGGACGCACCGGTGTGGTGCCTGACCACGGGAGCGGTCGGGACGCCCGGGCACGCGCCGACCGCGCCGGATCAGGCGGCGCTGTGGGGCCTCGGGCGCACCGCCGGGCTGGAGTTGCCGAACCGGTGGGGCGGCCTGGTGGACGTACCCGCCGGCTGGCCGGCCGGTACCGGCGCGGCGCTCGCCGCCATTCTCGCCGGCGGCCACGGTGAGGACCAGCTCGCCGTGCGGGACGGCGTCGTCCTGGCCCGTAAACTCACCCGCGTGCCGCGCCGGTCGTCGTCGGGCTGGCGGCCCCGGGGGACCGTGCTGGTCACCGGCGGAACGGGTGCCCTCGGCCGGCACACCGCGCGCTGGCTGATCCGCAACGGCGCCGAGCGGGTAGTCCTGGCGAGCCGCTCGCCCATCGATTCCGAACTGGAGACCGGGGTCGAGACCGCGGTCTGCGACGTCACCGACCGGGCCGCGGTGCAGCGGCTGGTGACGGCGCTCGGTGACGGGCTCACCGCCGTCGTGCACGCCGCCGGCGTACTCGACGACGGCGTCATCGACGGCCTGACCGCCGAGCGCTACGCCCGGGTCGCCGACCCCAAGGTGCTCGGCGCGACGCACCTGGACGAGTGCACCCGGCACCTCGACCTGGACGCCTTCGTGCTGTATTCCGCCCTCGCCGGTGTCCTCGGCTCGGCCGGGCAGGGCAACTACGCGGCCGCCAACGCGTGCCTGGACGCGCTGGCCGAGCGTCGCCGTGCCGAGGGCCTGCCGGCCACCTCGATCGCCTGGGGTCCGTGGGCCGGCGGCGGCATGGCCGGCAGCGACCTGCTCGACCGGCTGCAAGCCTCCGGCATGCGCGCTCTCGAGCCGGCCCGCGCACTGTCCTGTCTGGCCGGTGCCGTCGACGCCGAGCAGCCCGTGGCCGTCGTCGCCGACATCGACTGGGACACGTTCCGGCCCGCGTTCACCGCGACCCGTACGAGTTCGTTGCTCTCCGCGCTGGCGCCGGCATCGGCGCCCGCGGCCACGGTCACCGCGCCGCCGACCAACGACCTGGCCGAGCGCCTGCGGGTGCTGCCCGAGGTGGACGCCCGGCGCACGGTCCTCGACCTGGTGCTGCGCGAGGTGGCCGCGACCCTCGGACACGCCGACGCCGGGCTCGTCCGGCCCGACCAGGCGTTCCGGGAGGCGGGCTTCACCTCACTGGCCGCCATCGAGCTGCGTAACCGGCTGGACGCGGCGACGGGCCTGAGCCTGTCGGCGACCCTCGTCTACGACTTCCCCTCGCCGCAGTCGCTGGCGGACTTTGTTGCCGAGACCCTGCTGGGCTCCGGCTCCGGCTCCAGCTCGGGCTCCGGCTCCCGCGACGCCGGCACGCCGTCCGGCGTTGCCGTCGTGGGCGATGACCCGGTGGTGATTGTTGGGTTGGGTTGTCGTTTCCCGGGTGGGGTGGTTTCGGGTGAGGGTTTGTGGGATGTGGTGGCTGGTGGGGTGGATT
>NZ_BAABJQ010000082.1:0-1391 GCF_039543385.1 Rugosimonospora acidiphila
GGGGTCTGTTTCTTCAACGGTGTTTCCGGCGATCTTGTTAGTAGGTTTCAGCGGCCGGGAATCGGTCGCTGAAGGTGATAGCGAAGGCGTTCAACGCTGGCTTCCAGCGCATCGCCCACCGGACCCGACCGGTACCGGTCGGGTCCAGGGACCGGGTCACGAGGTACAGACACTTCAACGCGGCCTGTTCGTTGGGGAAGTGGCCCCGGGCTTTGACCGCGCGTCGGTAGCGGGCGTTGAGCGACTCGATGGCGTTGGTCGAGCAGATCACCTTGCGGATCTCGACGTCGTAGTCCAGGAACGGGATGAACTCGGCCCAGGCGTTGTCCCACAGGCGGACCATCGCCGGATACCGCCCTGCCCACTTGTCGGCCAGGTCGTCGAACGCGGCCCGGGCCGCGTTCGCGTTGACCGCGGTGTAGATCGGCTTGATATCGCGTTTGAGCTCGTCCCAGTACTTCCGGGAGGCCAACCGGAACGTGTTGCGGATCAAGTGGATGACGCAGGTCTGTACGACCGTGCGGGGCCACACGTTGGTCACCACCTCGGGCAGGCCTTTCAACCCGTCGCAGACCAGGAAGAACACGTCCTTGACGCCTCGGTTGCGCAGGTCGGTCAGCACGCTCATCCAGAACTTCGCGCCCTCGCCACCAGTACCGGCCCACAGCCCGAGGACGTCCTTGTCCCCGTCGAGGGTGACCCCGATCGCGGCGTAGAACGGCCGGTTCGCGACCTGCCCATCACGAACCTTGACCACGATGGCGTCAATGAACACCGCCGCGTAGATCTCATCCAACGGCCGGTGGGACCAGTCCGTCATTTCCTCGATGACCTTGTCGGTGATCCGGGAGATCGTCTCCTTCGACACCGACGCCCCATAGATCTCCGCGAAATGCGCGCAGATCTCCCCAGTCGTCAGACCCTTGGCATACAGCGACAACACGACCTCGTCGACGCCGGACAGCCGACGCTGACGCTTACGCACGATCTGGGGATCGAACGTGCCCGCCCGATCCCGGGGCACGTCGATGCGCACCGGCCCGCTGGACTCGGTCACCACCGTCTTCGACCGGGTACCGTTACGGATGTTGCCCGACCCCGCAGCAGGTTCATGTTTCTCGTAGCCGAGGTGCTCGGTCATCTCCTCGTTCAGCGCGGTTTCCAGGACCGTCTTAGTCAGCTGCTTGAGCAGCCCGTCCGGGCCGGTCAGCGACAGGCCCTGTTCCTTAGCGAGCCGGACCAGCTCGGCCGCGGCCTTCGCCTCCGCCGACTGCCCAGCCCTGGCCTTCCTCGGTGTCACATCGTTCAGTGTCGCGGTCATCACAGCGCCCTCCTCACCAGGCACAACGCCTGGCGGGTCAGGCCGGAAACACCGTTAGCAAGACAGTCCC
>NZ_BAABJQ010000083.1:0-1340 GCF_039543385.1 Rugosimonospora acidiphila
GCGCGCGCTGGGCCTTGCCGCCCGGGCCCTGCACGACGCCGCGACCGCGGCGCGGCACCTGCGGGCGTCGGCGGCGCTGGCCGGCCGGCACCGGCTCGCCCCGCTCGTGGCGGAGGCCAGGATGAGCCTGGCGCTGATCCTGGACGACCTGGGCCGGCCGGCGGCCGCGCTGAGCGAGATCGACCGGGCCCTGCTGAACCTGCGCGGCCACCGCCGGGCCCGGGCCACCATGCAGCGGTCGCTGATCCTGCGCCGGCTGGGGCACGACGCCGCCGCGCTGGCCGGCTACCGCGCCGCGCTGCGGATGTTTCGCCGGCACGGCGACCGGGTGTGGGAGGCGCGCACCTTGACCAACCGGGGTGTGCTGCACGGGTACCGGGGCAGCCTGCGGATGGCCGAGGCGGACCTGCGCGAAGCCCAGGCGCTGTACACCCGGCTCGGCATGTCGACCGCCGCCGCGCAGGTCGAGCACAACCTCGGCTTCGTGGCCGCCCAGTCCGGTGACGTGCCCACCGCGCTGGCCCACTACGACCGGGCGCAGGCCAAGCTGTGGAACACCGGGGTCGACGCGGTCAGCCTGCTGGACCGGGCCGAGTTGCTGCTGGCGGTGCACCTGCTGGCGGAGGCGCGCTCGGCGGTCCAGGAGGCGATCGCCGGGTGCGAGCAGGGCCGGCTGGACTCGGTGCTGGGCCAGGCGTACCTCATGCTGGCTCAGGTGGAGCTCCTCGCCGACGCCCCGGCCCGGTCGCGGGCCGCCGCGTCGGCGGCCCGGCGCATCTTCAGCCGGCAGCGGCGGGCGATCTGGGTGGCCCGGGCCCGGCGGGCCGAGCTGGCGGCGGTCGTGCGGGAGGGCCGCGCGGACCGGGGCACCCTGCGCGACCTGCGAACGGTCGCGGCGGTCCTGCTGGACGCGGGCTGGCCGCAGCCGGGCTGGGACGCGCTGCTGGACGCGGCCGCCCTGGCCGCCCGGCTCGGCGAGTGGCACACGGCCCGGGAACTGCTGGTCGGGCTGGAGCCGGTGGCCCGCGCCGCCCCGGCGTCCCAGCGCATCCGGCTCTGGCACGTGCGCGCGCTCGTCGGCCTGGGTACCGGCGACCTGGCGCAGGCCCGCCGCGCCGAGGCGGCCGGACTGCGGCAGGCCGAGGATTACCAGGCGACGCTCGGCGCGACCGAACTGCGGGCCGGCGCCGGGTGGCAGGGTGCGGCGCTGGCCGAGCTGCGGCTGAGGCTGGCGCTGGAGCACGGCCGCCCCGCCGAGGCGCTGCTGTGGTCGCAGCGCGGCCGGTCGGCCGCGCTGTGGCTGCCGCCGGCGCGCCCGTCGGCGGACCCGGTGGTGGCCC
>NZ_BAABJQ010000084.1:0-1302 GCF_039543385.1 Rugosimonospora acidiphila
CCCTTCTCAAATCTTCTTGTGCAATACATTGGCACAACCCTCTAGTAGCATATATGTGATAGGGACAACAGTTTATTTCACAACACTAAAAAGCTATCCATCAATCTTGGAAAGCACTAGAATGATACTTGTGATCTTCGGTATCTTTGCTTCCAAATCTGAAACTACAATGTGAGTGAACTTCTCATATAGTTTGTCCATGATTTCATGTCCAAACTGGTTTGAAATTATAGGCTCTGTGAAGGCCCTGGCAACCGTGGCAAACTTTTCCCCTCTAACCCATTTATCATTCTCTTGCATCTCTGGGCTATCAAGTTCAAACCCCTCCATATGATCAATTGTGAATGATCCGTCCCTCTCCACTATGTCTTTCACTTCCTCAAGTGATGGAAAATAGCTAGGTACATTGAAGGTGTCTAATTTATCTTCATCTATCAATCCCTGTGAAACCAATTCAGCAATGGCTAAAGCTAATAGTTCCCAAGTAAAGCAGCTCTGCATGTCTGAAGGATCAAAACATTGCCTACCACGAAGTATCAACACCATACAACCATTTGGAACCATCTCTTGGGATCTAGAATTGAGAAACATTGTGAAATCTTCATGAAATTGAGATAAGTAGGCTTCTCTTACAACAGGAGGGCTTGTCTTTGATATGTAAATCTTCCCCTTGTTTAATGCCAAGCCTTCTCTGCTTGTGAGTCCTTTTGGTGCCTGAGTAAGCCAATGAACACTGTAAGAGGAATAAACTAAATGTAAGCTGTTACGAGGAAAAAGCCGGCCATGGAAAGACCCCGGTACTCCCATCACATAACACGGAACTTCCTCACATTTGTTACCAATAACCTCAGATGGCAGGCCTTTGAAGAGGGTATTGAAATCATTTCCAAAAAGATCATTCAAGTAAACCTGAAGTTCCAGTGTTTGGCAATTCAATTCCCTGCATTTCTTTTCCATCATTCTCTTGATCGTAGAAATCACTGCGAATGTGTTTGGACCCGCTGCACAACCCAAGTCCGCTGCGTTAAGAGCTTGAAGGTGGAAATCTTTGGAGAAGAGAGTTTCAATTGCATTTTCTAGCGCTGGCTGTGCCATTGAGGCCACTTGTTGCGTGAAAGAAGAGTTTTGTGCATAACTACTTTCTCCTTCTCCTCTGTTCATGAACAACACTTCGTTCACCTTCCCCATAGTAGCTAGCTCCACGCCTCGTCAGGAAAGTAATTTTTTATGGCAAAGAGGGCAGCTGCCACAGCAGTGATATGAATATGAATAACCAGAAAAGCATTTTATAGCAAAGAGGCC
>NZ_BAABJQ010000085.1:0-1267 GCF_039543385.1 Rugosimonospora acidiphila
ACGTGGTCGGGGTACCAGTCGGCGGTGAAGGTGTGGAAGGCGTTGGCGAAGTTGCCGTTGGTTGCTGTGTCGGCGGCGAACGCGTCGTAGCCTGGGCCGTGGAGGCCGCTCGTGATCTTGGTGAGTTGGTCGCCGTATGTGTGCATGACGTTTAGCTCGCCTGACTGCGGCCAGCCGGCGGTGCTGATGTTGTCGCCTAACGCCCAGAACGATGGCCATAGGCCTTTGCCTTCGGGCAGTTTGATGCGGGCTGAGATGCGTCCGTAGAGCTGGGTGAAGTGGCCGGTGGTGAGTAGCCGTGCGGAGGTGTAGCGGCAGGCCCCGTACCAGCATCCGAGGCTGGATGCGTCATCGGCACGTGCGGTGATCGCGAGGTGGCCGGCGCCGTCGAGTGCGGCGTTCGCGGTGCTGTTGGTGTAGTACTCCAGTTCGTGGTTGCCCCAGCCGTTACCTCCGGTGTCGTGGCCCCATTTGTTGGCGTCGGGGGCGGTACCGGCGGTGCCGTTGAATTCGTCGGACCAGGTCAGTTTCCAGTTGGCGGCGCCGGCCGGTTGCCCTGCGGCGTCGGCTGCCGCGTTCGCGTCGGTGTTTCCCGCCGTCGAGGCTGGGTCTGATCCGGCGCCGCTGAACTCGGGCTGGCGCGCATACCAGTTCGCGTAGTCGGCGAGTTGGTCGACGTAGTTGGTGTCGTCGGCGGGTACTTTGCCGGCCGCGTTGACCGGGGCGAGTCCGGACCGGTAGGCGGCGACTGCTAGGCGCCAGGGGTCGCCTGCGGCCTTGGCCGCGCCGAGGTGGCCGACGAGGTCGCAGGTGTCGTGGGCCAGCGCGAGGATGTTGGCGGCGGCGTCGCCGCGCGCCGCGTCGGGCGCGGGCGTCCATTGCTTCCACTGGGTGTCGGTCAGCCCGGCAATGCCCGAGCCGCCGCTGCTGGTCCTCGCGGCTGGATTGAAGCCGGAGGCCGCCATGAGCTGGGCGGCCAGCTTCGGCGGGGTGAGCGCCGGGCAGGACTGGGCGCCGGTCTCGATGGCGGCCAGGTAGGCGGGCGGCACCGACACGGGGCTGTCGGCCCTGGTCGGCATGAACACGGTACCGGCCAGGGCCACACACGCTACGACCAGGCAGGCCGCCACGCCACCGACCGCGATGCGGCTGGCGAGGCTGGCGCGCCGCCAGGCTCGGGCTAGGCGATGCCACGCTGTTGCCATCTTCACGCCTCTCCTTCAGCTCCCAGCCGCTGTTCCACCGCTATGACGGATACCGCCCGCCA
>NZ_BAABJQ010000087.1:0-1132 GCF_039543385.1 Rugosimonospora acidiphila
GTTTCTCAAATTTTAAGCTGAAGTTTGGTTTCATCACCTGCTTCTCTCTCCTTGATATTGTTGGGTTCCTTCAAAGTGGGCAAAAGGGTCTCAATGTTGACACTTCCTTTTTGTAGAGGGGTATTTTTGGGATTTTGGTTTTTTTTACTATTGGCTGTGACAACCTGCTATGGTGACAATGAGACAGCAGAGGTGATTGGAATTGTAGAATGTGCAAATTGCACACAGAAGAATTTCAGCCAGACCTTTTCAGGGCTTCATGTCACCATTGATTGCAAGTCTACAAATGGAAAGCTCAAAACAGCTGGGATTAGTGAACTTGATGAAGAAGGAAAATTCACAGTATCTCTTCCTAATGGGATTGCAAAAAATGGAGAATTGAAAGAGGATTGCTTTGCACAGCTTCACAGCGCAACTGGTGCACTATGTGCTCTCCACAACGATCAAGAGGCCTCAAATATAATCTTCAAGTCCGTAGCCAATGGGAAACAAACCTTTGGCCTATCTGGGAAGCTACAATTTTCTCCGATGACCTGTGTTTCAGCCTTCTTGTGGCCTTTTTTCAAGCACCCGCCATTGCCCCATTTGCCTCATTGGCCAAAGTTGCCACATTGGCCAGGGATACCAATTAAATATCCTCCACCCCAACCAGAGGGCTCACCACCAGCTCCTGTTTACAACAAGCCACTTTCTCCACCACCAACATTCCCTCCGCAACCCCAACTAGAGGGCTCGCCGCCAACTCCTGTTTACAATAAGCCACTTTCTCCACCACCAACATTCCCTCCACAACCCCAACCGGAGGGCTCGCCACCAGCTCCCGTTTACAATACGCCACTTTCTCCACTACTGCCTTACGTTTACAAATCACCACCTTCCCCATCACCATCGCCACCACCTCCCTACATTTACGAATCTCCACCTCCACCATCTCCATCCCCGTCACCACCCTACATGTAGCAATCACCACCTCCTCCATCACCATCACCACCACCTCCATACATTTACAAATCTCCACCTCCACCATCTCCATCACCCCCTCCACCATATTATTACAAATCTCCTCCACCACCTTCTCCGTCTCCTCCTCCGCCTTATTACTACAAGTCACCACCACCACCATCGCCATCAC
>NZ_BAABJQ010000088.1:0-1107 GCF_039543385.1 Rugosimonospora acidiphila
CGTTGCCACCGACCACGATCACCGCATGAGGCCGCGCCGCCTTGATCCGCGCCGCTACCGCCATGGTCTGTGGGCGGTTCCAGAAGTACACCGTGAACGCGACGACGAACGTCGCATCCGGGTCGTCGGGAAGTACGGCGTCCACTAGGGCGGCTTGTCTCTCGGCCGTCCCCTCGACCACGTGCTTGCGCACCTCGACGCCGGACGCCACATCTGGAGCAGCTGCCAGTGCGGCATGGAGATACCCGAGTGTCGGGCTGTAGCGATGCTCCTCGAGCAGCGACACTTCAACCAAGTGGACTGGAATCACAGTGACGGCCCCCTGAACGGGACCGAGCGCGGCTGGTCACCCGTGTCCCACCTAGACAATGCGAAACGTGCGAGATCGTGAGCTCGAACCAGTAGCCCCATGGGCGCGACGTAGCGACTGCGTCAGCTGGCCACGCCCGCCCTTTCGGCCGCTCCGCTGAGCAATGTGACCTTGCCCTCCCAGAGCAGCCGGCCGAAGCCTTGAGTCAGCATGAGGTCGAGCGTGCTTAACCACATCCGTCGGCCCCGGGCATTGCGTGCCCAATCGCGGGGAGAGGTGAAGCGGCCGTGCACCACTTCGGCGTCGGGGTCGAATCCCCAGTCCGGTACGTCTCCGCTCTCCACGAGCACTGCCAGAGCGCGGGGATGGACGGCGAAGAAGCCAGACAGCGTCTTGCCCACGAGTGAGGAGCGCCAGATGCTCCCGCCGGCGAGGTCCAGCATGCGTACGCCGGACAGGAGTTCGATGCCGGGGCGACCGGCGAGGCCGAAGCGCTCGATCAGCGCCTTGCTGACCGACTCCAGGATCTCGCGGTGCTGCGTCGCGTCCCGTAGCACCAGCCGCACCGTCGCCTGGTAGTACAACTCCTCGTAGGTGGCCTCGCCGAGGATCGAGAGAAGCAGTTCCTCGTCGAACCTGGCCGGATCGTCGAGCGCTTCGGCGTGGTTGCGCTGCACTTCGGTCAGGCCAGGGCAGGGGACCTCACCGGCGTCGATCAGGTCGATGATGGCGTCGACCAGGTCGACGATGCGGACGCCGCCGACGTGGGAGAGATAGCGCAGGGTGCACCGCATGCT
>NZ_BAABJQ010000089.1:0-1062 GCF_039543385.1 Rugosimonospora acidiphila
AGGGTGACTTCCGCCGTGGCCACCTCGGGGTGGGCGGCGATGACGTGGCGGACTGGTTCGAGCCAGTCCGGGGTGCCAGGCTCGCTCGTGACAGATGCGGCCGTGGCGGGCTGGGTGAGTGAGGTCGGCATTACCCGCTCCAGGAAGGGGGTCAGGTCCGGTCAGGACGTCAACAGGTCGCGGACGGCGTGGGCGACCTCGGGAAGGCTGAGCAGGCCGGCGTGGTTCACGTCGAACCGGACTTCCCTGGCCGCGAGTTCGAGGGCGCCGGGCAGGTCCGCGGAGCGCACGATGCTGACCGTGGACAGGTCGGGGAAGGTGCTGACCTGGCTGGCGGCCACCAGGTACGTCATGTAGCTGCGGAACCAGTCGACCAGTTCTTCGGCTCGGTCGGGTTCGAGTCCGACTCGGGTGAAGACGGTGCTGCCCACGTCGCGGTAGATGCGTACGAATTCCGCGGTGAGGGTGGCCAGGTCGTCGTGGGTGCGTTGGGCCGAGGCGCCGGCGGCCCGGGTCTCGAGGACCTCGTCGGGGGTCAGGACGGCGGCCAGCGCGTCGACGACCCGGTAGAAGCCGTAGTGCAGGACGGTTTCTCCGGTGGCCGCGGTCGGGTCGAACAGGACGACTCTCGGGCATTCCTGCCAGGTGCTGATGCGGTCGGCCAGGGCGAGGGCGAAGACGCTGGAGGCGCAGTAGCCGAACACCGCGTGGACTCTGGCCTGTGATTCGCGGAGGTCTTCGATCCAGCGGTTGAGGTAGTCCTCGCCGTTCATTCCGGTCTCGTCGCCGATCTGGGGTGGCAGGCTCTCCCAGACGGCGTACGGGCTGTCGAGTTCACCGACCATCTCGGCGAACCCGGCTTCGGGTCGTCCGGTCACGGTGAAGTCGACGGTGAGAATGACGTCGTTGTTGCGATTCTGATCGCCGATAGCGCGCCAGGAATTGTGCGTGAACACTATTTCCGCCCTCCAGTCGGGCCGGCAGAAGAAAGAACTTCGCAGGCTGAAATTAGCAGCGCTACAGGCCGTCAGGGACCCCTAGATCGCCCCGGTCGTGCCCGGA
>NZ_BAABJQ010000091.1:0-1011 GCF_039543385.1 Rugosimonospora acidiphila
AACCATCATAATATATTATACATTGGCAAAAACTGACAAAAACATAGACACAACATTTCATGCATGATCATCACCAATAAAACATCAACATCTATTTAAGTTCTGATTCATAGCATTCAGATCCAATATAACCAAACACAAAGTGAAAATGAAAAGCAACAATTGCAAAGTCTTTGACAGAAAAACACAGCCATCGATCTAACGAGAAAACAAGAGGGAAAGTAAGTGATTATGTAAATTTAGAAGCCAGGAGGCTTGTGGGCGATGAAACTGATGCACTGAACTTGGCGCTTGTTGTCGAATCCAATGATACGGATGAATGATTGTGGGTATTCCTTCTTGCACTCCTCAACCTCCTTCAACACTTGGGATGAATCTGTGCATCCAAACATGGGTAGCTTCCACATTGTCCAGTATCGCCCATCGTAGTACCCTGGCGATTTATTGTGTTCACGGTACACAAATCCTCCCTGAACAGAGAATTCTAAGCAAGGAATCCATCCCAGGCGAATAAGGTAATCAACTTCTTTTCCCAATTCTGCTTGACTGAGTGGAGGAAGGTAAGACAAGGTCTCGAACTTCTTCAATCCAAGTGGAGGCCACACCTTCATGCACTGAACTCTTCCACCATTGCTGGCCAAAGAGGTGATATCAGTGTCAAGCTTCCGGGTTACCGGGAAAGCCGATGTGGACTTGAGGCCGGTGAACGGAGCAACCATGCTGGCCTGAGCCGGAGCAACTACAGCAGATGAGATTATGGAGGCAGCCATATCTGCTATCTCTCCTCTCTTTCTAATCTTGTGAACTGAGGTGAGTAGTTGCAATTAGACCCTCCACAAAAGCTGCAATAATGTTAGTAGCTTCTGCAGCAACTCTAAATTCGGCCTCAATGGCCGCCTTGTCTGCAACCGTGGCCACGCACAGTGGCAGAAGCCGCCTCCAACGGCCACAATCGGTGCCACTATGGTCTGCTCCGCCGCAAACTCTGACCAAACGGAACATTATCTCCAC
>NZ_BAABJQ010000092.1:0-901 GCF_039543385.1 Rugosimonospora acidiphila
CGGCCAAGGTCCGACCATCTTCAAGCTGTTTTCCGGCGAAGATCAACCTCTGCTGATCAGGTGGAATCCCCTCCTTATCCTGAATCTTCGCCTTCACATTATCAATTGTGTCCGAACTCTCCACCTCCAAAGTAATCGTCTTCCCAGTCAAAGTCTTCACGAAGATCTGCATACCACCTCGAAGACGCAACACAAGGTGGAGAGTCGATTCCTTCTGGATATTGTAATCGGCTAGGGTTCGGCCGTCCTCAAGCTGTTTCCCGGCGAAGATCAGACGCTGCTGGTCCGGCGGAATACCTTCCTTGTCCTGGATCTTGGCCTTGACGTTGTCGATGGTGTCGGAGCTTTCGACCTCGAGAGTGATAGTCTTTCCGGTGAGAGTCTTCACGAAGATCTGCATTCCACCGCGAAGGCGGAGAACGAGATGGAGAGTCGATTCCTTCTGGATATTGTAGTCGGCTAGGGTTCGGCCGTCTTCGAGCTGTTTTCCGGCGAAAATGAGACGTTGTTGGTCCGGTGGAATTCCTTCCTTGTCCTGGATCTTGGCCTTGACGTTGTCGATGGTGTCAGAGCTCTCGACTTCGAGAGTGATCGTCTTGCCGGTGAGGGTTTTGACGAAGATCTGCATCCCACCGCGGAGGCGGAGGACGAGATGGAGTGTGGACTCCTTCTGGATGTTGTAATCGGCGAGGGTTCGGCCGTCTTCGAGCTGTTTTCCGGCAAAGATGAGACGCTGTTGATCCGGTGGAATTCCTTCCTTGTCCTGGATCTTGGCCTTGACGTTGTCGATGGTGTCAGAGCTCTCGACTTCGAGAGTGATCGTCTTTCCGGTGAGAGTCTTAACGAAGATCTGCATCTTGGGGATTGTGGAGAAATGTATTGGAGATAAGTTTGAGGTTGG
>NZ_BAABJQ010000093.1:0-892 GCF_039543385.1 Rugosimonospora acidiphila
GGGCGGTACGCCGTGTGTGGCCGCGCACAGCACGACGCGGGCGTTGTATGCCTCGTACAACGGGGCGCTGTATCAGGTGAGGCGTTCGTCGGACAACGCGACGCGGGATGTCGGGTTGCTCAGTGCGGGTGGGTATGCCAACGCGGCGACGCAGGATTCGTTCTGTTCCGGTACGACGTGTGTCATCACTGTCATCTACGACCAGTCGGGGAGGGGTAACAACCTCACTCAGGCGCCGGGTGGCGGTGCGGCGGGCGGGCCGGACAACCTCGCGAACGCGACCGCCGCGCCGACCACGGTCGGTGGCCACAAGGCGTACGGCGTCTACGTGGCGGCGGGTACGGGTTACCGCAATGACCACACCAACGGCATCGCGACCGGTGACAACCCGGAGGGCATGTATGCCGTGTTCGACGGCACGCACTACAACGGTGGCTGCTGCTTCGACTACGGCAACGCCGAGACGAGTAACAACGACACCGGTAACGGTCACATGGAGGCCATCTATTTCGGCAATATCAAGGTGTGGGGCTATGGCACGGGTAATGGTCCCTGGGTGATGGCCGATCTGGAGAACGGTTTGTTCTCGGGGGTCAACGCGGGTTACAACGCCAACGATCCGAGTGTGAACTACCGGTACCTGACGGCGATTGTGAAGGGTCAGCCGGCCCATTGGTCGATCCGGGCCGGTAACGCGCAGTCGGGTGGGTTGTCGACGTTCTACAGTGGCGCGCGTCCGAGTGTGTCGGGGTACAACCCGATGCACAAGGAGGGGGCGATCATCCTCGGGATCGGCGGCGACAACAGCAAGGGCTCCGCCGGCACCTTCTACGAGGGAGTGATGACCTCCGGCTACCCGTCGGACGCCACCGAGAACTCGGTACAGGCCAAC
>NZ_BAABJQ010000094.1:0-868 GCF_039543385.1 Rugosimonospora acidiphila
GTGGTCTGTGTCTTGTGGCAATAAAACACCGTGTACGCGTAGTTTTGCTTATGGCACACTACGGCTGCATCGCTTGCCATCTGCTTCACTCCTTCGATAGTGTATGTTTGCAAAGGGGTTTCTTTTTTGACTTCTGTGGAGATTGCTTGGATACTTTTCCCAAGCCTGGTACTGCAGAAATCGACCATCGACTCTAGTGAAGTCGCGCAATATTTCTCTTCTCCTTTGATTCCAGGCTCTTCGCATTCTTTGATTGTTTGCTTGATTGTCTTGGCTTCCATGGAGTTGGGTTTCACCGAGAAGTAGTCAAGAATTTGTGGAATTTTCTTGGATGAAAAGGGTATTTTCTCAGCAACCTGGCGAGGCAAGAAAGTAGTCGGTGTGGTGGTTTTAGTGAAGTGCAATGTCATTTTTGTGTATTTTTTCAAGTCATTTTTCAAGAAGAAAAGAGCGATGTTGGGATTATCATGGAGTTGATCCGCAGTAGCAGCGTAATTGTAAACGAATGGACTCGGTCCCTTTGATACTCCGACATAGACGGGCTTTCCTTTTTTTCCGGTGTTCACAGCGACACCTCCTTTCCCGACACCAACACTAGTGCCACCGGGCTTTCCTTGCCCTGCATCGACGCCTACGCCGCCCTTTCCTACCCCGACTGCGGTGCTCTTATCTTCCATCCATTCAGGGTGTAAAAGATCCTTGACAGCCGAAGGCATAGGAGAGTTTGGCAGAATCGAGTTCCAGTATGCTTCAGGGGATAGAGTTGCATGACTTGCCACCAACGTCAAAGAAAGAAATGCAAGGATGGATAGGAAGTGGAACTCCATGGAAAGCTGCAGAACAGAAAACTATGATATGAAAGAGAAAG
>NZ_BAABJQ010000095.1:0-866 GCF_039543385.1 Rugosimonospora acidiphila
ACAAAAACTAGTGTTCCTTTCAATAGTTCTCATTTCCCCATCCAATGGCTGCTTCCACAATGGCTCTCTCTTCTCCATCTTTCGCCGGAAAGGCGGTGAAACTCTCTCCTTCCACCCCAGACCTCGTTGGCAGAGGAAGGATCAGCATGAGGAAGTCTTTTGGCAAGCCAGGCCCATCAGGTAGCCCGTGGTACGGCCCAGACCGGGTCTTGTACTTGGGCCCACTCTCCGGTGAGCCCCCATCCTACCTCACTGGAGAATTCCCTGGTGATTATGGCTGGGACACTGCTGGGCTTTCAGCTGATCCAGAAACATTCGCCAAGAACCGTGAGCTTGAGGTGATCCACTGCAGATGGGCCATGCTTGGAGCTCTTGGGTGTGTCTTCCCAGAGCTCTTGGCCCGCAACGGTGTCAAGTTTGGTGAGGCCATCTGGTTCAAGGCCGGAGCCCAAATCTTCAGTGAGGGTGGGCTTGACTACTTGGGCAACCCTAGCTTGATCCATGCCCAAAGCATTCTGGCCATCTGGGCTTGCCAAGTTATCTTGATGGGGGCTGTTGAGGGTTACCGTATTGCCGGTGGGCCACTAGGAGAGGTGACCGACCCGCTCTACCCCGGTGGAAGCTTTGACCCATTGGGCCTAGCTGATGATCCAGAGGCTTTTGCAGAGCTCAAGGTGAAGGAGATCAAGAATGGAAGACTAGCTATGTTCTCAATGTTTGGGTTCTTTGTTCAGGCAATTGTGACAGGAAAGGGACCATTGGAGAACCTGGCTGACCACCTTGCTGACCCTGTTAACAACAATGCATGGGCTTATGCCACAAACTTTGTCCCAGGAAAGTGAAGAAAACTTTGTACTGTGAGCCCG
>NZ_BAABJQ010000096.1:0-861 GCF_039543385.1 Rugosimonospora acidiphila
GACCACTGCAATATTACAACATTATCAACATACAATCAAACACACAGGCTGTTTTTTTGGCTTATTCTACTTCTTCTTCCTCGTCCTCATCTTCTTGTTGCCTTCCTTCTCTCTCTTCTCTAATTAAAAAAGCTTTGCAAACACTGGCCTTCTTTATTTTATTCAGCTCCTTTCCTTAGAACTATATCAAAGCCATTTCTTAGTAGTGGTGGGGAGGAGGAGGTGAGCTGTAGTGGTAGTGGTGGGGTGGTGGCTTGTGCACCGGAGGTGGTGGCGGTGGTGACTTATATTTGTAAACTGGAGGGGGAGGAGGAGGAGACTTGTACTTGTAGGGTGGTGGGGGAGGAGACGAGTACTTGTAGGGCTTCTTGTGTGGTGGCAGTGGTGGAGACTTGTGGATTGGTGGTGGTAAGTGGTGCACTGGTGGTGGTGGTGGAGATTTGTATTTGTACGGATGTGGTGGTGGTAAATGGTGCACTGGTGGTAATTGGTGCACTGGTGGTGGCGGTGGAGATTTGTATTTATACGGATGTGGTGGTGGTAAGTGGTGCACTGGTGGTAGCGGTGATGGTGGTGGTGGTGATTTGTACTTGTAAACTGGAGGCGGTGGTGGTGGAGGAGATTTGTATTTATACGGATGTGGTGGTGGTAAGTGGTGCACTGGTGGTAAGTGGTGCACTGGTGGTGGTGGTGGAGATTTGTATTTGTACGGATGTGGTGGTGGTAAGTGGTGCACTGGTGGTAGCGGTGATGGTGGTGGTGGTGATTTGTACTTGTAAACTGGAGGCGGTGGTGGTGGTGGGGATTTGTACTTGTAGGGATGATGTGGCGGTGAGTAGTGTACCGGCGGCGGTGGTGGTG
>NZ_BAABJQ010000097.1:0-847 GCF_039543385.1 Rugosimonospora acidiphila
GAGCGCTCTGTCAGTTCTGGGAAGTGCGTGAGTAGACCACGGGAAGAAGAGGCCATGTTCTGGGTAGCTGGACGGGAAGAAGAGGCCATGTTATGGTTGCTGAGTGTTTCCGAGATGGGTTGGTTACAGAGTGTTTACAGAGTGTTACCAGTGTATCTCTCTCAGCCCACGAAGAGTTTTTCAGAGGTTTCAGACTGGTTTGCACAGCCTCTGCCTCAACCTTGGTTAAATAGCCAAGGCAGACACGCGCATCATGCGCCGCTCGGCTCTCGACGACACATTGGCACGCCTTTTGATGGCACGCCTTTTGATGGATTGGGCACGCCTTTTGATGGCACGCCTTTTGATAGATTGGGCACACCTTTTGAGGGTGCGACTTTTTAAGGGTCCGACAAGACTCTGTAAACTGTCCCGACATTGATTCCGGTTAGTTTCTACAAGGGTCCAGCAAGACTCCGTAAACTGTCACAACAACTGTCACAGCATTGTCTGCTACAACGGTCCGACATGACCCCATAAACTGTCTTCTACATCGGTCTGACACCACCATACAGTGTCCTCTACAACGTTATGACACCCCATCCAGTGTCTTCACCAACGGTCTGACACGACCATACAGTGTCTCCTATCCTTTTTTATTTTTATGTATTTTCTTGTTTTGTTCCTCTCTTCAAACTCAAGTTGGTTAGTTTCTATCCTCCTTGAGTTTGCGGGGGGCTGTTAGAATTTACCACTCACCTACTACCTCCACTATCTTTCTCCACACCTACCACCTCCACTATCACACACTCCACTACCATCCACCTCCACTATCACACACTCCACTACCATCCACCTCCACTATCAC
>NZ_BAABJQ010000098.1:0-845 GCF_039543385.1 Rugosimonospora acidiphila
CCCCTAAACACAAATCAAATATACAAGCACATATAAAAATACTTTCAATCTTTCATAAAACCAAAGAAAATGCAAATAAAATAAAACAAAACAAAACAAAAAAATAATAATAACACCACCCATCACGCGTAAGGTATCATTTATCGCTCTGGAAAGTAAATAAAGATTATTTGGTGGGGGATGCACACTCCTTTTCTTCTTCAGTCTTGGAGTGGTACCCTGGGAACTTCTCTTTTATCTTCTCAAAAATACCCTTCTTCTCCTTCGGCTCGGCCTCGTGACTGTGAGTCTCTGCGGCCGGGGCGGCGTACTCAGCCGCTGGCGGCGGTGGAGGGACCTCCTCGGCTTTCTTGTTCTGGCCTGGTAGTTTCCCCTTAATTTTCTCGAAGATGCCCTTCTTCTCCTCTTGTTGTGCTAGCTCTCCATGCTCTACTACTACCTCCTCCTCGTACTTCTCCTTCGGCGGGAGAGGTGTCACCACTGCCTCGTATTTCTCAATGTTCTCTTCTTCCTTATCTCCTGAAATCTTCTCCTTGATCTTCTCTATCGGACCCTTATTTTTCTTCTTCTTTTTCTTCTCTCCATTCTCGTCTTCATACTCCTCATCGCTCGAAGAGCTTGAGCTGCTATTGGATCGGGGGAGCTTCTCCAACAGATCGTGCTTCTTCTCTTTCTCTTTGCAATCCTCGAACTTGGGCTCTGGCTCGGACACGTGGACCTTCTCGAACTCGGTCACCATCACCTCCTCTTCGGGCTTTTTCTCTTCCTCTTTCTTCCCCATAAAACCGAAGAGCCCGCGATCTTGAGTTTCTACCTCCACCTCATCGGTGTTAGTACTCGAGATC
>NZ_BAABJQ010000099.1:0-845 GCF_039543385.1 Rugosimonospora acidiphila
CTCCCGGCAAAAATCAACCTCTGCTGGTCCGGTGGGATTCCTTCCTTATCTTGGATCTTGGCCTTGACATTGTCAATGGTATCGGAGCTCTCAACCTCTAGGGTAATGGTCTTTCCGGTCAAGGTTTTGACGAATATCTGCATGCCACCCCTGAGACGGAGCACAAGGTGGAGGGTGGACTCCTTCTGAATGTTATAGTCGGCGAGGGTACGCCCGTCTTCGAGCTGCTTGCCAGCGAAGATCAACCTCTGCTGGTCTGGTGGGATGCCCTCCTTGTCCTGGATCTTGGCCTTGACGTTGTCGATGGTGTCAGAGCTCTCAACCTCGAGGGTGATGGTCTTGCCAGTCAACGTTTTCACGAAGATCTGCATCCCACCCCTGAGACGGAGGACCAAATGAAGGGTGGACTCTTTCTGGATGTTGTAGTCGGCGAGGGTACGGCCGTCCTCTAGTTGCTTTCCGGCAAAGATGAGTCTCTGCTGATCTGGGGGAATTCCTTCCTTGTCCTGGATCTTGGCCTTGACGTTGTCGATGGTGTCAGAGCTCTCGGCTACGAGGGTGATTGTCTTGCCGGTGAGGGTTTTCACGAAGATTTGCATGCCGCCTCTGAGGCGAAGCACCAAGTGGAGGGTCGATTCCTTTTGGATGTTGTAGTCCGCAAGGGTACGGCCGTCCTCGAGTTGCTTTCCGGCAAAGATGAGTCTTTGCTGATCCGGAGGAATTCCTTCCTTGTCCTGGATCTTGGCCTTGACGTTGTCGATGGTGTCAGAGCTCTCCACCTCGAGGGTGATAGTCTTGCCGGTGAGGGTTTTCACGAAGATCTGCATCTTGAGAGAGGAAAAAAG
>NZ_BAABJQ010000100.1:0-837 GCF_039543385.1 Rugosimonospora acidiphila
CCGGGCCCGAAATCAAAGATAAAATTTCAAAAGTGAAAAACCAAATAAAATAAATGTTACTTGAAAGTAAATAAATTACTTAAAAAGAACTCTGATAAATGTCTCTGAATGATGAGTCACAATGAGTCCGTCTCTAAGAAATTTAGTAGCCAGGAGGCTTGTGGGCGATGAAACTGATGCACTGAACTTGGCGCTTGTTGTCGAATCCGATGATTCGGACAAAGGCTTTGGGGTACTCTTTGGTGCACTCATCGAGCTCCTTCAACACTTGGGATGAATCTGTGCATCCAAACATGGGTAGCTTCCACATTGTCCAGTACCTCCCATCGTAGTATCCTGGGCTATTGTGGTGCTCACGGTACACGAATCCGTGCTCAGTCTCGAATTCCAAGCAAGGAATCCAGCCTTTGCGAATAAGGTAATCAACTTCCTTGCCCAATTGAGGCTTTGAGAGAGGTGGAAGGTAAGAAAGAGTCTCGTACTTCTTCTTATTAATAGGTGGCCATATCTTCATGCAATGCACTCTTCCACCATTGCTAGGGAGAGAAGTGATGTCATTGTTGGACTTTCTAGTGACCGGAAAAGCCGAAGCGGACTTGAGACCGGTGAAGGGTGCAACCATGCTAGCCTGAGCCGGGGTGATGCGGTTGACGGCAGCTGATGTCATCATGGAGGACGCCATTTCTCTCTCTTCTCTTCCTTTCCTTTTTTAAAAAAAAAAAAAAACTTAATTCAGTGACCTAGGTCTGAATATTTGAGAGAATACAGTATTGCATCAATCCTATATATAAAGATATGAACACACTATAGTGGCCACATAGTGGAGGGATTGGGAGC
>NZ_BAABJQ010000101.1:0-810 GCF_039543385.1 Rugosimonospora acidiphila
GCGGCACAGTAACGATGTACACAGTCTCTACTACACTTGTTGATGTAATAGTTTCTCCCCACTGGTACGCAGAGTCAATCTCAGCAGAAACTTCGATTTGTCCGTTTGCAATGAATGGGACACCACTTTGTAAGGTGGTTTTGACCCCCAATTTCACGGAGACGCTGGCATTCCAAGTACTGGTCTTAGTGTCTGTGTATGAGAGCTTCATATCTATAGTGTTGGGTTCTTGGGTACTATTAGTGGCATCTCCATTGGCCATCGTGAGAACATTCTGGCTGTAGATCCTAGCGTCCAGGAGTCGGAAATTGACATTATAGATTCTCCTGGAGAAAACAGTTTCGTACACCTGCAGGCGTGCCTCTTTGGTTATGGTGCTGACAGCGGCATTGAGACAATTGGTCTTTCCCTCGGTGGTGAGGCTCTTGCAGAAATTGTTGTTACCCAAGTTGCGGAGAGCGATGATGTTGTCGTCCACTTTGACAGGCCAAAACAACGTGTCGGAGTTGTTGCTGGCAGTGGTGGTGTCATCTGAGTCGGCCCAGATCCAATTAGGGCTGCGCCTCCAGAACTTGCCGAAGAAATCAGACTTTATGCGAATGCTCCCGCTACTAGTGGTGAAGACCTCGTTCCCAACTCTTTCGTCTCCAATGTCACTGGATGCGAACTGCAGATATGGGTGTCCCTCGATCATGCGGGCGCTAAGGTAGCTGCCATTATCGCCCTTGAAGGCGACGTGTTTGGGCAATATCAACAGCGATTCCCAATCGATGATTGTGTAGACATCGCAACCATCTTTGTCAATATCTG
>NZ_BAABJQ010000102.1:0-785 GCF_039543385.1 Rugosimonospora acidiphila
CCTCTCTCTACATATATCAAACTTGCTATTTCCTATTAGACTTTCTATTTTTCGAATGGCCACGTCAGCAATGCAGTCCATCCTGGCAAGACCAGTGTCAGGTGTCACGGCGAGAGCAAGGTTCAGTCAGTTCACTCCTTGCAGCTACGCGCCCCGTCTTCAGAGGAATGCTGGCATGCAAGTGCGGTGCATGGCAGAGGATGATCAAAATAAGGATGTGACACCCATTACAACTCCTCCGCCGGCATCACAGCCAATCTCTTTTCCTCCACCGAAGCCAAAGGTAAGCACCAAATTTTCTGACGTGTTAGCATTCAGTGGACCCGCACCGGAGAGAATCAACGGCAGGCTGGCGATGATCGGGTTCGTGGCCGCGATGGCGGTGGAACTATCGAAGGGTGAGGATGTGTTGGCCCAGATATCCAACGGTGGAGTTCCATGGTTTGTGGGGACAAGCATTGTGCTAACCCTAGCATCTTTGATACCTCTATTCAAAGGGGTGAGTGTGGAGTCTCGTTCAGAGGGGATTATGAGCTCTGATGCTGAGCTCTGGAATGGGAGGTTTGCTATGTTGGGTTTGGTTGCATTGGCTTTCACTGAGTTTGTCAAAGGTGGAGCCCTTGTGTAGGTCCCACTTTTTTTTTTTATGTAATTTTGATGACGTGTAATTTTGATTATTTATGAAGAAAAAAAAAAAATCAATTTCATACAAGATAGACTTCGTAAAGTTGTAGCAATATTAATATCGGAATAATGTACTATCTTTCTAGAAAGAGCATGCCGTG
>NZ_BAABJQ010000103.1:0-768 GCF_039543385.1 Rugosimonospora acidiphila
GGGTGCGGCGAACCAGGGTCGGATGCTGTTCTCCTCGCCGGCCAACACCGACCTGCGTAAGACCATGATGATCCGTTCGTCGTACGACAACGGGCGTACCTGGGAGAACGCGGACCAGGGCACGGTCATCAGCAACGACCCGGCGGCGTACTCGGACATGGTGCAGATCACCGGCCCGAACGCGAAGGACACTTTCGTCGGACTGCTCTACGAGGGCGGGGCGGTCACCGCTGGCGATGAGATCCGGTTGGCGACGTTCAACACGGAGTATCTCGGGTTCCACAACTCGGCGGGTCCGCGCACTCCGGATCTGTCCCGGGCGCACGCGACCGGCAATGTGCTGGGCGGTGCCTCGTTGGGTGATGGGGTGTTCGGTAAGGGTCTGGTGCTCGACGGGGTCGATGACTACGTGCGGGTGCCGTACGACAAGAGTCAGTTGCCCGGTGATGGTGACTTCACCTGGACGGCGTGGTTCAACTATGGTGCGGCGACCGGTAATCAGGTCATCATGTGGCTGGGTGGGATGAATGCCAGTGCGCCGCAGGTGTGGCTGCGTGGGGAGCCGGCCAACCATCGGGTGATCGCGACGATGACGACGCAGAACGGCACCAAGCAGATCAGTTCGACGTCGGCGTACAACGACAATGCCTGGCATTTCGTGGCGTTGGAGCGTTCGGGTGACCAGTTGCTGATGTGGGTGGACGGCGCCCAGGTCGCGGCCGGTCCCGCCGAGGCCGGGTCGGTCAGCCGGACCGTGTCGTTCCAGAT
>NZ_BAABJQ010000104.1:0-744 GCF_039543385.1 Rugosimonospora acidiphila
TGCCTAGCCTAGAGGTATGGGCATGGACAACCGCAGCGAGGTACGCGCGTTCCTCACCTCGCGGCGGGCGAAGATCAGTCCGGAGCAGGCCGGCATCCCGGCGTATGGCGGCCGTCGCGTGGCCGGGCTGCGTCGCGGCGAGGTCGCCGCGCTCGCCGGGGTCAGCGTCGAGTACTACACCCGGCTGGAACGCGGCAACCTCGCCGGCGTGTCCGACAGCGTTCTGGAGGCCCTGGCCCGCGCGCTCCAGCTCGATGACACGGAGTTGGCGCATCTGCATAACCTGGCCCGCGCCGCCGGCCAGGCGCCGTCGCGCGTTCGCCGTCGCGAGATGACGCCGGAGATTCGGCCGGAGGTCCATCGCCTGCTGAATGCGATGGCCGTGCCGGCGTTCGTGCGCAATCACCGCTTCGACATCCTGGCCGCGAACCCGCTCGGCAGGGCTCTCTACGCGCCCATCTTCTCGGCCAGTGGGGTCCTGCCGGTGAACTCGATGCGGTTCACGTTCCTGAACCCGCACGCGCAGGCGTTCTACCCTGAGTGGGCGAAGACGGCCCGCTCGTCCGTCGGCGCGCTGCACATCGCCGCCTCCCAGTACCCGCACGACCAGCAGCTGATGAATCTCATCGGCGAGCTGTCGATGCACAGCGACAGCTTCCGCACCTGGTGGGCGGCCCAAGACGTCTACGTGCACCGCCACGGCACGAAACGCTTCTACCACCCCGTCGTCGGCGAACTGGACCT
>NZ_BAABJQ010000105.1:0-724 GCF_039543385.1 Rugosimonospora acidiphila
CACCGGCCGGAGCACGGTCGGTTACCGTTTGCGTCGCAGCCGATCCCGATAGGCCCATCTGGTTCCCAGGCAGCGTCCCTCCGCCATGGCTTGATGGAAGCCTCCCTGGAGACTTCGGATTTGATCCCCTTGGTCTTGGATCTGACCCTGAGACTCTGAGATGGAACGTCCAATCCGAGCTAGTCCACTGCAGATGGGCAATGTTAGGCGCTGCTGGAATCTTCATCCCTGAATTCCTTACAAAGATTGGAATCCTCAACACCCCATCATGGTACACCGCGGGTGAGCTCGAATACTTCACAGACACCACCACTCTTTTCATCATCGAGCTTATTTTAATTGGTTGGGCCGAAGGAAGGCGTTGGGCTGACATACTCAAGCCAGGTTGTGTCAACACCGATCCGATTTTCCCCAACAACAAGCTCACCGGCACAGATGTTGGGTACCCGGGTGGGCTGTGGTTTGACCCATTGGGTTGGGGAAGCGGGTCACCAGAGAAAGTGAAGGAGTTGAGGACTAAGGAAATTAAGAACGGAAGGCTGGCTATGTTGGCTGTGATGGGTGCATGGTTTCAAGCTATTTATACAGGGACTGGACCTATTGACAACCTCTTTGCCCACCTTGCTGATCCTGGTCATGCCACCATTTTTGCTGCTTTCACCCCCAAGTGATAGGAGCAAGTGATCAATCATCCACCAAGCTAACTGGGATTTATGTGCTGGAC
>NZ_BAABJQ010000106.1:0-707 GCF_039543385.1 Rugosimonospora acidiphila
TGCAGGATCTCGGCGATCTCGACCACTTTGGAGTTGCTGTTCTTGGCCCAGTTGGTCATGAACACAATGCGCTTGTCGTACTTGGCGCACAGGTCGACGAAGATCTGAACGATCTCAATGTCCCGGCTCAGGATCCCGAAGTTCGCGTCCGCCACGAAGATGTGCGAGTTCGGCGCCGCGACCCGCACGATGCGTTCAAGCTCAGCGGCGATCCGCTCGATACTGAACTGCCGCACCTTCGTGTTCGTGGCACCGCCCCAAAAGCAGAACGCGCAACTGTAGGGGCACCCACGGTTGGTCTCATAGATGATCATCCGGGTACCGGCCAGATCCGCATCCTCATAAACCGAATTCAGCAGCGGAGACGGGATCGACTCGAGATCCTTGATGCGGTCGGCGGCCGGTGTCGTGACGACGCTGCCGTTGCGCACCGCGCTGACGCCGCGCACGCCCTCGATCGGATCGCAACCCTGCAGGATGTTGCGACACACCTCGACGAACCGGAGCTCCCCCTCGCCGTGGACGAGGACGTCGACAGCGGGCGCCTCCTCGAACACGGCGTCCTGCTGATTGGTGACGTCGTTGCCACCGACCACGATCACCGCATGAGGCCGCGCCGCCTTGATCCGCGCCGCTACCGCCATGGTCTGTGGGCGGTTCCAGAAGTACACCGTGAACGCGACGACGAACGTCGCATCCGGGTCGTC
>NZ_BAABJQ010000108.1:0-694 GCF_039543385.1 Rugosimonospora acidiphila
CGACATCACCTACCACGGCATCGACACCGTCTATACCTACACCGACCACACGACGGTCACCTACGACAGCAACGGCAACACCATCGACGAGAAACTCGCCGACGGCACCGACTACACAAACTTCGACAGCAACGGCGACCCACACCACGTCAACACCCCCGCCCACGACGGTCAACCAGCAACCAGCGCCGACATCACCTACCACGGCATCGACACCGTCTATACCTACACCGACCACACGACGGTCACCTACGACAGCAACGGCAACATCACCGACGAGAAACTCGCCGACGGCACCGACTACACCCAATTCGACCACGCCGGCAACCCACACCACGTCGACATCCCACCGGAAAACGGCAACCCAGCAACCTCAGCCAACATCACCTACCACGGCAACGACACCGTCTACACCTACACCGACCACACGACAGTCACCTACGACAACAACGGCAACACCATCGACGAAAAACTCGCCGACGGCACCGACTACACCCAATTCGACAGCAACGGCAACCCACACCACGTCAACACCCCCGCCCACGACGGTCAACCAGCAACCAGCGCCGACATCACCTACCACGGCATCGACACCGTCTATACCTACACCGACCACACGACGGTCACCTACGACAGCAACGGCAACACCATCGACGAGAAACTCGCCGACGGCACCGACTACACAAACTTCGAC
>NZ_BAABJQ010000109.1:0-692 GCF_039543385.1 Rugosimonospora acidiphila
GCCAGTGTCATAACCCCCAAATTGTATCCAGAATCATTAAAAATAAAATAAATAAATAAGTAAAAAAAAAAAGAGAGAGACAATTGTCACTCACTGCAAGCCTAAACAGCACTCCTAAGAAGCCAATGCTAGCAATCTATGATAATAAAATATCGAGCGGTGATCACTTCCATTTTTTGAACTTCATGAACTTTCCCCCATGCTTCCCATGCTTGAATTTCCCATGCTTAAACTTTCCATGGTGATGACCGTAATAACCCCCATGGGTAAGATTATGGGCACCATGTGAGAGCTTGTGGGCCCCATAAGCGGCAGCCGGCGCAGCAGCGCCACCAGCTATCAATGCTCCCATATTAGGCCCATGACCTGAAACAGGCGGAGCTGATGGACCAGGATAATTTGCTGGTGGATATCCACCTGGGGGAGGATACGCTGACGGACCAGGATAACCTGCCGGTGGGTACCCACCTTGGAAAGGATATCCAGCTGGTGGGTATCCACCAGCAGAAGGATATCCAGCTGGCGGGTAGGCTTGAGGGGGATATCCTTGAGGAGGATATGCGCCATAAGACGGAGGGTATTGTCCAGTAGCATAGCCAGCAAGATGAGAGAAAAGTCCTTTGTCACTAGATTCATCATCATTGTGATTTCCACCTCCCATTTTTCTTCAAGTTGAAATTTATGAACTGAAA
>NZ_BAABJQ010000110.1:0-689 GCF_039543385.1 Rugosimonospora acidiphila
GTCACGTCGAGAAGGACAATGTCACTGACATCTCCAGACAAAACACCAGCCTGAACTGCAGCACCAAGGGCAACGACTTCATCAGGATTTACTGAAACATTGGGTTCCTTTCCGGTCAATCTTCTAACAAGTTCCTGAACAGCTGGAGTACGTGTTGAACCACCGACAAGGATCACTTCATCTAGATCAGTGAAAGCCAGTTTTGCATCCCTCAATGCAGTTTCAACTGGTCTTTTAAGCCTGTCAAGCAGATCTGAACATAATTCCTCAAACTTTGCCCTTGTAATGGTGGTTTCAATGTGTTTGGGGCCATCTGCAGTGGCTGTAATAAAAGGTAAACTAATATTTGTCTGTGTCAAAGACGACAATTCCATTTTTGCTTTCTCCGCTGTCTCAGTCAGTCGCTGAAGAGCTTGTTTGTCCTTCAAAAGATCTATACCTTCATCTCTCTTAAAATTAGCAGCAAGCCAATCTACAATTCTCTTGTCGAAGTCATCACCACCCAGATGTGTATCACCAGAAGTAGAAAGCACCTCAAACACTCCATCGCCAACCTCAAGAACTGAAACATCAAAGGTACCACCTCCAAGGTCAAATACTAGAATGGTTTCATTGTTCTTCTTTTCAAAGCCATATGCCAGTGAAGCAGCAGTAGGCTCATTGATAATTCGTAAAACTTCTAAGCCAGC
>NZ_BAABJQ010000111.1:0-683 GCF_039543385.1 Rugosimonospora acidiphila
CAGGCCAGGGCAGGGGACCTCACCGGCGTCGATCAGGTCGATGATGGCGTCGACCAGGTCGACGATGCGGACGCCGCCGACGTGGGAGAGATAGCGCAGGGTGCACCGCATGCTCGCTTTCGCGAACGCGCCGGTGGCGGCGTAGTGCAAGTTGCCCCGAACCCAGGCATCCTTGGACAGATCCGGGTGTCCGACTACGACGTCGGCGACGAGGTGGGGCTTGCTGACGTCGCCTGGCCGACGCTCGACGATGAGAGGGTGTTGGGCGCCGAAGGTGTCG
Source organism: Rugosimonospora acidiphila (assembly GCF_039543385.1). Lineage (NCBI taxonomy): Bacteria > Bacillati > Actinomycetota > Actinomycetes > Micromonosporales > Micromonosporaceae > Rugosimonospora > Rugosimonospora acidiphila. The sequence goes on from NZ_BAABJQ010000111.1 coordinate 281, forward strand.
GAGGCGTACTCGGTGTTGTTGAGCAGCAGCAACGGCCACACCACCGGGCAACCACCCGCCTGCAGCACACGTTCGATGCCGGCCAGATGCGTCTCGAGGCTCTCCCCAGGCAGACCCCAGATGAGCTCGGTGTAGGTGGGAATGCCGCGGTCGCGGAACTCGGTGAGCAGCTTGTCGTAGCGATCCGACTTGATGTTGCCCCGTTTGGCCAGTTCGAGGGTGCGCGTGTCGAAGGACTGCGCGGATAACGTGACGCCGGGCAGCATGCCGCAGTTGTGCAGGATCTCGGCGATCTCGACCACTTTGGAGTTGCTGTTCTTGGCCCAGTTGGTCATGAACACAATGCGCTTGTCGTACTTGGCGCACAGGTCGACGAAGATCTGAACGATCTCAATGTCCCGGC
>NZ_BAABJQ010000112.1:0-678 GCF_039543385.1 Rugosimonospora acidiphila
CCCGGCTAGGGTTAGGGTTTCCATTGTTTTTCCGGCGATGGTGCTGAAACACGGGTTGAGCAATTCTGATCCGTTCGATCAAACAATCCTGCGGACGCAAAACCTCCGTACCCATTACTCAAAAACTCCCTCTGAATCTAAATCTACGTATATAAATCTGAAAACGATCTGTAACATGAAATGAAACCCAGAGAGAAGAGAGAAAATCGCAGATATGGGGATGAATTGTTGCTGGATTTGATGCAATTTTTCTCTTTCTCCTCTTTTTCCCGACCCGGGTCCTGATTAACCTCAAAAAACAATGTCTCATTCCTCACCCACGCCGCATAAGGCATCAATGTAACCCCTTTCTTGTATCTATACTCTTCATGAAAAGCTTTATCCGCCTCAATCGCGTAAATGTCAAAGGTCTTATTTTGTTTTGGGTATTGCTTCTTGAACCAACTCACAATGCTCGAGCCGTAGCTCCGAGCTCCGACATCTACGTATACATATCTTCGCTTAAAATTAATATCAGCCATTGATGCTACGAACCACAGAGATGGGAGGCGCGGTGGTGACGGAGGGAGGATCGCCGGTGACAGAGGGAGGCGCGGCGGTGACGGAGGGAAGAGAGAGGGACAGACCAGTGGCGAGAGAGAGAGAGAGGAGCGGCTTGAGCGTGAGCACCAACGATCT
>NZ_BAABJQ010000113.1:0-670 GCF_039543385.1 Rugosimonospora acidiphila
GAGCGGGCGTCGGTGCGTGACCGGGCGATCCGGGCGTGGTTGCCGTTGGCCCAGCATCTGGCGCAGCGGTTCAACGGTCGTGGGGAGCCCCTCGACGACCTGGTGCAGATCGCGACGGTGGGCCTGATCAAGTCGATCGACCGGTTCCACCCCGAGTACGGCAACGACTTCGCCGCGTACGCGGTGCCGACGATCGTCGGTGAGATCAAGCGCCACTTCCGCGACCGCACCTGGGACGTGCGGGTGCCCCGCCGGTTGCAGGAGCTCAAGCTCGACATCAACGAGGCGACCAGCACCCTGTCCCAGCGGCTGGGCCGCTCCCCGACGGTCGCCGACATCGCCGGGCACCTCAAGCGCAGCGAGGAGGAGGTGCTGGAGGGACTGGAGGGCGCCCGGGCGTACAGCGCGGTGTCGCTGCAGAGCCTGGTCGGCAACGGCGAGGACGGCACCGAACTCGGCGACCTGTTCGGCGTGGAGGACCACGAACTGGCGCTGGCCGAGTTCCGCGCCACCATCGGCCCGGCCCTGGAGTCGCTGAGCCCGCGCGAGCAGAAGATCGTGGTGCTGCGGTTCTTCGGCAACCTGACCCAGACGCAGATCGCCGAGCGGGTCGGCATCTCCCAGATGCACGTGTCCCGGATGCTGGCCCGGTCGCTGGCCGCGATGCGCG
>NZ_BAABJQ010000114.1:0-667 GCF_039543385.1 Rugosimonospora acidiphila
CCGGGGTAGCATAATAATTTTTTTTTTTTTGTTTTTTCTTTTAAATTTTTTTGTTATGAATAGAGAAATATTAGAGGAGAATAATTCTTTTAAGGATCGACCGAGAGCACAGCCCCGTTCTTCGTTGATATCTTCCCAACCATCTCATAATGCTCCAAATCTTCCTCACCGGCTATGGACGAAGGGTCCTTCTGTTTCGATTAATCTTCATTTTTAGTGTCGTCTGATTTTGTTCTTCAAGAGCATCTCACGCAACTCAGCAACATCGATTTCATTAGCTTTATTCTCGGGTCTGTAGTACCCAGTCACTGGATCAGGCACCCAAGAAGTCTTTGTTGCCTCTTCTTCCCCACCTTTCTTCCCCATCACGCCGCCTCTTGCGGTCACGGGTCCTGACGCAACTCCTTGTGATGCTGCCGCGTATCCCCGCCTGGTAACAGCAAGGGAGATTCTATCGACGACGAAAGCAGAGAGAAACTTAGCGTTAGAGAAAGAGCGAGCCATTTTTAGTATATAATGGTAGAGATTGAACACGCTACTGCGAAAAGTTTTATGAGTTTTTTCTTTCAGATTCTTCTCAGGATAAAACCTTTCACAGCAGCTAACGATGAATCTCTTCGAAATGAGCCCTCTCTTTCTGTGTGCGCGCCTCTCTTCGAAGGGGTAG
>NZ_BAABJQ010000115.1:0-666 GCF_039543385.1 Rugosimonospora acidiphila
GGTGTAATATGCTCCATTTGCACCACCATAAGTAACACTGGAGCTCTGAAATGAGAAGCTACGAGTTTGGGGCTGTGACTGTGTATTGTTCACCCTGCTGAAATTCATGTGCTGCATTTGCTTACTCTTTCTCCCTTCAGCTTCATCATCTGGGTCCTCGACATAAGGTTCTTTGCTCAATCTGCCATGCTTTCTGGGATTACCTTTCTTCTTCTCCTCATCATCATCATCGTCGTCGTCGTGCACCTCGGACATCGATTTGTCAGACTCCTCATCCTCAGCTGGTCCGTCAGCTATTCTCTTATTGTAAGCCTCGATGTTCTTGTTGTATTCAGTCTTCCTCTTCTCTGCCCTCGAGACAAATGGGGCTTTTTCAGCTTCTGACATGGATTTCCATTTGTCTCCACCAGCCTTACCAACAGCAGCAACGGACTTGTTGTTTGGGTGCTTCTCCTTGTACGTCTTCCTGAAATCCTCCATGAAAACGAAGAAGGCACTGGCAGGCCTCTTAGGCTTGTTAGGATCCTTGGCAGCAGCCTTCCCCTTTTTCGCAGGCTGTTTAGCAGGTTTCTCGGCACCTTTCTTCTTCACAGAAAGCTTGGAATCAGCTTTCTTGGGCTCCGCCTTCGATCTACCTCCTTTCATGGTAAAACCTCTAGGGTTAGG
>NZ_BAABJQ010000117.1:0-659 GCF_039543385.1 Rugosimonospora acidiphila
TTGACAGAGGAAATTTTAAAAGAAAACCCAAATGTGTGTGCCTACATGGCACCTTCACTAGATGCTAGGCAAGACATGGTGGTTGTTGAAGTACCAAAACTAGGCAAAGAGGCTGCAACCAAGGCCATCAAAGAATGGGGCCAGCCGAAGTCCAAAATCACCCACTTGGTTTTCTGCACCACTAGTGGCGTCGACATGCCCGGGGCCGACTACCAGCTCACCAAGCTACTCGGTCTTCGCCCATCAGTCAAGAGGCTCATGATGTATCAACAAGGTTGCTTTGCTGGTGGCACGGTTCTTCGCTTAGCCAAGGATTTGGCCGAGAACAACAAAGGTGCTCGGGTCCTAGTTGTGTGTTCGGAAATCACTGCAGTCACCTTCCGTGGGCCTAGTGATGCCCATCTTGATAGCCTTGTGGGCCAGGCCCTATTTGGTGACGGTGCAGCTGCTATTATAGTTGGGTCAGACCCAATTCCCGAGGTTGAGAATCCGTTGTTTGAGTTGGTCTCAGCGGCCCAAACCATTCTCCCCGATAGTGACGGTGCCATCGACGGACACCTCCGTGAAGTGGGCCTTACATTTCACCTCCTCAAGGATGTTCCTGGGCTCATCTCCAAGAACATTGAAAAGAGTTTGGCGGAAGCATTCCAACCCTTGGG
>NZ_BAABJQ010000118.1:0-650 GCF_039543385.1 Rugosimonospora acidiphila
TCATGGTGTTGTCAAGGATCAAGCATTCATGGAGAAGACACTAAAAGAGCATAAGATAGATATAGTAATATCAGCTATTGGTGGTGCTAATATACTAGACCAACTCACCCTAGTCCATGCCATTAAAGCTGTCGGAACCATCAAGAGGTTTTTGCCATCGGAGTTTGGGCATGACGTTGATAGGGCTAATCCGGTGGAACCAGGGCTCACCATGTACAACGAAAAGAGGAGGGTGCGGCGATTGATAGAAGAGTGTGGGGTGCCCTACACTTATATCTGCTGCAACTCTATTGCTTCTTGGCCATACTATGACAATACTCACCCATCGGAAGTAATTCCCCCTTTGGATGAGTTCCAAATTTATGGTGATGGCAGTGTCAAAGCATATTTTGTTGCAGGCTCTGATATAGGAAAATTCACCATCAAAACCGTCGACGACATTCGTACGCTGAACAAATCGGTTCATTTCCGACCATCCTGCAATTTTCTCAACATAAATGAGCTTGCATCTTTGTGGGAGAAGAAGATTGGACATTCACGGTCACGGTGGTGGTTCGCACATGAGCTATGGCCATATTTTCGACTCATCCGAATTGCACCCACATGTCTTTCACAATACTAATAATAGTAGTACTTTGCCTCAACTTCCC
>NZ_BAABJQ010000119.1:0-650 GCF_039543385.1 Rugosimonospora acidiphila
CCCACGCCCACAAACAGTAATCAAAATAGAGAAAGTAACAAAAGGAAGAGACTGCCCCGTGACACAACAGATCACAAAACTACAACACACTCTACTCTTGCGCCTTCTTCTAGTCCCATTCCTTACAATTCCAGGTTAAATACTACAAATATAAAGTAAGTGATAAAAACCCAACAAACAACACCGAAAGATACCTTACTATTATTACTACTATTAGCACCACACAAATCACCACCTAACAAAAGATCCCAATAAAAAAACAAAAAACACACAGTGAGAGAGAGAGAGAGAGAGATGATGATGACGGGGAATCTCAGGTACAGAGTTCACGAGCGACACCGAGCCTAGAATTGGGGATGTCGAAGAGGAGCCTGTGGTTTTGTTGCTGCATGTTGGCAATGACATTGAGGACTGAGTTGACATTGTCAGGCGCTGCTGCCATGGCTAGACATGTGATGCTTCCTGCTGTGCTGTGGATCAAGTAGTTGTCTGGTGGTAGTGTCACGTTCATCCCTGTGAACATAAGTGTCACCGTTGGCGCCACTATGGGGAACGAATAGCACGTGTCGAATCCTCCCAATGTTGTCACCGTCGCGTTTACACCTACCCTCCTTCGGAACTCATCTCTCACCGCTATGTAGGCTGGCTGG
>NZ_BAABJQ010000120.1:0-649 GCF_039543385.1 Rugosimonospora acidiphila
TATGCTTCGTCGAAGAGGCCCGAGGAGGAGAGGAGGAACTTCGATATCAGAGTCGGTGGTGAGCTCATTTCGCTGAACCAGTCGAGCAATTCGAAGCAGAACAACGAGTCCGATTTCAATAATTTTAATCAGGGTTGGAAGCTTGGTGGGCCTGATTTCAATGGCTTCAACGATGGTTGGAAGTTGGGTTCTTCTGGGTTGGGATCGTCACAGGTTGGACTCAATGGTGGGTTCAACAAAGGGATTTACTCGAAGCCTTCGATGAATTACAATTTCAATAACAACAACAACAACATCAACAACAATAACAATGTTAATGTTGCTGTGAATTCGAAGAAGATTGGTAATGGAAAGGGTGTAGATGATCATCATCATTATGGGTCTAAAATTGGGAAGAAGAACAAGAATAACAACAACAATAACAATAATAACAGTAAGGATAACAGTAACAGTGACAGCAATAAGAACAGTGTGGATAAGAGGTTCAAGACTCTTCCACCATCTGAATCTCTGCCCAGAAGTGAAACCGTTGGTGGGTATATCTTCGTCTGCAACAACGATACCATGCAAGAGAATCTCAAAAGACAGCTCTTTGGCTTGCCGCCACGCTACCGTGATTCAGTCCGGGCAATAACTCCAGGCTTGCCCC
>NZ_BAABJQ010000121.1:0-645 GCF_039543385.1 Rugosimonospora acidiphila
CGAGGCGCTGGCGGGTTACGAGCGCGAGCTGACCAAGTACCCGGTGCAGTATCCGACCGCGTGCAGCCCGCAGGCGTGGTCGACGGGCGCGCCCCTGCTGCTGCTGCGCACCATGCTCGGCATCGAACCGGTGAAGGACCGTCTGACCGTGGATCCGTACCTGCCGGCGAAGGTCGACTGGATAGGGCTGCTGGACGTGCCCGGCCGGTGGGGGCGGTTGGACACCTTCGGCCGCAAGCGGGAGGCCACCATCGGGCAGGAACGCGCGGGCATGTGACAGCCACCTGCTGACGGCCACCCGTTGACGGCCACCCGCTGGCAGCCACCCACGCGGGCGGGGCCACCGCCGGAGACTACCGCTCGTCGCCGTAGCCGGCCTGGCCGTACTTGGGCACCGCCGCCTCACGCCCGCGGCCGAACGCGTCGAACCGGCCCCAGCGGCCCGGCACGTCCAGCAGGCCGATCCAGCCGACCCGGGAGGGCAACGAGGGCGCGACCGTGAGGTGCTCGCCCAGCGGATCCAGGCCCAGCATGGTGCGCAGCAGCAGCAGGGGGGCGCCCGTCGACCACGCCTGCGGGCTGCACGCGGTCGGATACTGCACCGGGTACCGGGTGAGTTCCCGCCCGTAGCCGGCGAAGGCTTCC
>NZ_BAABJQ010000122.1:0-641 GCF_039543385.1 Rugosimonospora acidiphila
GGTGGTGGTGGAGAGAGCTCTTAGAAAGAGATAGAGAAAGAAAGAGCTAAGAGAGAGATAACAAACTGATGGAGAGAAAGAGGAGAAAGATAGAGAGTGTGTATGTGAAAGGGAAAATTTGTCACACAAAATATAAATCTGAAATTTTTTGTCATTTATACAAGACTTTATAATTATGAGGGGGTTTTGAAAGTATAATTTTTTTTTTTTGGGGTGAAAATTCACCAACAAACAGCAGACAAAATCAGTTGCAGAGATTCAAAAACACGAACACGTTGTTTAAAGACACAGATTAGTCTTCACTCCGAAGAAACTGCAAAGAATTAGGGTTTTGAAAGGGTTTCGACTTGCAGAGATTCAAGAATTCGAAGAAGTTGTTTACGAGCACAGATTAGAATCTTCTCACTCAGCAGAGCCGCAAGAACGTGAGGCGAACGGTAGGAATTCGACGAAACTGCAGAGAATTAGGGTTTGAAAGGTCTTTTCACTCAGCAGAACCGCGAGAACGTGAAGTAAATTGTTGAAACTGCAGAGAATGAGGGTTCCAAAGGGCTTCGAGTTGCAGAGAAACAAGGGTTTGAAAGATTCTAGAATCGCCGGCGAGAGTCCACTGAGCCGGCTAGGAGCGTGTTGAAGACGAG
>NZ_BAABJQ010000123.1:0-639 GCF_039543385.1 Rugosimonospora acidiphila
CCACCTTTTATTTTGGTGTATAGTACAATGAAACAACTCAAGCTGGTACAATATTTAGCACAATACACACAGCACAACTAAAGGAAATTATCTTTCTGTCTCTCTTCAAATCTAATAATACATGATCACACTGCTGCTTCTTATTTCTTCAATTCAGAGGACTGCTAAAATTCATGACTGACAGAGGAAGAATCTATCTATCCACTAGTTGTTGCAATTTCAGGGGTACTGACATGCTCAACAATGACCACATGATGATAATGTTCCTTGCTGTGACCTCCACGTTTGCCATGGCAATGGTGCCTTTTGCCAGGACTGCCACCACCGTGACCATGATGTATCCCATCATGACCGTGATGTCCTCCACGGTGACAACCACCGCGGCCACCATGTCCGTGATCACCATGACTATGTTGATGAATATGATGTCCCCAGCCATGACCGTGGTGTTGGTAAATAAGATGTCCCCAGCCGTGACCGTGATGCCCTCCGACGTGACAAGCTGCACCTCCGTGATGTCCACCGGGGCTGTGGTGTCCTAAGTTGTGAACACCATGATAGAATGGATGATGATGTTCGCCGCACCCAGACATCTTTGTTGTTCAAGTGTTTGTCTAAATCTCTGAAGATTGCTTGGTG
>NZ_BAABJQ010000124.1:0-634 GCF_039543385.1 Rugosimonospora acidiphila
GAACTATCGAAGAGGTGAATATATTGGAAGAGGAAGAGCCCATTTTATTTTATTTTATTTTTTCTCCTAAAATCACCAAATCCAAGCAGACTATTGGTTTTATCCCTAACAACTACAAATTCATCTCTGAATTCAGATCTGACTAGACTACAAAATGGCCGAGAAGGATACGAAAATGGTGGTAAAGGTTGACCTCGACCTTGAGTGCCCTTGCTCCTACAAGAAGATCAAGAAAATTCTTTGCAAATTTCCTCAAATACGAGACCAGATTTATGATGAAAAGAAAAATACGGTGACGATCGTCGTAGTATGCTGCAGCCCTGAGAAGGTTCGTGACAAATTGTGTTGTAAGGGTGGGAAGACCATCAAGAGCATTGAGATCAAAGAGCCTCCAAAGCCCAAACCCCCTGAGAAGCCCAAGCCCAAACCAAATCCCCCTGCAGACAAGCTTCCCGCTCCAGCTCCGGCTTCGACTCCAGCTCCGGCTCCAACACAGACTCCAGCTCCGGCTCCAACACCAACACTAGCTCCAGCTCCAGCACCGGCTCCTCCTGCTTTTGTACCGGTTTGCTACCCACCGATGTATCCGGTTGCGATACGTTGTGGGCAATGCTATGTGGGCCATACTGATGGG
>NZ_BAABJQ010000125.1:0-623 GCF_039543385.1 Rugosimonospora acidiphila
CTACTAATCAACCCCAATTAAAATTAAGGAGTTGGGTTTGGTGAATGAAAGACTTTCCTATCAGGCGTGTTGCCCGAATTCAAGCCAATCGATCGTTATTTAACCAAAAAAAAAAAGAGAGTTTAAAATGAGTACTCAATAATAGGCACCATTGTGAACGCATGCATAGCGTTTGAGATTGCAGTGGCGAAGTCGGATTGTTGTAGTAGGATCAGTACCGAAGTACTCGATGACGAACAAAGTACATGCCAAATTGTGTCGCTCTTCGTTTCTCGCATCAGCATCAGCAGTAATCCATGACTGCTTGGCGGGATAGGCCGATTTCACTTGCCAGTATTTGTTGGAGTCACGACATTTGATGTGGCACATTCCACTCCCATCACTTGCCGGCTCCAATATGAATTGCACGTTCTGGTTCTCGGAATCCGTTGCGTCGGCTGAGAGATATACATTAATCAGCCGACTGGTATCAACTACGCGCCGCACATATTTATTGGTGATGACTGATTTGAAAACTTTCTTACCACCTCCCACTGCCAATTCCAATGCCATTCTCTCTATCTCTCTTCTCTTCCCTTCTCTTCTTCCCTCTCCTCTCTCTCAATAAATCACTTTACTTGTTC
>NZ_BAABJQ010000126.1:0-616 GCF_039543385.1 Rugosimonospora acidiphila
CAGGGATGGTAGAACTGGCTGGAATTACATTTACTGGGGAACATGCCAAGAACAAAAAACAAGCTGAGAAAAATGCAGCCATGGCAGCTTGGACATCTCTAAAACAATTGGCACAACAAGATGCAACTTCATCATCTGAAACAGAGAACAATGATGAGCTAGAACAAATCAAAATTGCACGAGCATTATTGAATTATCGTTTCAAGGAAAAGATTAGAATGGCCAAATCCTACAACTCCAATGCTCCAATACCATTCGAAAAGAAATTTCCAATTCAGAACCTAAGACCATCAAGTCCACAACCTCAACCAGTGACCACATCAAAAATCCTCCCCTTAATCTGCCAAAGGACTGCCCCTCGACACAGACCCACATCTACAACAGCAAATGACAACAGCCCCACACAGTCATCATCACAGCCTCTGGCACCCGAACTCCGTGTAATCCGCCCTCAAAGGTTTCCTGCAGCTGGGGCCGCTCCTTATGTTCCCATTCGACATTGCAGGACACCTTACCAGGGGATTGCTCCGCCAGTTACAGTAAGAACCACCGTGCCAGTTTTCTCCGCACCACCACTCCCACAACCATCTTTGTGCCCCTCACAAGTGATGCAACC
>NZ_BAABJQ010000127.1:0-611 GCF_039543385.1 Rugosimonospora acidiphila
GGACGCTGAGGGTTTCTGGAGGTTCGTGACGGCTAGGAAGAAGGAATTGGACTCAATGAGGGCTCAAATGTCGGTTGCCCTAGCTGACTGTGTCGATCCGGCGAGGTTCGTTTTGGAGGCGATTTCGGAGGTGTTTCCAGTGGATAAGAGGTCGGAGAAGAGTGAGAGAGTGAATGATTTGGGATGGGCTTGTGTTCTGATACTGGAATCGTTGATTCCGGTCGTGATTGATCCAATTTTGGGGAATTCGAGGCTTATGGTGACGCCGCGCATGAAGCAACGAGCGAAGGAGATAGCTGATACGTGGAAGGCGAGCTTGGACCAGCGCGGTGGAATCGAGAATGTGAAGACTCCCGATGTGCACACGTTTTTGCAGCACTTAGTGACTTTTGGGATTGTGAAGAAGGAAGACATTGATTTGTATAGGAAGCTTGTCGTTGGGTCTGCTTGGCGGAAGCAAATGCCGAAGCTTGCTGTGTCTCTGGGTTTGGGTGACAAAATGCCTGATATGATTGAAGAATTGATCAGCAGGGGTCAGCAGGTTGATGCAGTCCATTTTACTTTTGAAGTTGGCCTTCAGAACAAGTTTCCCCCCGTCCCACTGCTGAGGG
>NZ_BAABJQ010000128.1:0-609 GCF_039543385.1 Rugosimonospora acidiphila
AGCATCACTTCAAGGAAGAAGCTCCTCAACAAAACGTCCTCATTCGTCTCCTCCACCCTCCCCCACGGGCGTGAATATTGTTGGCTAACTCAAGAAGACGTGGTCCGCTTCCTCCTCAACTCCATCGGCGTCTTCTCCCCACTACCAGCATTCACAATCGAGTCGCTCAACATCATTGACACCGATATCATGACTATCTACTACGACAACCCTGCATCCTCTGCCTTGGACTCCATTTCTCGCCTCCTCACCGAACAAAAATCAATTGGAGTTGTCGATGAATGCAACAAATTGATAGGAGAAATATCGCCTTACACTCTTGCTTGTTGCAATGAGGCAGTTGTTGGAGCAATCACAACCCTTTCTGCCGGGGATCTAATGGCTTACATTGACTACGGTGGTCCTCCGGAGGACTTGGTTCAGTTGATGAAGGCAAGGTTGGAAGAGAAGAACTTGGGAGCAATTTTGGAATTTATTGAGGAACTATCTTTCTCTTCACCATCATCACAATCTAGTTGTTCTTCTGATGAAGAGTTTGGGTTGGGTAAGAGCAGTGGAGCGGGGCGGTATACTGCGGCGAGGAGGTCGGAGGTGATTGTTTGTTGGCCA
>NZ_BAABJQ010000129.1:0-601 GCF_039543385.1 Rugosimonospora acidiphila
CCGAAGACATGATCCAGAACAGTTGCTCCCATGCATGACATAACAAGACAGGACAAAAACAATATCCAGTGCACCAGTGCGTAGAACCAAGTCACCCTAGGGCCCCCACAAAAGTAGAGAATGGTGTGGCATTAACACAGCACATTTCCATGACCACCGTAGAAATCACCACCACATTGATGATAACAAGCACGCACGGATCAACAGAAGATATATTCGGAATGTACCGTTGAATCTCTTAAAGCCCCCCACAGCATCTCTTCATTCCACCCGTTCCACACTTCCAGCAGCTTTGAACCCACGCTCCAGCTCCAATGATGGTACAAATCATCTGATTTGCAAACATTTGAGGAATAGTAGAGCCAAAGAAGGAACCACTAGCTGTCTCAATGTAGTAGCTGTCGGACTGGGGAATCCCTACAACTTGAATGAGTGAGACAGCAAGGGCCGTAGGAGCTGGAATGAATACTGCATTCATTGGATTATCAGCCATTCCTTGACCAACCATGGGCTGGTCCATCAGCACCTTTATTCCATGGGCCATGAGATGTTGCTGGGGCCCAATACCACTCAACATCAGCAGTTGTGGACTCCCAAGTGC
>NZ_BAABJQ010000130.1:0-592 GCF_039543385.1 Rugosimonospora acidiphila
AGGGACTCTTCATCTTCTTCCTTGGCATCTTTCTTCTCATGATGCTCATGGAATGCATACCCACCAGATCCAACTGCAGCCACAGCTGCTATCTCTTCCTCTATCTTATGCTTGTGGGCATGCTCTGGGTCTTTCTTTGACTGATGCTTCTCATACAAGGCAAAAGTGCCAGCAGCAACAGCACCAAGCTCACCAAGGTGCTCACGGTGCTTGTGTTGCTTAACCTCTTTTTCATAATCAGGGGTTTCCTCAGAAAAACGAGGAGGTGCTGTAGTTCCATAAACACCAGTACTCTCACTATACTCACTCCCTCCACCACCGCTTCCATAGGCGTTGGTGGTCTCACCATAGGTGGTCACTTCTTCAACGCCACCGTAGCCGGTGGTGGTGCCACCATATCCGGTGGTGGTGTCACCATATCCGGTGGTGGTGCCGGAATAAGGAGCTGAATCGATGGGCTTGTCTTCGTCGTCCTTGTGGTGGTGGAAGTGGTGGTGGTGGTGCTTCTCTTCGGCCATTGTGGTGCTGATCGGAAAAAAGTAGAATCAACGGTGGTGATTTGAATAGGAAGGGGGTGATTTGAAAGGTATTG
>NZ_BAABJQ010000131.1:0-590 GCF_039543385.1 Rugosimonospora acidiphila
GTGCGGCGTCGACGGATGAACACCGCGACGGCGATGGCGCATGCCAGTACCACGATCGCGGCGATGATGTAGGTGGGGCCCTTGAAGGCGTCGGCCACCTTCTGCCAGTTGGCGCCGATGGCGTATCCGGCCAGGGCGAGCGCCGCCGTCCAGGGCAGGCACCCGGCAAAGGTGTAAAGCCCGAAGCGTAGGGGTGCCATGTCGGCGAAGCCGGCGGGCAACGAGATGAAGGTGCGGATCACGGGCAGTAGCCGACCGAAGAAGACTGAGGCGGGCCCGTGCCGGGTGAACCAGCGGTGCGCCTTGGCGAGGTCCTCCTCGCGCAGCCACAGGCGCCGGCCCCAGCGGTGCAGGGCGGCCTGGCCCGCGTACCGGCCGACCGCCCAGGCGAGGTAGCTGCCGGCCACGTTGCCGAGGGTGCCGGCGAGGATCACCAGCACGATGTTGAGACTGCCGTCGGGTATCGCACCGGCCGCCAGGGCTCCAGCGAACAGCATGGTTACCTCGGACGGGATCGGGATACACGCCGACTCGGCGAGCATCAGGATGAATACCGCGAGGTACCCGAAGGTGACAATGAAGTGCTGCAC
>NZ_BAABJQ010000133.1:0-578 GCF_039543385.1 Rugosimonospora acidiphila
CACGCCCACACTGATAACATCTCATAACACTACTAGACATTCAAAGCAAGATTTTATTTCTCTCCCTCCCACCACACCAATCTCTATTGGCCTCTTATTTGTAGCTCTCCTCAGAGTCAAACCGACCTTCGAAGTAGTGTAGGGGAAGAAGTATAAAGCGAGCGAGCGATCTAATCGCTATCACTGTCGCTGCTGTCATGACCATGGTGCTCGTGTCCATCCTCGTGCTTCTTCTTCTTCTCCTTCTTCTTCTTTTTCTCACCTTTCTCCTCATGATCATGATGATCACCACCACCATGGATCTTGCTCATGAACCCTCCTTCCTTGTGCTCATCTCCATGGTGCTCCGATTTGTGCTTCTCTCCTTCAGATTTGTGCTTTTCTCCTTCGTAGTGTTCCGATTTGTGCATATCGCCATGGTGCTCTCCCTTGTGCTCACCTTCCTTGTGTTGCTTCTCGCCTTCCTTTTGGCCTCCGATGTGGAGGGTCTCTCCTATCTTGTGTATGATTCCTGCCATTTTCTCTCTTTTTTTCGCGCTAGAAAAATGGATGGGAAATTGGGGATCTGAATATGATCG
>NZ_BAABJQ010000134.1:0-578 GCF_039543385.1 Rugosimonospora acidiphila
AATGGACTATTTCCAGGGCCAACTTTGCGTGTCCACAAAGGTGATAGAATTATAGTGAATGTGAAGAACCAAGGCAAGTATAATGTCACCATTCACTGGTATGCCTCTCTCTCTCTCTCTCTCTCTCTCTCACACACACACACACACACAAATGGGGACTCTGGGTGGAATCCACACTTTCATCTTATTATTATTCAAAACAGCAGTAAATCTGTGCTAGCTGAAAATCAATGGTCCATCAATCTCAATGCACCTTGGAGCAGTCGGTGGAGGGGCTGATCTTGTAAGGAACGTTAACACCGCATTTGCCAGGGAGGCCAGCAGCGAGTGTAGGGTTAATACCAGTAATGCTTTTAGACATCTGTTGCAAGCATATGCAAGTTTGCTTGCGGTCGGCAGGGGTCTTAGCCGCCGAGTTAATGGCCCTAACCCCATTGCAGCACGGTACTGGCAACGCCCCACCCTTCCTCAGGTACCCCAGGCACTGTGCCAGGCTCCCCTGCACTTGACCGCACGTAACCGCTTCCGCATACGGTGCTACCACCACCACCATGCACAACACCGCCAAGCATGCAATC
>NZ_BAABJQ010000135.1:0-578 GCF_039543385.1 Rugosimonospora acidiphila
CTGGGCTGGAGTATGGCTGAACCACCACGGCGCATCTGAGTGCGAGAAGTTCTTAACAAAGCCAGTCATCATTCTGGGTGTCTTCCTCATGGTGGTCTCTCTGGCTGGACTCATCGGCGCGTGCTGTCGCGTCTCGTTGCTTCTCTGGGTCTACCTCTTGGCTATGTTCCTCCTCATCGTCATTCTCTTCTGTTTCACCATCTTCGCATTCGTGGTCACAAACAAGGGGGTTGGAGAGGTGGTGTCTGGGAAGGGGCATAAGGAGTATAGGCTCGGAGACTACTCGAATTGGTTGCAGAAGAGGGTTAATAGTACCAAGAATTGGAACAAGATCAAGAGTTGCTTGCAGGACAGTAAGGTTTGCAAGAGCTTGATTGATGATGGGTCTAACACCACTGCCGATGAATTCTATCTCGAGCACTTGTCCGCCATTCAGTCGGGTTGCTGCAAGCCATCAAATGACTGCAATTTCACCTATGTTAGCCCAACCAACTGGACTCCCACAGGCAACACTCCATATAACAATTCCGATTGCAACCAGTGGAGCAGCGACCCAACCACACTGTGCTTCAACTGCC
>NZ_BAABJQ010000136.1:0-566 GCF_039543385.1 Rugosimonospora acidiphila
GCCCATGAGCACTACTTGGCAAGCCCAGATTGCGAGGATGCTCTGGGCATGGATCAGGTTTGGATTGCCAAGGTAATCAAGGCCACCTTCGGAGAAAATTTGGGCTCCAGCCTTGAACCAAACTGCCTCACCGAACTTGACACCATTCTTGGAAAGGATTTCGGGGAAGACACAGCCCAGTGCACCGAGCATGGCCCAGCGGCAGTGGATCACCTCGAGTTCACGGTTCTTGGCAAAGGTCTCGGGGTCTGCTGAAAGCCCAGCAGTGTCCCAACCATAGTCACCGGGGAATTCACCGGTCAAGTATGATGGAGTTTGCTCGGAGAATGGGCCCAAGTACTTTGGGCGGTCTGGCCCATACCATATGCTTTGGGGAGCACTTCTCACAGTGCGCCTCATGGTGATGCGGCCACCTCCAAAGCTGCCAATCTTCCTGACAAGCTCATTCTGGGGCTTCAGGGCAGTCTGTCCAGCGAAAGCCGACTGTTGGATAGCAGAGGTGGCCATGACTGCGTGAGAGCTTCTTTGTTGGTGCTGATGTTTCTCTGTAGGCTTGTTTGTTGTAG
>NZ_BAABJQ010000137.1:0-564 GCF_039543385.1 Rugosimonospora acidiphila
TCCTTCTTCCTCTTCAAAACCATATGCCCGCTAATTTCCCACACTGCCGGGTTTACTTGGGTGTCCAGAAGCTCAGAACTCACTTCTCCTAGAGCCTGTTTCTCAGCATAACACTGTGGTACGAGAAAGATCCGTTTCCCAGACTCAGAGATTAGCACATTGTAAGGTACGTTGTTATCTTGAAGGCAAATGCAGGAATCCGAGACAGCATTGGACAAATCTTCCTGAGTATTTCCACCCTCAAAAACAAGACCTCTGACTGGATAATTTAACAGCTCAGAGATTTTCACCTCACCATTCAAACAACAGGGACTCCTCTGAAACTTCCTAACCCCATGACAGTCAAACCCAGTACCATCCCTATAGAACATCGAAGCCTCCACATTATCAATGATATCACAAGTAATATCCCCAGCTTCCCCATCCGATTCCCAAATACAAATCCTCGGAAAAGCCCTCTCATTCAAGCTCCCCCTCGACCCATCCACCGACGATCTCTTCTTCGCCATTCCACAGTTCTCATCCATCATCAACGGCGCAGAAATCTTGTGACTGAAACTCAAG
>NZ_BAABJQ010000138.1:0-561 GCF_039543385.1 Rugosimonospora acidiphila
ATGCCAGGAGTGGGGTTGCCGAAGACGATGTTGGCGGGACAATTGACGGTGAGGTGGTAGTGTCCAGAGACGAAGGTGCCAACTTTGAATCTAACCCGTCCTTGAATCTTGATGGTAAGAATGACTGTTCCATCGGCCTGGTCCTGGCTGAGTCCAACGCCGTTGTATGGAGCCACGGGGACGTTGACGCCTGACACTATGGGTGACCAAACGTTGATTTCCTTGTGGCCCTGATACGTGGATGGTATGGCGGTGTAGTAGGTGATCTGCTGGTTCTGGTAGATGGCGAAGATGTCGAGCTTGTCGTAGTAGACACCGATCTTGTCGTTTGGGTTACGGGATGCGATGGTGACTAGAATGGTGGAGGTGAGGAAGTTTGGTGCCGTGACGTTGAAGGCGTAGACGGTGGCGTCTTGGAGGACGAAGCGGGGTTTCTTGGGCTGGAGGATGGCCCATATTAGGAGGACGATTATTAGGATGATGAAGATCAAGATGAGGAGTCCACCGAAAAACCGCCGGAGCCTCTTCCTCCGCTTGTCCTTGTGGTGGCTGCACTCCTTC
>NZ_BAABJQ010000139.1:0-558 GCF_039543385.1 Rugosimonospora acidiphila
CGATCCTACCTACTTCCAGTAGTTTCAAGCCAGATATTTACACTCACCATAACTTGGGTCAGATGTGGCTAAAACACCGGTGCCAGAGAAGTCGCAGTTGAAATTCTGGTGACCCTTGGACTGATAGTAAGCGTTCATGACATAAGCTGCATGGGACCTGACTGTGGTAGGGTCAAAGCATGCCCCACCGGCCTCAATGGGCTGGCAATCCACTCCGTTGCTGCATGCCCAGTTGATGTTTTCCTGCAATGCTGCGTCGCTAGCCTCTGCTCTTGGCACACACCACTGCTTGCCCCCTGTGGATACTGGTGAAGGGCTTGCACCACCACCACCAGCCTGTCCTGGTCGCATAATGCCGATATCATATACGGGTGAGAAATCGGGGCGGAACAAGCCGAAATTCCTCTCATCAGCTGCGCCGGGCTTGAGATTCTCATTGAAGAGAGCAAATATATAGGTCTCGAACAGGCGTCCGGGCATCAAAGGCGTACCCACACCGGAGCTAGCCTTCCTCAAAACATTCAAATTGTGCCACCTGGCATTCTCAACTGTACACTG
>NZ_BAABJQ010000141.1:0-551 GCF_039543385.1 Rugosimonospora acidiphila
TTTTGATCTGTCTGGAAATCCTCCAGCTCCAAGGGGAACCCCTCAAATTGAAGTCACATTTGAAGTGGATGCAAATGGCATCTTAAACGTCAAGGGTGAAGACAAGGGCACAGGCAAATCAGAGAAGATTACCATCACCAATGACAAGGGCCGTTTGAGCCAAGAAGAGATTGATCGGATGGTTAAAGAGGCAGAAGAGTTTGCAGATGAAGATAAGAAGGTGAAAGAGAGGATTGATGCCCGTAACAGCCTGGAGACTTACATCTATAACATGAAGAACCAGATCAGTGACAAAGATAAGCTTGCAGACAAGCTCGAGTCTGATGAGAAGGAGAAGATTGAGACGGCAGTGAAGGAGGCCCTTGAGTGGCTGGATGACAATCAGACAGCAGAGAAAGAGGACTATGATGAGAAGCTTAAAGAGGTTGAAGCTGTTTGTAACCCAATCATCACAGCCGTTTATCAAAGGTCAGGTGGTGCCCCAGGTGCCGGATCAGAAGATGGATCGGAAGACGACGATGACTCTCATGATGAACTGTAGGAACCCCCAG
>NZ_BAABJQ010000142.1:0-540 GCF_039543385.1 Rugosimonospora acidiphila
GTAATAACAAAAAAGATTACGATATTAGAGAATTGTAAAAAAAAAAAAGGAAAGAGATCTAAAAGATCTTTTTCCTAAAATTCCTGTTTGGTCTACTTATATCATACCTCTCCTCAATGAATATTCTATTTCTATTGTTCAGTCAATCCTTAAATATTAGGAGTCATAATTTGAATAAGAATTCTTGTGGTATATGTTTATGGCGTATGATTAAATAAAAATAAAAAAGTATGTTCTATAGAACGATTACCCCCTTCAGTTGAATTTTATTCAATTCAACGATTGACCAAAAGAAATTTTTAATAAATAATAAATTGCATGAACTTAGATCAATCAAATAATGATATTTCTATGCAATGATTCGGCCTAATCAATTTGTCCATTTCGATTCTATCCATGGGGGATAATGATAAAGAAAAGGGGTAGAAGAATTTACAAAAAAAAAATGAGATTCATAAAAGATGGGTTGGTTAGGAGAGGGAGAGCCGAACTGGGTCTATGTAATTTAATTGCTATAAGTCAACTCTTGTCATGTGGGTG
>NZ_BAABJQ010000143.1:0-539 GCF_039543385.1 Rugosimonospora acidiphila
CACAACCCTACCGTCATTGTTATTAAAACGCGAGAAAAAAGCAAAGAAGAAGATGCACAATCCACCACCACCTGATCCCCACCACCCACCAGCACCGCACGCGCCTCATCCAGGTCCTCCTCATCACGAGCCACCACCGCCTCATCATGGCGACCCTCCTCCGGGACCCAAAGCGCCACCACCAGGCCCTCCAGAACCTCACAAACCACCACCTCCTCACCACCACCACTGATCCTCCTCATGTTATGCCTATCATATATATATAGCAGTGTGCTAGCTATATATATAGCTTTTGCTTTTGTTTTTTACTCTTGTTAAATTTCCTACTAGGGTTGGAGTTATGTATATCTGCCATTCCAATTCTACAATTACTTCAGTTGCCATAAAAATTTGATAATCAAAAACAAGGGTGTATCTGAAGTGTTGTGATATGGGGAGGTAGGAGGGAACGATACTACTACTTGGTTGGTGCTGCGTAATTCTGAGTGTTTGGTACTAACATGTGTGTATGTTACATGACATGTTATAAATAAATGGTG
>NZ_BAABJQ010000144.1:0-539 GCF_039543385.1 Rugosimonospora acidiphila
GGCTGGACTAGTCTCGTGAACACCGTCCCGGAGTCAAAAATTGTCCCTGCGCCGGTGATCGAATTAAATGCCAATGCTTGTGGAGGGATGCTAACAATTCGCCGGCCGACTCTAATGCCGAACATGTTCACATAGTAGAGCGATGATCTTCTAGGGTTCCTCAATAGCTGAGTGTACTTGATCCTCTTGGGTTGGCCAATGGGTCCAAGTCTTAGTGAACCAGAGAAGTTGCCAGACTTGAAGCTGGGAAGGCAGTAGGAAAATGTAGACTGGTAGATATTCTGGGTCTGTGACAATAGTGAGAGTGGGCCTCGACCCAAGCCCAAAAGGCCCTGCGGCGGCACAGAGCTGCCTGTGGCTTTTTGGATGCAACCGAAGGTATATCCAGGGACGGGATCGGTGGCAAGCATTACGGTGTCCTGTGAGAGGTTCGACACCACGGTGGAGCCGCCATAGGTTAGGTTGAAGCTGCACGCGCTGCCCTCGCACGTGGGATTTGGCACCTGCTTGCACTGAGGAGCTTGGCAACCAATGGTCTG
>NZ_BAABJQ010000145.1:0-534 GCF_039543385.1 Rugosimonospora acidiphila
ATTGCTTCTAGGGTCAGCAAAGATACTAGACTCAAAGAACGATATCTCGAGTCTCTTTTCATATCCTTCAAATCCAATAGGTGAAACTGGCAAAGCCATCTTGCTTTAAGGGGAAAAAAATGTTGTTGGCTGTTGTAAAGTGAGGTAAGTAGAAGACGAGACAAGGAGAAAAGAAATAAAAACAAGAGCAAAATATTGAAGTTATTGTCCACTGTTGGTGCTTATATCAAGTTTAGAAAATCTCAGGAAGGCTTCCGAGCGCAGTTGGAGTAAGCAGCAGATCTGAATTTCTTGATTCCACCGTGGGGTCGAAGGTCTTCAATGCTGTAACCTAGAGGAGCTTCATAAAACATGGATTTACTACTACTGCTAGACTTCTTTTTCCCACCTTTAGACTCCATTAGATCATTCAGTCAGATATTACACTTTATAGAAATCTTCCAACAACAGGTCTGATACCAAGACACGTTCCTTTCGAAAATTGGATTAAGCAAACCAGGTATTATATAGATGTGATTCAAGATCTATCCGCAC
>NZ_BAABJQ010000146.1:0-533 GCF_039543385.1 Rugosimonospora acidiphila
TAACCAACTCATCACTTCGTATTATCTGGATCCAAAAAACCAGTCAAGATATGATATATTGGTCATATCATTGTAGCAACTGAAATCTGTTTTGCATAAACAAAAAAAATCTGATTCTAAGTTGTAAAGCAAAATATAGAAAAAGATGTGGATAGAAGGGTGAAAGAAAGAGAGAAAAATAATATCAATGATATAGAATTCCAATATGGAAGGTGTATGGGTCATCTCAAAAAGGCAATGTAATAAAGCATCAATACAGATTCATCCATAATTAAATGAATCTGTTCATAGAATAGAGAATAGAACAAAAAAATCAAGAGCCTCGAGCCAATAAAGACTGAGAAGATTGACTCAAGAACAACTTTCATTAAGAGCTCCGTTGTAGAATTCAGACCTAACCATTAAACAAGAAGCGATGGGAACGATGGAACCCGTGAATGCAGAAAATTCTATTGAAAACGAATCCTAGTGATTCATTGGTCGGGATGGCGGAAGGAACCGGGAACCAATTTATCTATTCTGAGAAGTCATGA
>NZ_BAABJQ010000147.1:0-521 GCF_039543385.1 Rugosimonospora acidiphila
GGTGGTTGTGTTGTCGAACTGCGGTGTCTGGTCTTTGTGCCCACCTGGCAGCTTCTCCTTTATCTTCTGTGTCAGCCCTTTCTTCTTCCTCCTCCCTCCTTGACCATCATCCTCTGAAGAGCTAGAGCTGCTGCCGGAGCGGTGAAGCACTCCTCCGTCAGCATGCTGCTGATGATGGCCTCCGGTACCAGTGCTCAAACCATGGGTACCAGTGGTACCGGTGGTACCCATCCCGGTGCCATAAGTGCCAGTAGTGCCGGTGCCATAAGTGCCCGTAGTGCCAGTGTGGGTGCCATGAACACCTGTGGTACCGGTAGTGGTACCATAATCTCCCATGGTACCAGTATGGTGAACCGGGTTTCCGTACTCGTCAATTTGGCGAACTGGGTCACCAAATTCGTCGGTTTTGCGAGGTGGGTTCCCATACTCGTCAGTTTGGCGAGGTGGGTTCCCATATTGGTTGCTGTTATGTGCCATTTTTTTGTCTTCAAAACGGGAACGAGAAGAGGAGAAAAAGAAAT
>NZ_BAABJQ010000148.1:0-520 GCF_039543385.1 Rugosimonospora acidiphila
GACCCTTCATCCACCTTTAAAACAACTTTATACTAAACATAACATAAATAAATATACCTTTTAAATTGCCTCAAACTTCCTTCACTTGAGCAGCAACAGCAGCAGCAGCAGCAGTAACACTTACATTTCCACCACCAACCTCCGCCTTCGCCGGCCCCTCCTCCACCTCGAAAGCCGACACGGGAAAAGTCCTGGACAGCCCAGCCGGAATCTGGAAAGTGATCTTCCCGGTGGGCGGGTCATCGACATATATATCACTGAGAGTGATCCAAAGCAAGAGCTCCTTTGTCTTGACACCGGTCAGCTTCTTGATCTTATTGGGCTCGACATAGGCGGTGACTTCGGTCGCATACGACACGAGTTTGCCAATCTTCTCGAACTTGTGCTCGGTTGTCGCTTCCGGTGTCGAGCACCATGTAGGAGTACTTGGGAGGAGTGCCGATGCCCAATCGGGTGAAGTACTCGCCGCTGCCCTGAGCAAGGCCGGAGATGATGGAGCTGCTGAAGTCGCGGCCGGCGG
>NZ_BAABJQ010000149.1:0-518 GCF_039543385.1 Rugosimonospora acidiphila
CAGATGATAATGTTAGAAGGTGCAAAAGCTACAACAGAGACCGTGGATGCATTGAGAACTGGAGCATCTGCAATGAAGGCCATGCAGAAAGCAACTAACATTGATGATGTGGATAAGACCATGGATGAAATAAACGAGCATGTACCCCACTCTCTCTCTCTCATTCTTCATCTGCAACTGCAACTGCAACAATGGAGCCCGTAAAAGAATGGGGAAACACTCCATTGGTAACCGTGGATCCAGAGATCCACGACCTCATCGAGAAAGAAAAGCATCGACAGAGCCACGGAATCGAGCTCATCGCTTCCGAGAACTTCACATCCTTCGCAGTCATCGAAGCTCTCGGAAGCGCACTCACAAACAAGTACTCCGAAGGCATGCCCGGAAACCGGTACTACGGAGGCAACGAGTTCATCGACGAGATCGAAAACCTCTGTCGCAGCCGAGCCCTCAAAGCCTACCGTCTCGAACCCACCAAATGGGGCGTCAATGTCCAGCCCTACTCCGGAAGCCCCGCC
>NZ_BAABJQ010000150.1:0-515 GCF_039543385.1 Rugosimonospora acidiphila
GAAGAAACTCCCCGTAATCGTTGACTATTTCGGGTGGTGCACCTGGGACGCGTTTTACCAGGAAGTAACCCAAGAAGGAGTCGAGGCAGGGCTTTCGAGCCTCGCCAGCGGTGGATCCCCACCGAAATTCGTCATAATCGACGACGGATGGCAGTCGGTGGGCGGAGACAAACAACCACAGCCGTCGGATCAAGCGCCGTTGCTGAGACTCACAGCGATCAAAGAAAACGCCAAGTTCAAAAACAAGGAGGATCCAGGGAAGGGGATCGAGAACATAGTGAAGATAGCGAAGGAGAAGTACGGGCATGAATACGGCGGCGGGTTTGGTGGCTGAGTGTGGCGCGGGTGTAGACTTTGACTCTTTTTCGAGCTTTCCCACTCTGGAGTCGTGGAAAGTAATGTAATTTGAATTGTTTTTTTCAAATTATGTGTAATTTAGTTTTTTGTTTATTTGGTTGTTTTTTTTATTAGTATGTTTTTTCTCTTTGAATTTTGTAGTGATATTTGGGTGGGGG
>NZ_BAABJQ010000151.1:0-511 GCF_039543385.1 Rugosimonospora acidiphila
AACTCACCAAGATCACGAGCGGCCTCCACGGCCCAGGCTACGACGCGTTCGCCGCCGACACAGCAACCAACGGCAACTTCGCCAACGCCTTCCACACCTTCACCGCCGACTGGTACCCCGACCACGTCTCGTTCGCCATCGACGGGAAAATCTTCAGCACCCAGTACCGCACCCGAGCCGGCGCCGGCTGGGTCTTCGACCACCCCTTCTTCCTACTGCTCAACGTCGCCGTCGGCGGCGACGGACCAGGCAATCCGGACACCGCCACCAAGCTGCCACAGCAAATGCTGGTCGACTGGGTCCGGGTCTACCAAGTCGGCCCCCCGAAGTCAGCCGCCACCGGCCCGATCACAGGCTTCGGCGACAAATGCGTCGGTGCCGCCACCACCATCCAATTGGCCACCTGCCGCTCCAGCGGTGGCCAGACCTGGACACTGGCCACCGACGGCACCCTGCGACAAGAAGGAAAATGCCTCGACGCCGGACTCGGCGCCGACAACGGCAGCCGACC
>NZ_BAABJQ010000152.1:0-510 GCF_039543385.1 Rugosimonospora acidiphila
TCCGGGCCCACTCCACCGGGCACACCTCGATCACCGGCCGGTCGCAGATCACCATGCCGCCGGAGTGGATGCCCAGGTGCCTCGGGAAGGTCTGCAGCCGGTTGGCGTACTCCACGACCTGCTCCGGAATACCCTCCACCTCGCCGCCGTGACCCCACCGGTCGATCTGCTTGCTCCACGCGTCCTGCTGACCGGGCGAGAACCCGAACGCCCGGGCCAGGTCGCGCACCGCCGAGCGGGGCCGGTACGAGATGACGTTGGCTACCTGCGCGGCGTGGTGGCGGCCGTATTTCTGGTACACGTGCTGGATGACCTCCTCCCGCCGGTCGGATTCGATGTCCACGTCGATGTCCGGCGGTCCGTCGCGCTCCGGGGCGAGGAACCGCTCGAACAGCAGGCCCCAGCGCACCGCGTCGACGTTGGTGATGCCCAGCGCGTAGCAGACCGCCGAGTTGGCCGCGGAGCCCCGACCCTGGCAGTAGATGTCGTGCTCCCGGCAGAACTCCACGA
>NZ_BAABJQ010000153.1:0-510 GCF_039543385.1 Rugosimonospora acidiphila
CCCAGTTGGCCCATTTAACCAAGTGATCCTCTATCGTAAAGCTCGGACCCTTGGGTTGTTCAATGGATATCGGGTTCAGTAGGTTCATTTGTTGTTGGGCGTTTATTGTGGAGAAGCGATAGTCTGTATCGGCGGCTTTGGGGATTGGTATGTTCCTTCCTTCATCAGAGATCTGGATGACTTCTTTAGTGTCCATATCAAGCAGCACTGTGAGCCCTTCGATAGGCCTCATGTAGAAGTTTGCGGTGCCCTTCATGGAGAAGCACTGTACCTTAATCAACCTCCGGTTCTCCTCACTTTTACCGAACCACCCGGTTGCAATCGGTAAGCAAGCGAGGTCCGTCAAATCAATCCCTCGCTCGATGATCGTACGGTTGAAATCGGCGTTCGCGAGTGGAGCCAAAGTGGCAGAGGTCATGTCCTCTATAGTCATCATCGGGTACCCGGAGAGTGGACCCGGCTCTATTCGGGTCACCTGACTCATGTCGATATTGAGGGTTAGCACATGCG
>NZ_BAABJQ010000154.1:0-507 GCF_039543385.1 Rugosimonospora acidiphila
GGGGTCCGCTACAGCCATACCCCTTCGAATGAGATCAGCTGGAAGGCCTTCGAGATCAAAGCGCCAGAAATTCTTGTAGGCGGCTGCACTAATCTCCATGCAGTATCGACCAGGAGTGAAGCAAGACTCAATCACACCATCGGCATTGACTAGGTTTTGGCGAGCCAACGCATTGATCTCTAGTGTGTATCTCATGTGCGGGTCAAGAAGCTTAAATATGGGGTGCATTGCACTCAATTGCCTGTGTGCTGCCAGTATAAACGGTTCCACGCTGGCATGGGTACGCAACCAGTGGTTAACGAGTTGGTGAACGCCGGCATCATTGGAGCCGACATGGGCTTTGGCGAGCTGCCAAATCCAGTTGGTGGTGGCATCAACTGCGGGTGTGACCACACGCTTTGAACGAGTACTGGGTCCAGCAGGTGGAAGACTAAGCTCGATAGCTATGGGCCTAAGAGTGCCTACTGGGGTCAAAAAAAATAAGGTACGTGTGGCATAAGTTTTGCG
>NZ_BAABJQ010000155.1:0-507 GCF_039543385.1 Rugosimonospora acidiphila
GAATCGTGGAGCGACTCTACACAACAACGAGCTCTGATTTGCGGTGCCAGAACTGCGACGTTGATCTCCAGAGACCCAACGGCGTTCCCAAAAACGAGGCTTTGTCTTTGGATTTCATCAAGGAAGAGAGGAGTCATGATGATGAACATGAACAACAACAACAACAAAAGGAAGGAGGTTCGCCTTCAACTCCGCAGTCGATTCATAGAGACGCCGACGACGACGATGAGGGCTCTGCCGATGCTTGCTTGCAGACATTGATCGAAGTTTTAGAGAAGAAAGTGGAGGAAGAGAAATCAAGATTGTTGAATGATGATGAGAAGAAAAGGCTGGCTGATCTTCTCAAAGAAGCAGGCAGGTCTCGAAACAAAAAGGCAAAATCATTGGAAAACCTCATTGACCCCAACTCCAAGAGGACGAAGAAAGAGTCATCAAAGAAGTGGTCAGCGTTTGGATTCAGAACTTGATAGTATTTCTTCCACATTTGTCCATTTTCTTACACACCCC
>NZ_BAABJQ010000156.1:0-504 GCF_039543385.1 Rugosimonospora acidiphila
GCAATATGTGCTATGGCCTGAATGTCGTTGGCAGCCAGTTTCATTGATAGACTTGATTACTTCTGTCTCTGTGAAAAAGGTTTATTATAAAGCTACCTTATACGTTCATCCTGACAAGGTTCAACAGAAAGGTGCCGACCTGGATATAGCCCAACTTCACCTGGTTACAGTCCTACTTCCCCAACATATAGTCCAAGCTCTCCCGGGTACAGTCCAACAAGCCCCACGTATTCACCTACTAGTCCATCTTACTCCCCCACATCGCCCAGCTACAGTCCAACCTCACCCAGCTACAGTCCTACCTCTCCAAGTTACAGTGCAACTTCTCCCAGTTACAGCCCCACTTCTCCGGCTTATAGCCCCACTTCACCGGCATATAGCCCGACTTCTCCGGCATCCCTCGCCCCGAGAACCAGAGCTCCGGCCGATTCTCCAGGCTTGGGGAGAGTCGCGGATTGTTCGAGGCCTCCGGTCTTTCTTCTCTGATCTTCAGGTTCCCTCCCG
>NZ_BAABJQ010000157.1:0-503 GCF_039543385.1 Rugosimonospora acidiphila
GTTGGCGGTGGAGACGATTTCGGAAGGCGAGGGGAAGTTGATTTTGGCCTTGGCGCCACGGAACTCCCTAGCTGCCGCGTCGTACGCACGCGCCGCCTGTTCAGCTGTGTCGAAGGTACAGGGGGTGTCTTCCCACAAGTGACAAGGAGCTGAAGAGCGAGTGGAACAAAGATGTTGAGGTTCAGAACCTTGAGCTTCAGAGTGGTGCACAAGCACACTGCTGCCTCAAGCTCCACCAGCCCTTGCAGCACTGGGCAGCACTCGTTGACGACAGGGTCACCAAGGCCAATGTGCACCAACCCGCCAAGAAGATCCACACAAGCTCCAAGCTTAAGAGTGTCGATTGGGCACGTGGCGGGTGGTGGTGGCAGGCAAGGCAGGCAAGGCTTAGGTGGTGGTGGCGGGCAAGGCTTAGTTGTTGGCGGGTTAGTCACCGGAGGAACTGTCACTGGGGGGAGGGGCTTGATTGGAGGGAGAATCCCTGGAGGGAGGGTGATGGGTGG
>NZ_BAABJQ010000158.1:0-503 GCF_039543385.1 Rugosimonospora acidiphila
TGAGCAGGCTGTTGAGCCAGGTGATTTCTGCATAGCCAGACTTGGGGGTGATGAGTTTACCTTCAAGAAACTGATCAGGGATAGCGGTCAGGTGTTTTTACAACCACTAAACCCACAGTACCCAATGATCCCATGCAATGAGAGTTGTTCCGTTGTGGGGAAAGTTATCGCTAGTCAGTGGCCTGAAGAGACGTTTGGCTGATCGGCAAGGTGTTCTGGTCGGCGCATAGCTGATAACAATTGAGCAAGAATCTTCATCGAATTAGGGGAATTTTCACTCCCCTCAGAACATAACATAGTAAATGGATTGAATTATGAAGAATGGTTTTTATGCGACTTACCGCAGCAAAAATAAAGGGAAAGATAAGCGCTCAATAAACCTGTCTGTTTTCCTTAATTCTCTGCTGGCTGATAATCATCACCTGCAGGTTGGCTCCAATTATTTGTATATTCATAAAATCGATGGAAAAACTTTTCTCTTTACCAAAACAAATGACAAGAGT
>NZ_BAABJQ010000159.1:0-500 GCF_039543385.1 Rugosimonospora acidiphila
GGCAGTCGGCCCTGGAAGAACTCGGCGGCCTCGATGATGCACTGCGCGATGCGGGCGGCCTCCTCCTTGTACCCGTACTTCCGCAGCCCCCAGGCGATGAACGAATTGTCGAACGGCCAGACCGTACCCACGTGATACCCCACCGGGTTGTACCGACCCTCACCCACCGCCAACGTCCGAACCCCCCACCCCGAAAACAACCGCGGCCCCATCAAATGCTCCACCACCTGACCAGCCCGATCCCGATCCACAATCCCACTCCACAACAAATGCCCAATGTTCGACGACAACGAATCCACCTGACCACCATCCGCGTCCAACGCCAACGCGTAATACCCACCATCCGCCACCCAGAAATCCCGATTGAACCGCTGCTTCAACTCCGCCGCCTGCGCCTCAAGCCGATCCGCCAACCCCGGATCGTTCCAGAACTCCCGCGCCAACCGCGCCGCCCGCCGCTTCGCGTCATACGCATACCCCTGAAGCTCACACGTCGCCCG